>RDYW01000008.1 GCA_004293485.1 Sphingobacteriales bacterium | reverse complement strand
ATCTTATTGCTTATCGCTAAGGATCTGTTTGCCTTCATTTTTATTCATGTTTGGTGTACGCAAATATAAATAAATTATCCTATGTTAGTGCCATTACCCGAAGGGGGAGCAAAAAGGGGCAATAAAAAAAAGGATGCCCGCTTCCATCGTTAACGCAATAAAATCGTGTCAAGAAACTATATTTTTTAATTTACGCTAAATTTTAAATCAAAAATCTGTGTGCATAAGCGTAATCTGTGAGCCCTAATCCGTAATCAAAAATCCCTAAAAATCTTCTTCTAACGAAAACGCCTGCGCTTCTTGGTTGCTCATCACACCCGATTTTTGATAATCACCTACCCTTTTTTCAAAGAAATTGGTTTTGCCTTGTAGCGAAATCATTTCCATAAAATCGAAAGGGTTGGTGGTGTTATATATGGTTTTGTAACCTAATTCATTTAGCCATCTATCGGCAACAAACTCTATGTATTGTTGCATCAGCTTGGCGTTCATCCCAATTAAATCAACCGGGAGCGATTCGCTTACAAACTCTTTTTCTATAGCTACGGCATCCATAATAATGGCGTAAACTTCATCTTGCGAAAGCTTGGTTTCTAACATTTTATATAACAAACAAGCAAACTCACAATGTAAACCCTCATCTCGGCTTATCAGCTCGTTACTAAAAGTTAAGCCTGGCATTAAGCCACGTTTTTTAAGCCAAAATATCGAGCAAAAACTCCCACTAAAAAATATACCTTCAACGGCAGCAAAAGCTACTAGGCGTTCGGCAAAGCTGCCATTATCTATCCAACGTAGTGCCCACTCGGCTTTTTTCTTTACGGCAGGTATGGTTTCAATGGCATGAAAAAGTTTGTATTTTTCTTGCGGATTTTTAATGTAGGTATCAATTAGCAAAGCATAGGTTTCGCTGTGTATGTTTTCCATCATAATTTGGAAACCGTAAAAACAGCGGGCTTCGGGCAGTTGCACTTCGCTCATAAAATTTACGGCCAAGTTTTCGTTTACAATACCATCACTGGCGGCAAAAAATGCTAAAATATGGCTTACAAAATGGCGTTCGCCATCGTTAAGGTTTTCCCAATCTTTAATATCGGCACTTAAATCTATTTCTTCGGCTGTCCAAAAACTGGCTACATGGCGTTTATAATGTTGCCAAATTTCGGGGTAATTTATAGGTAGTATTACAAAGCGGTCTTTGTTTTCTTTAAGTAATAATTCGGTATGGTGTGTCATTATAAATATTGTGTATGTTTTTACTTTAAAGAAAATGTTGCCATCTAATTAGAAATTATTCACATTTTTTACCTTAGATAAAAAATAACAATTACCCTAAGAATTAAAAATCAAAAAAATAATAAATCGTTTTTTGTAAATGGCGCTACATTACTTTACAAGTATAACTATTGATTGGTTTTGATAAAACTTAAAGTTAATAACAATTGTGTATAAATACCGTAAATGCTTTTATTTTGAGTGCGTTAAACGGAAAAGTGTGTGAACAAAATTTTTAAAAATTTTTAACAAAAATTTATTGTTTTTTTAATATTTAATTTACCATAACAAGTTGGTTTAACAATCCATTTAAAGTGTTAGTTTGCTTGCCTCATTTAATTACAATAGTTTAAATTATATTACCATACGAAGGGTATATTTTATATTTTTTGTAAAAAAAGTGCACTATCCTATTTTTGTTATCACAAAATTAAAACATAAATTCGCACATTAATTTTTTTTGAACCATAAAAACATACAACTTGGATATTTTTAAAAAAATAAGTAAAAATATGGGGCCGCTAGGTCAGCATTTGAAATGGTCGCATGGGTATTTTTCTTTTCCAAAACTAGAGGGAGAAATTTCGCCCAATATGAACTTTAAAGGAAAACCACATTTGGTATGGAGCCTCAATAATTATTTAGGCTTGGCCAACCACCCCGAGGTACGCGAAACCGATGCCCAAGCTTCCGCCGATTTTGGCTTGGCATACCCTATGGGAGCCCGTATGATGTCGGGCAACTCTACCCACCACGAAAATTTAGAAAAATCGTTGGCTAAGTTTACAGGTTACGAAGATGCTTTTTTGTTAAACTATGGTTACCAGGGTATTATGTCGGCTATTGATGCCTTGGTAGATAGAAACGATGTAATAGTTTACGATGCCGAATCGCATGCCTGCATTATTGATGGGGTACGCTTACATTTAGGCAAACGCTATGTGTATTTGCACAATGATATAGATAGCTTACGTAAGCAATTACAGCGAGCTACCAAACTAGCCGAAGCACAAGGTGGTGGTATATTGTTAATTACCGAAGGAGTGTTTGGTATGTCGGGGGCACAAGGAAAACTCAAAGAAATTGTAGCCTTAAAACAAGAATTTGATTTTAGGATATTGATAGATGATGCACACGGCTTTGGCACCATGGGTACTACAGGTGCAGGTACCCACGAACATCAAAATTGCATCGAGGGAATTGATATCTACTTTGGTACGTTTGCAAAATCGATGGCAGGTATTGGTGCTTTTATAGCAAGTACCCAAGAAATAACTAATTTTTTGCGATACAATATGCGTTCACAAACTTTTGCAAAATCGTTACCTATGCCCATGGTATTAGGCTTAGCAAAACGTTTAGAGCTATTGCAAACTCAGCCCCAACTTAAAGCAAAATTATGGCAAATAGCCACTGCATTGCAAAATGGATTAAAAGAAAGAGGCTTTAATATTGGCGTTACCAATTCGGTAGTTACCCCCGTATTTTTACAAGGAGTGGTTGAAGATGGTACCGCCATTGCGATGGATTTGCGTGAAAATTACGGCATATTTTGTTCGATAGTAATTTACCCAGTAATACCCAAAGGTTTAATTATGTTACGATTAATTCCTACAGCAACGCACAGCCTTGATGATGTAAACCGCACATTAGAGGCCTTTAGTGCGGTTCGAGAAAAATTAGAAAAAGGTTTTTATAAAGAAAATTTAGTAGATAAATCTAAGGCTCACGCATAACAGGTTTTAAATAATAACCTAATTTTTTGCATACAAGGTTTGGGTATAATTTTAATTTTTTCCCTTTCGGGAGATATGCGTAATGTACACAACTTTTTTAATTACGTACCATTTAAAAAAATCATTAAACCTAAATACAAAGTAAAAATTAAATAGCTTTTATAAGTAAAACCCAAAACCGAAAAAATAAAAAATGCAAGCCATATCTAAACAAACCCCTAAACTATCCATCATAAAAATTGGCGGTAATGTAATAGATAAGCCCGAAAAGCTACAAAAATTTTTATCGGAATTTAACCACTTGCCAGGCTATAAAATATTGGTACATGGTGGCGGTAAAATGGCTACCAAGCTTAGTCAAGATGTGGGTTTACAAATCAAAATGGTAAACGGACGAAGGGTAACCGATAGCCAAACATTACAAATAGTAACCATGGTGTATGCAGGTCTCATAAACAAAAATATAGTAGCCAATTTGCAAGCATTTAAATGCAACGCCATAGGCCTTAGCGGTGCCGATGGCAACTTAATAAACGCAAAAAAACGCTCCGTTCAACACCTAAAAAACCAAGAAACGGGTATCAATGAAGCCATAGATTTTGGCTTTGTGGGCGATGTTGAGGCTAATTCGGTAAACGTAAAAAATCTTACTATTTTAATTAACAACGGTTTTATACCCGTTTTTTCGGCTATTACACATAATGGCGAAGCGCAACTTTTAAACACCAATGCCGATACGGTGGCTTCGGTATTGGCGGTGGCATTATCACCATTTTACCACACCTCGCTAATTTATTGTTTCGAAAAAAAAGGGGTTTTACAGAATATAGATGACGAACAATCGGTAATAACCGAAATAAACCCAAGCACATTTAAAACTTTAAAAGCTCAAAATATAATACATAGCGGAATGTTGCCTAAATTACACAACGCTTTTGAAGCTATACACAGTGGCGTAAAACAAGTTTTTATTGGCAATGCCGATGAATTAACGTTGTTAAAAAACCAAAACTTTGGCACACGTATAACCATATAATAAAATGGAACAATCAACTAAAAAAATTACCATCATAGGTAGTGGAAACATGGGCACATCGCTAGCAAAAGGGTTGGTTTTAAGCAGCTTATACCAAGCAAGCAACATTACCCTTAGCCGCCGTAATAGCCATTTATTAAGCCCACTAGCCGCCGAAGGTTTTGCTGTTTCAACCAATAATATAAACGCCATTGCTGGTGCCGATGTAATTGTATTGGCAGTATTGCCCAAACACGTGAATACGGTTTTAGAAGAAATTAAAGACAGTATTGATACAAAAAATCAAATATTTATTTCGATTGTTTCGGGCGTAAGTTGTAATGATATCAAAGAAAAATTATCTTTTGATTTAGACGTTTTTAGGGTAATGCCCAATACAGCCATTGCTATACAGCAAAGTATGACGTGTTTTGCCACCGATTCAGCATCGGCGCAAAGCCTAAAAACAGTTAAACAAATGTTTGATACCGTGGGTGTAACCTTTCAAATTAACGAAAATTTAATGTCTGCCGCTACGGCTTTATGTGCCTGTGGCGTAGCTTTTTTTTTACGAGCTGTAAGGGCAGCAACTCAAGGTGGGGTAGAGGTAGGTTTTCACGCTCACGATGCGCTAAAGATGGCAGCACAAACGGCCAAAGGTGCTGCCGATTTGTTGTTACAACTGGCATCGCACCCCGAACACGAAATAGATAAAGTAACCTCGCCCAAAGGCTGCACCATTGCAGGGTTAAACGAAATGGAGCATAACGGATTTAGCTCGGCTATGATAAAAGGCATTAAAACTTCGGCCCAAATTGCAGGCGAATTATATACCAAAAACTAATTTATGGCATTAAGCGAGTTATACTTACAAGCGGTAGATTTATTAAAATTATTAATAAGTACACCGTCGTTTAGTAAAGAAGAAGACCAAACTGCGGCCATAATTGCCGAATTTTTAAAAGCTAGAAGCATTACTACACACACAAAAGGCAATAATGTGTGGGCCTATAATAAATATTTTGATGTACAAAAACCAACAATATTATTAAACTCGCATCACGATACTGTTAAGCCTAATAAAAGCTATACCCGAAATCCGTTTTCGCCCGATGTAGAAGATGGTAAAATTTACGGCTTAGGTAGCAACGATGCTGGTGGTGCTTTGGTAGCTTTAATAACCACTTTTTTGCATTTTTACGAACATAAAAATTTAAAATATAATATTGTTTTAGCCACTACTGCCGAAGAGGAAAACTCAGGAAGTGGTGGTTTAGAGAGTATTATACCTTACCTTGGCGATTTAGATTTTGCCATTGTGGGCGAACCTACTTTTATGGATTTGGCTATTGCCGAAAAAGGACTACTTGTGCTCGATTGTGTGGCAAAAGGAAAATCGGGCCATGCTGCTCGCGAGGAGGGCGAAAACGCTATTTACAAAGCCTTAAAAGATATTACTTGGTTTCAAACCTATGCGTTTGATAAAATATCTGAAAGCTTAGGCCCCGTAAAAATGACTGTAACCATTATTACCGCTGGCACACAACACAATGTAGTGCCCGATACCTGCCAATTTACAGTTGATGTACGGGTTACCGATGCATATACTAACGAAGAAGTAATAGCCAAAATTAGGGAATATGTAAACTGCGAAGTTATACCCCGTTCGGTACGGTTAAAGCCATCATCAATACCCAAAACACATTTAATAGTACAGGCGGGCATTGCATTGGGTAAAAAAACGTACGGTTCGCCTACCACATCAGACCAAGCATTGCTAAGCATTCCTTCGTTAAAATGTGGGCCAGGTGATTCGAGCCGTTCGCATACTGCCGATGAGTATATTTATTTGCATGAAATAAAAGAGGGTATCAAAGGGTATGTAAATATGCTACAAGCGTTGGTTTAGGTGCTAAAATGGCAAACTAATGGCAATTAAGTGGCGTTCAACTTTTATACATAGATAATGCATTTAACAGTTGTAAAATTGTTTTCTTAAAAAAAATGCCACTCTTTTATTCGTTCAAATTTATAAAGCGTTGCGTTTTTATTGCTTGTAAAGTTTATACTTAAGCACAAATTATAGCTTTAGAGGCGTTGTACAAAAATATTATTCAGTAAAATCTTAAGTGCGTTAACTGTACAGTGCTCAGGCTTAAAATTTTATATGCTGTATGAAGCAAATCATCTAAAACTGCTTAATTTATTTTTTATAATAAACCTTTAATAAACTAAGCCTCAAAAAAAAATAAACAAGAACATTTAATTAGCCATTAAAATTTGTATGAACCTACAATTATTAAATCGATCATGTATGTTTATTTCTTATATAAAGGTTAATTTGTTTCGAATTTTTTTACTTAAAAAAACGAATTTATATTTACATAATTTACTTTTTTCATCATTTTTTGTCGATTAAATGCGTTATAAAAAAATACTTTTTTTAAAAGATGTTTTAGGTTTTATGCTCACCTCGTTTGGTGGGCCACAGGCACATTTGGCCATTTTGTTAAACGATTTTGTAAAAAAACGCCCCTACATTAGCGAGCAAGAATTAATGGAGCTACATGCGCTTTCGCAAATTTTACCCGGCCCCACATCCACTCAAACCCTTATTGGCATAGCTTATAAAATAGGTGGCTTAAATTTAGCTTTAATTACTTTTTTAATTTGGGTGCTACCATCGGCCGCTATCATGTGTTTTGTAGCTATAAGTTACCACACACTTAAACTTAAAAATAACTTTAGCCATATTTTAATTTTTATACAGCCTATTGCCTTGGGCATTGTGGCGTATGCAGCATATAGTTTTGGTAAAAAAATATTAACCACACAGGTAACTTGGATATTGGCAATTTGTGCTATAGTGGCCAGCCTAATTTTAAAAAATGCCTATGCTTTCCCTATTTTAATTTTATTGGGCGGTATGGTATCATCGGCTACCGAAACCCAGCCCGAAGAAAATGCCTTGCGGGTAAAATTGTTTTCGAAAGTAAACCCCAAAAAATTGGCTTATTTTATAGGTATTTTACTGTTTTTTGGGGCTTTGGGGGCAATTGTAAACCGAACCTCACCTTACAGTTTGCCTATTAGGTTATTTGAGAATTTTTACCGTAACGGGATTTTAATATTTGGTGGTGGCCAAGTTTTGGTACCCTTAATGTTCACCGAATTTGTAGAAATGAAACATTACCTTACCGATACCGAATTTTTATCGGGCTTTGCCATACAACAAGCCATCCCTGGCCCCACCTTTTCATTTACCTCATACCTAGGTGCGCTCACTTTGGCCAATAATGGCTATGGCATATCGGGGCAAATAATGGGCAGCATTATAGCTGTACTAGGCATAAACTTACCTGGTTTTATACTCATACTTTTTATTGTTCCCTTTTGGGATGATTTAAAAAAAATTACCCGTATAAAAAAATCATTAACAGGCATAAATGCCGTGGCAGTGGGCTTTATGATTTCGGCATTTTTACTACTGCTACAACCTGTGCCTATTTCGTGGCTCAATACAGGTCTTATAATCGGTACTTTTTTAATTTTAAATTTTACCAAAATAAAAACACCTTATATTATTTTAGGTGGGATTTTATTGGGTATTACAATTACGTAAATTTTTATTGCTTGAATGTAAGGCTACAAAAAAATAAATTTTAAACATTGAATTATAATTTATCAATATCCTCTTTTGTAAGACCTGTTACTTTAACAATAAAATCAATATTAACCTGCTCAACTTTTAGGCTTTTTGCAACTTTTAATACACCTTCGTCAAAAGCGGTGTTAATAGCATATTCGTAAACGGCCTTATTATCCCTGAAAATTTTTAAACTGTATTCATAATTTTCTAATTCTGCCTGACTATACTTTGCAATTTCGGCTGTTTCAAATGCTTTTATAAAAATACTATCTTTAAATATTTCGGGTATGGTTTCAAAATTTTCTAAATGTTTTATAAAGTACAACCATTTATCTAAACGTGTTACCAACTCTTGCTCGTTTTTAACAAAATTCGGCATTTCTAAGTACACAAATTTTAGTTTATTATAAAAAATTTGGTTGTTTTGATTTTTAAGTTGTACAGTATGTATTACTTCGCTTTCGCTGGATTTTATTTTTTCATCAAACGTAAAATCTAAAATTCCTATACAATACACCGCTTTTAATTCATAATTCCAATCGCCTGTCTCTGCTTGTTCTTTTATAGGAAATGTGGAGTAGTAAATAGTACGGTCTTTAAAATAATTTTGTTTTGCTTTTTGTAGTTCAATAATTATTTTTTCGCCTTGCTTACTTTCGCAATAAATATCGTAGATAGCTTTTCTGTCGGCATCCGTTTTGCCCAGCTTTTCTTTGTCTTTAAAGCTTAAATCAATAATATGTATCTCAGGTAATAAACAATTTAAAAAATCTAGCAACATTGGTTTACTAGCTTCTTCACCAAATATTTTTTTGAAACCGAAATCTGTAAATGGATTAACGTATTTTGTTTTCATTTTTTTTATTTACAATATTTTATAACAAATTTAACCTTTTTTTTCTAAGTTTAAATTTATTGTAACAGATACACACTACCACAATTAATGTACCTAATTATCAAATGAATTACAAAAAATATACCTGTAACGCATTAAAAAACAGGCTTTTTACATGGGTCGATATTGATACGCTCATACAAAAAATAGGCATCACCCAATGGCAACAATTAGGCACATCGTACCTTGGCAAACCTATACGCATGCTTACACTAGGCACTGGATCGGTAAAAATTATGGTTTGGAGCCAAATGCATGGCGACGAACCTACCGCCACAGCCGCTATTTTTGATATTATAAATTTTTTTATCGCTGGGGCTGATGAAAATCAAAACCTACGCAACACTATTTTAAGCAATTGCAGCATCTACTTTATACCCCTTGTAAACCCCGATGGTGCCGAAGCCTACACCCGTAGCAACGCCCAAAAAATTGATATAAACCGCGATTATGTAGCGCAACAATCGCCCGAAGGCAAACTATTAAAACAAGTAAGAAACGATTTAAAACCCGATTTTTGCTTTAATATGCATAACCAAAGCACTTTATACTGTACCAAAAACAAGCAAGCCGTAGCCATGGCTTTTTTGGCACCTCCGTATGATGCTACACTACAAGTAAACTGGGTGCGAGAGCAAGCCATTAAAGTAATTGTGTGTATGGTGCAAGAATTGCAAAAACATATCCCACAGCATATTGCTAGGTTTAACGATGCTTTTGAACCTCGGGCCTTTGGCGATAATTTTCAGGCTGAGGGCTCATCTACCATTTTAGTAGAAAGCGGTGGCTGGTTAAACGACGATGAAAAACAAACGATTCGGAAATATAATTTTATAGCCTTACTAAAAGCCTTTGAAGTTATTGCCACCCAATCGTACCAAAATAAAGATGTGATAAATTACTTGATGCTTCCCGAAAATCAAAAAAACATATTCCATATTTTATTTAAAAACGTACGTGTAAAATCAAAAAAAGGAGATTATAGGCTTGATATTGGTTTAAACTATACCGAAAAATTTAATCCCAAAACCCGTACTTTAACCAAACTATGGCATGTAGAGGAAGTAGGCGATTTAAGCACTTACACTGCTTATACCCTAATTGAAGGCAGCGGGTTTTATGTAACTAAACCTATTGTTTTAGCACATTTAACTAATTTACAAGTGTTTAACGCTAACCATCAAGTGTTATATAGCTGGATAAAAGGAATATCAAACCATAAAAACCAATAACAATTAAAATACAATTACTGGTAAAATTTAATATTCCGTATTATTGCCCATTAGTATATGATGAAAATACCGAAGCCTGTGTTTACGCAATCCCTTTTATCCGAAAAAAAATGGGCATTTATATGTTGGTTTGGCTTATCGGCGGTGGCATTAGTAAAAGTATTGGTACAACATTCCAATAATTACCTCATTTATAAAAACACCTTTTTTAACCTTATACAGCAGCAAAATTTATTTGCCCCGTACCCCAATCTGTATGCCGATAGCAATCATTATGGCCCAATTTTCGGGGTTTTAATTGCTCCATTTGCCTTACTGCCCGATGCCTTGGGAACTTCGCTTTGGGTAATATTAAATGCAAGCATATTATTATACGCTGTTTTTCAGCTCAATATAAGCCAGCAAAATAAGCTCATTGTGTGTTTTATTTGTGCGCATGAGTTAATGACGGCCAGCTACTCTACCCAATTTAACCCAGCAATGGCGGCTTTAATTTTACTTAGTTTTACCTTTACTGAAAAACGCAACGAACCCTGGGCTGCTTTTTGCATTGTACTAGGTACTTTTATAAAGTTGTATGGCATAGTGGGTTTGGCGTTTTTTTTCTTCGTAAAAAACAAACCTAAATTTATTTTATGGTTGGCAATTTGGGCATTGGTAATGTTTGCTTTACCCATGCTATTTTCATCACCACAATTTGTACTAAACACGTATAGCAATTGGTACTTTAGTTTGATAGAAAAAGACAGCCTAAACGCTACATCAACCATGCAAGATATTAGTGTAATGGGTATGATACGCCGAATTTTTAAAATCCCACAATTAGCCAATATAAGCGTTTTACTACCCGCACTTTTATTATTTGCCAGTGCTTATCTTAATATAAAAAGTTATAAAGCGTTACATTTTAGGTTATTGATACTGGCTTCTACCCTTTTGTTTACGGTAATTTTTAGTTCGGGCTCCGAGTCGCCCACCTATATTATTGCCTTTATTGGCCTTGCCTTATGGTTTGTATTGCAAGCCAAACCAGTTGCTAATTTTAATTGGATATTGTTACTTTTGGCTATTATAATAAGCAGTTTATCGCCATCAGATTTGTTTCCAAAATACATACAAATAAATTATATAAAACCTTATGCCTTAAAAGCATTACCTTGTTTTTTAATTTGGCTAAAAATAATTTACGAAACTTGGGTGTATAAACCACATAAAATAAGTGTATGACAAAAAAAGTTTCCATCGTAATACCTGTTTATAACGAAGCGCAAAATATTGATTTCTTTGCCAAGGAGATATTGGCGGTAAGCCAAAACCTAAACTACACTTTCGAATTTATTTTTATTGATGATGGTAGCCAAGATGATACACTGGAAAAAATACAAAATTTAAGTGTACAACATCCTCAAATTTTATACCTCCAACTTTCCCGAAACTTTGGCCACCAAAATGCTTTAAAAGCAGGTTATGATACAGCTACAGGCGATTGTATAATTAGTATGGATGGCGATATGCAACACCCACCAGCATTAATAGCGCTAATGTTACAAAAGTGGGAAAGCGGTTTCGATATTGTTACCACACAACGCACTTACCCTAAAAATGCTGGTTTTGTAAAAAAAAGCAGCTCCGATATTTTTTATAAATTATTAAACAGCCTATCCGATACCCGTATCGAAAAAGGTTCCTCCGATTTTAGATTGATTGATAAATCGGTAGCAAAAACCCTTTCCAACTTAACCGAAAACGGCATTTTTATGCGAGGCCTTATCAATTGGTTGGGTTTTAAAAGCACAACTATAGCCTTTAATGCCAACGAACGGCATGCAGGCGTAAGCAAATATCCCTTAAAAAAAATGTTAAAATTTGCCATCGAAGGTATAACTGCTTTTAGCATAAAACCGCTGTACATGGCTGTTTATTTAGGCTTTACTTTTTCTACACTAGCTATACTTTATATACCCATTGTTATTTACGAGCATTACCACGGGCAAGATGTAGCAGGCTGGGCAACGGTGGTAGTTGCAATAGTTTTTTTTGGTGGCTTGCAGCTTATTATATTGGGTATTATTGGTATATATATTGGTAAACTTTTTATACAATCCAAGCAGCGGCCCAATTATATTGTACGCTCTAGCAATATAAAATAATGGGAAAAATTTTATTAAGTTTTGATATTGAGGAGTTTGATATGCCTTACGAGTACGGCAAACAGATACCGTTTGCACAGCAATTGGCTATATCGGTATTGGGTACGCAGCGCATTTTGGCATTACTACAAAAACACAACATTAAAGCTACCTTTTATTGTACCGCCAATTTTGCCATCCACCAACCCGAAATTATACAGCAAATAATTACCGATGGACACGAACTTGCTTCACACGGTTATTACCATTCAAGTTTTAAGCCCGAGCACCTGCTGCAAAGCAAATTAAAACTCGAAGAAATTAGCGGACAAGCCATTACAGGTTACCGTATGGCCCGCATGGCACCATTTGATGAAACCGAATTGCACAAAGCAGGCTACATTTACAACTCTTCATTAAACCCCACGTATTTGCCCGGGCGGTATAATAATTTTGATAAACCCCGTACTATTTTTACCCAAAACGGTGTTTTACAATTACCTGCATCGGTAAGCCCCTGGTTTCGGTTTCCATTGTTTTGGCTTACGTTTCACAATATTCCGCAAGTATTTATACATTTTTTATGCCTTTGGGCGATAAAAAAAGATGGCTACCTCAACACATATTTTCACCCTTGGGAGTTTACCGATTTAGCCAATCCCGAACTAGGAATGCCCAAATATGTGATAAAAAACTCGGGCGAAAAATTTGTAGCCATTATAGATGCTTTCATCGTAAAAATGAAATCAAAAAATCATGCGTTTATGCGTAGTGATGAATTTTTACATAGTTATAAACTTAAATTAGATGATTAAAATACAGTATAATTTGGTGTAAATCAATGTTATTTACAATTTTAAAGCGTAACGACGGTAGCGACCTGCCGGCTGGTAGGCGGGCATCCTTTTATCAATTTCCGCTGGCTTTAGCCAACGGCCCAGTCAATAAATAATTTCAATAATGGATGTTTACGGTACTTTTTTAAAAGATTTTTATGCGGGCAGCTTAAAAACCGATGTGTTGCTACACAATAATTATGGCGATGCCGAGGAATTACCCGTAGATGCTTTTTTTAGAACCGAAGATGAAATGCCTGATATAGAAATATATGCATTAAGCCTTTGTAGGGGGAAAATATTGGATATAGGCGCAGGCACAGGTACACACAGCTTAGTTTTACAGCATAAAGGTTTTGATGTTACAGCCATCGAAATATCGGAAGGAGCTTGCCAAGTAATGGCTTTAAGAGGTGTAAAACAGGTAATTAACCAAGATATACTTAACTACAAAGCCCAAAAATACGACACCCTTTTACTGATGATGAACGGCATAGGTTTTTGTGGTTATGTACAAGATTTGAAAACGTTTTTAATAGACGCCAAAAACCTTTTAAACCCAAGTGGGCAAATTATTTTTGATTCGAGCGATGTAGCCTACTTATACGAAAACGAAGCCCCCGACACTGCCACATACTACGGCGAAATTGATTATCAATACGAATACGATGGGCAAAAAAGCGATTGGTTTTCGTGGCTGTACATTCACCAAGCATTTATGCAACAAGTAGCTACCGAAACAGGCTGGCAATTACAAATTATATACGAAGATGAGGATGAACAATATTTAGGGGTGTTGAGTTTGAAGGCGGGATAGTGGCTTTGGGCTGCGGGCTTCGGGCTTTTCTTGCAAAAAGAAAATAAAAGCTAAATTTGTATTATGAATACAATTGCAGAATTAAACGACAGCAAAGTACCTTTTGTTATAATTGATGAAAGACTTCATAGTTTAGATAAAATTGTTTTATTTCCTGAAAATTTACACAAGCGAAAAAAATAATTGATAAAATTGGATTGCCAAAAATTAAACTACGAAACTAATTGTGGTGGAGGGCTTCGGGCGAAGGGCTTTTCTTGCAACCTAAATGTTAACCTTAATTATTTGCTATTTATAGCCGACACTTCAAAGCCCGATGCCCGACAGCCCGAAAGCCCGAAAGCCCGAAGCAATTTCCAATAAAAAAACCCTCCACAATTACGTGAAAGGTTTTTTTGGGCGGACGATGGGGCTCGAACCCACGACCCCCGGCACCACAAACCAGTGCTCTAACCAACTGAGCTACGACCGCCATTTGTTACAGGGAGTGCAAAAGTAATTTTTTATCCTAATATTACAAAATTTATATTATTGATTTTTCGATACATTGGCAAATCTCATAAATACATCTTTTCTTCTTTAATTTGGAATAAAAAGCTTAGCAAGATATGCTTAGATTTTTTTAGTTTGTAAGTTCAATTGATAAGTGCAACAGGCATAAATCCTATGGGAACAAAGTTGAGCGTAGCGAAACGAAGTTCCCATAGGATTTATGCTGACA
>RDYW01000042.1 GCA_004293485.1 Sphingobacteriales bacterium | reverse complement strand
AAAGCGTAAGACTTTTGGAAGTTGCCAAGAAAGCAGTAGAAATGGCAATTGAAGAAAGTGAAGATGTTGCATTACAATATCTTTCTAACCAATTATAAATTTCAAAATTTATGTCATCAACAACGTTGTGAAACTTTACATTTAGAGGTATAAAAGTGCACTCTCGTAAACCGTTTTGCAAACATTTATCAATGGCTTGGTAACGTAAAGATACATCTAAATTTACTGGCATATTTTAGGTATATTGTTTTACGTAATCTACTAATTTATTATAATAGCAGCTATATTTATTAAATATAATCGCTTGTTGAGATTCAGTAGCCCATTACCAAAATCATCGCTATTTTTTCTATGCTAGTAAAACAGCTTTAATGGTTTAATCAATTTATAATTACACTACACCCGATGGTAATAAAAGGGTAGAAATATTTTTGGAAAACGAAACTTTATAACACTATAGTAATTAATTCTTTACCTAATGCGTGTAGTGCCGATTCTATTTTTTGCTTTTGTGCTGGCCTTGGGGAGCGGTGTCCACTAGCATAGTGATTAATTTGTTTTTGGTTAATGCCAGTTAGTTTCTCAAAGGCCGTATTGCTAAAAACACCTTTGTAATAGTTTAATAAACTTATAGTGTCAAACTGGTAAACCAACTCATAATCTTGTTTTAAAATAGCGGGTATTTGTGATAAATCAAGGGTTTTTATGGTTTCAATAGCATCTAAAATACTTTGTTTACATTCTTCGGCAGTATTGCCAGCACCGTAAATACCAGCTACATTGGTGGCATAAGCGCCGTAATTATCAACACCTTTTTCAATAATAATTTTAATTGTTTTCATAATTTTTTTATTATAAATTGGTTTATAAACCCATATCTTTTGTTAAACTTTTTTCTAATCCTGTTGTCATTTCTTTAGATTTATAATTTGGTATTACCACTGTTTTACCTTCTTTAATCCATATTTCGTGACTTCCTTTTCCCTGTCTTAAAAATTACCAACCACATTTTTTAGCTTTTTTTAAAAATTCGCTATATTTCATTTATCTTTCTGTTTAGCAATTCAAAGATAGTATATTGTATATCATTTGCAAATAAAAAAACCAAACAATTTGCACTGCCAAACCTGAAAAAACTGTCACTAAAAAAATAACTGTAAAATTTCTTTTATTTCATACTCAAAATTACCAAATCATACTTTATAAACTTTGCGTATAAACTGCCCATCTTTTAATAAACGTTTTTCATTGCAACCTTTATTTTAGTATTTTGGGTCAAAAAAAAATTACAGTATGACAGTTTTAATTGATAAATCAAACTTAAAAAACATATCTAAAATTCTCAGCGAAAAGTTTAAAAAGTCGGTAAAAATTGGAAATTTATCAAAGCATTTTGGTAAAATGATAAGAAATATTGATGGCTTAGCGTATCAAATTATTGCTAGAGAAAATGAAGATTGATTTTATTGCTGATACAAATTTTTTGATTTATGTACACGAGGGCAACAAAATTGTTGAGTCTTTTTTAAAATATAATTTTGATGTTTCATTTGTTTCAGAAATTGAATTACTGGGTTTTCGAGGAATATCAAATGCTGATGTAATAAAACTTAATGAACTTATTAATGATTGTTTTTTAATTGAGTGGAATACTAAAATAAAAGACCAAACCATACAATTGAAAAGAAAATATAATATTAATTTACCAGACGCAATAATTGCTGCGACTAGTTTAGTTTACAACCTTCCATTAATTACCGCAGATAAAGGGTTTACTAAGATTGAAGAGTTAGATTTGGTTTTAATCGAATTTTAAAAACGCTGAATCTCTGATTAAAAAATTAAACAACAGCATCCTTAAAAACAATAAAAAGGATTTCTAAAACCTTTAGCTATTTGTAAATTCCAAAACCTTTGCGGAACATATCAGGTTGAAACGTGATTTTTCAAAATAAACAAATGCTTACAATCATACCACCAGTTCTTACGCCTATAAAATGTAAAGAATTAAGAGAAACCTTTAAATCAGTTTTTAAATCATCTATAATCTGTTTAATATTTTTTAAAGGCGTTATAGTGTGCAGTTTTAATTTTATCTAGCAAAGTTTTCGGTTGAATAACTTTAAAATTATCGCCAAAAGAGAGTAATTCCATCGCAAAATCGTGGGTGATACACAGGTTGAGTTGTATTTGTACTTCGTTTACAATGTCTAAAATTACAACTTGACTATCGTGAAGTGGTAACGATTTTACATATTTTCCTTGAAATGCATTAAAAGATAAAACTACTTTTTCGGGCAGTAATTCATTGGGGCTTATAATACCAAAACTGTTTTTGTAATGCGCATCAATATCAAAACTATCTTGTTTTGGGTATCCCTTTTTGGTAATATCGAGGTTGCTCAACCTATCTAAACCAAAGCTTTTAATCTGCTTGACTTTACTATCTTTAGCTATTACATACCATCGGTTTTTGAATTCTTTGAGTGCATAAGGGGCAACTGTACGCTCGGTTTGCTCATCAATCCAATACTTTTGGTAATCAAATTTTATGAAAACCCGATTTTGTATAGCGTGTAAAATCCCGTTAAGGTTTTGTGTTGAGGCTGTAAAATAAACTTTGTCAAAGTTTAAAAATTTAGAACTTTGACACACAGTTTAAACGATGATAAATAAAAACGTGAGCTTCGATTACGAAGCCTTAAAGCAAAAGACCCTAGAGCAATTTTGTTCGGGCAAAAGTTTATTTGTGAAAAATGTTGCCTTTTTGCCACTGCTTAAAGATTTTTTTAAAACGGCATTTCGGGCCGAATATAAAAGTACTACCAAATTAATTTAATAAACAAAAGTTGTTAAATATAACAACCTAAAATAAAATAACCCAATAGGGTAATTCAACAATTTGCATTACCTTAGTTTTTTTAATGGAACCTCAATACATAAATTACAAACAAACTGACTGTTTTTCGCCTACTATTATCCGATATTTAGCCGAAGATGAAAGCCTAAAACCATTTGTAAACGAGTTTGCGAATATTACCAGTTTCGAAAAAATCATAAAACAAAAAAATACAACATGCGATAGAGATTTACTGGTTAGTGTGCTAAAAAATCAATACCAAATTATTGATAATTTATCTCCAAAATTAATCACAAACCTGCATTGCCTACAATCCACCAATACATTTACTATTACTACCGGACATCAGATAAATATTTTTACTGGGCCATTGTATGTTATATTTAAAATAGTAACAGCAATAAAGTTATCGCAAGATTTAAAATTACAGTTTCCAAATTACAACTTTGTGCCTCTGTATTGGATGGCCACCGAAGACCACGATTTTGAAGAAATAAACCATGCCCATATTGGCGGTAAAAAAATAATTTGGGATATAAAAACCACTGGTGCAACAGGCCGAATAAGTACAAAAACCATAAAAAAAGCACTCGACCAATACACCCAAATTTTAGGTTCGGGGCTTAACGCCGATGCTTTGACCGATTTGATAAACACCACTTATACCCGATTTGATAACTTGGCTAATGCTACCCGATATTTGGTAAACCAGCTTTTTGGCAACTATGGATTAGTAATTTTAGATGCCGATAATGCCAAGCTAAAAACACAATTTGTACCCATTATTAAGCAAGATATGTTGCAGCAAAACAGTTTTAAGTATATCAACGCAAGCGATAAAAAACTAACTGCAATAGGTATAAAACCACAGGTTGCCGCCCGTGAAATCAATTTTTTTTATCTAAAAAACGATTTACGAGAGCGTATAGTTTTTGAAAACAACAGCTACCAAGTGGTAAGTACTGATATAAAATTTACCCAGCAACAATTACTTACCGAAATTGATAATTACCCCGATAGGTTTAGCCCCAACGCAGTATTACGGCCACTGTATCAAGAAGTTATTTTACCCAACATTGCTTACATTGGCGGTGGTGCCGAGCTTACTTACTGGCTACAATTAAAAGCTACATTTGATTTTTATGGTGTTGATTTCCCTATCGTGATGCTGCGTAATTCGGCAATGATAATCCCTCAAAAAGTGCAACATAAACTGCAAAAACTGCAACTTAAAACCATTGATGTTTTTACCGAAACACTTGCACTAAAAAACAATTTTACCCAAGCCCACACTACCCATAATTTAAGTTTAGCCGAAGAGTGGCGCAGCTTAAGCTGTATTTTCGAAAGCCTAAAACTAAGAAGCCATAAAATAGATGCTTCGTTATCGCCCAGTACCGAAGCCGTAAAAACACGCTTGCACAAAGCCATTAAAAACCTCGAAAAAAAATTACTAAAAGCCGAAAAAAGAAATTTTACCGAGGCTATAGCCGATATTGATAAAATAAAAAACCTACTTTTTCCGCAGATGCAATTGCAAGAACGTAGCGAAAATTTTGGCTTATTTTATGTACAATATGGCAATGATTTTATTGCCCAACTTATCAAAAATTTTGTCCCCTTAGATTTTAAATTTACCATTTTACAATAATGAAATATTTTACCTTTTCAGCATCTGTATTAAGAGCCTTTACCGAAAACGTATTTTTAAAAATGGGTTGTTCGCTGGCACACGCTACATTAGCTGCCGATGTATTAATAAAATCTGATTTACGGGGAATAGATTCTCACGGGGTAGCCCGCCTTACAGGTTATGTACGCCTGTGGGAGAAAAAACGCATTAATACTAACCCCAATATCAGGGTGGTACACCAAACTGCCACCACCGCCACCGTTGATGGCGATGCCGGTTTAGGCCTAGTGGTTGCTCCTTTTGCTATGCAAGTTGCACTACAAAAAGCCGAAAAATATGGCTCGGGCTGGGTGGCTGTAAAAAACTCGAACCACTTTGGAATAGCCACTTACCACGCTTTAATGGCGGTTGAAAAAGATATGATTGGCTTTGCCATGACCAATGCTAGCCCACTAGTTGCACCCACATTTTCTACCGAACGTATGCTGGGTACTAACCCAATGTGCTACGCTTTTCCTGCTGGGAAATACCCACCACTAATTATTGATTTAGCCACCTCAACCGCTGCAAACGGCAAGTTAGAAATTGCCCAACGCAAAGGCGAAAACGTACCACAAGGTTGGCTGCAAGATATAAATGGCCAAGCTACTTTAAACCCCACCGACTTAAAAAACGGAGGTTCGCTGCTGCCTTTAGGTAGCGATAGGGAACACAGTAGCCACAAAGGGTTTGGTTTAAGTGCCACCGTTGATATACTTTCGGCAGTACTTTCGGGTGCCAGTTACGGCCCATGGGTACCCCCTTTTGTAGCTTTTTTAAATCCGCTAGATAACCAACCTGGCCAAGGAATTGGCCATTTTTTAGGAGCCATGAGGGTTGATGGCTTTAGGCCGATTGATGATTTTAAAACACATTTAGATAATTGGATAACAAGGTTTAAAGCCGCCAAACCTATAAGCCCCGCCCAACCCGTTATTATACCTGGCGAACCCGAAACCCAAGCCGAATCAGAGCGTACATTAAACGGTATACCCTTAATTGATGCCGTAGTTGATGATTTAAACAGCTTAGCAATAAAGCTAGATATTAAACAATTAGCATAATTATTGTTGTACATTAAGCACTATGTAGGGCATTATAATATAAAATAACAAGGTAAACATTTAATTACGCGAGTTTGATATTTAAAAGCGTACCATTAGTTAGATTTAACGGTTAGAAATTTTATTGATGGTTTTTTAGGAAAAAAGCTTAAAGCTGCCTAGCTAGCTAAAATGGTTACAATAAAATTAATGAATGATATAGGTCTTGAATGTTAAATTTAACATCTGTTTTTAAGTTCATCATTCACGGTTATATTACCAATCTTCTCCTTAGCATAATTTTATCGCAAATAATTGTCGGACTCAGGTTGATAAAAAAATATTGAAAAACATTTCTTAAAACCTACATTAAGGTTTATTGTTTATTTTTATTTTCATCCGTCGATTGGCATAGTTTTACTTCAGCTTAGTTATCCCTAAACAGATTCATTGAAGCAAAACTGGTTTCCGTTTTGCTTGATTTTATAAAAATCAACAAAATTTTTTAAAGCTACAAAACTCCAAAAAAACGTCTTACATTTTTGTCCACATGGAACTATCGTCTATCAAAAAAACATAAAAAGGTTCGTTTTACCCTTTTTTACCTATTATTTCGGTTATAAATCAAAAACCAAAGGTTAACACCCTAACAAAAATTTTAATTGATTACGCCCCATCTCAAAGTTTACAATACCTCATTCGTTAAAGCCACTACCCAATTATTAAACAATATATTTTCAAAACTCACTGCTTCGGCTGCATGGCTTTCCCACTTTGGCGAAAAGTTTTTTAATTGGGTTAGCATCTCATCTAAATGCCCTTCTTCTTCTAAAATTATTGATTTTACGGTTACCTTACTTTGCGTCTTATTTAAGGCTTGTTGGTATATGGGGTATAGCTCATCGGCCCGCACTTCGATAGCGTAAGTTACTAACAAATAAGCTGTAAACTTTAACTCTGCCCCGCTTAGGCCTAATTGTTTTTTTAAATATTTACATACCATAATATCAAGTGCAGCCAAATAATATTTACTATGGGCAGGCGATAGCAAAAACTGGTTATGGTAAGTAGGGCAAATGTTTTCGCCTAGTTTGGCCAATTGTTTTTTTAGGTAATATGCGTGGCGGTGTTCTTCAGCAGCATGTTTTAAAATAATTAGGTTTACATTTTGTTTATCTTCTGATGCCGATATTTTACGGGCACCAGCGTTTTCCATAAACGATAAAGTATTTAACCATTTAGCGTGGATGCTGGGTTGGCTTATAATGGTGTCAAATAATGCTGTTAGGTTCATATTTAAAAAATTTCGAGCGCAAGTTCTATTTGTTCGTAAATATAGTTAAGGTCGGTATTGCTAATGCAATAAGGCGGTAAAATATAAATAATGTTTCCTAAAGGTCTTAGTATGATATTTTTAGAGATAAAAAAATCGTATAGTTGGGTTCGTAAATCGCTAAAGTAAGATGTATCGGCATTGTTTTGCCATTCGATAGCCAATATTGTGCCTTTTTGCCTAACGTTTTTTAGTTTAGGATGCTTTTGTATTTTTAGTTTAAAGGCGTGGTGCTGGGCTGTAATTCTGATAATATTTAGCATAGTTTGGGGCTGCATTAATATATCGAAACTTGCCAATGCCGATGCGCAAGCCACAGGATTTGCGGTAAACGAATGCCCGTGAAAAAGTGTTTTTAATTTATCTGTTGATAAAAATGCTTCGTATATATTTTGGCTACAAGTGGTTAAGCCTAATGGCATAGTACCACCAGTTAAGCCTTTCGAAAAACACATGATATCGGGTTTGTGTTGCAAATAATCGGTAGCAAAAAGTTTTCCGGTACGGCCAAAACCCGTCATCACTTCATCGGCAATGGTAAGTATGTTATGGCTATGGCAATGTAGTATCAGCTCATCTAAATATTCGGCTTCGTACATAAGCATACCACTTGCACCCTGTACCAATGGTTCGAATATAAAACATGCAATATCCGATTGGTGATGGGTAATTTGTGATTTTAGCGTTTTAACATTGCGTTCATCGGGTGTAGGTATAAAAATTACATCAAATAATAGGGCATCAAAAGGGGCTGTAAAGGCACTTCGGCCACTTACAGCCATGGCACCAAAGGTGTCGCCATGGTAGGCGTTTTCGAAAGCCAGTATTTTTAAACGTTTTTGGTTTTGGTTACTCCAGTATTGTAAACTCATTTTTAAAGCCACCTCTACCGCTGTTGAGCCATTATCGGTATAAAATACTTTACGCTGGTTGCTAGGCAAAATGCTTAGTATTTTTTCGGCCAAATCTATAGCTCCTAAATGCGTAAACCCTGCAAAAATTGCGTGTTCTAAAGTTTGTAGCTGCTCGAAAACCTTTTGTGCAATGTGAGGGTGGGCATGGCCATGTATATTTACCCACCACGATGAAATCGCATCAATAAGTTTGTGGCCGTTTTCGGTAAACAAGTATGCCCCCTCGCCTTTTTTAATGCCTATGGGTGTGGCAGCTGTAAGCATTTGGGTATAAGGATGCCATATTACGGCCAAGTCTCGCTGTGCTAAAGTCATCTTTTACGTATTTAATTAATTTCTTTTCCCAAAATCAAGCTCAAGCAAAATAGGGCAATGGTCTGAGTGTTTGGCTTCGGGCAATACCGCTACCCGTTTAATGGCATTGGCCAATGCGTTTGTTACCAAATGATAATCAATACGCCAGCCTAAGTTTTTGTTTCGGGCACCGGCCCTGTAACTCCACCAAGTATAATGATGTGGGTGAGGATTTAGATACCTAAAAGTATCAATAAAGCCACTTTTTAAAAAATTATCCATCCATGCTCGTTCTTCGGGTAAAAAGCCTGATGAATTGGCATTAGATTTAGGGTTATGTATATCAATAGCTTGGTGGCATATATTATAATCGCCCGAGATAATTAGGTTGGGTATTTCGAGTTTTAATTTATCTATATAGCTTGCAAATTTATCCAAAAACTGATATTTAAAAATTTGCCTTTCTTCGCCACTGCTGCCCGATGGAAAGTAAGCACTCATTACCGAAAAATCTTTAAAATCGGCCCTAATTATGCGACCTTCAAAGTCAATTTCTTCGATACCGCAGCCATAAGTTACTTTTAATGGTTCGGTTTTACAAAATATAGCTGTACCGCTATATCCTTTTTTTTTGGCAGGATACCAATAATGCTTATAGCCTAATTGTTCTATTAAGCCGAGTTCGGCAATTTGGTCGGGTGTGGCTTTTATTTCTTGCAAACATACCACATCGGCATTGGTGGCTTGTAACCAGGCCAAAAAATCTTTGTTAATGGCGGCCCTTATGCCGTTTACGTTGTACGATATTATTTTCATGTTTGTTATAAAAAGCAACTTTTTACCAATACCCTAATTCTTCAAAATAGTTTACCATTAATGATTTAAGTATCAATTCTTGTTCGAGTAATGGATAGTGAGGAATGGCTTTTACCTTGCGCCAGTGGGGCCAGCCATCTTGGTCGGTGCCTTCTAGTTCGTAAAAACCCATTTGGGCAAATAGCCTACAATTGGCAATGTGCATTAGTTCTTCTTTTTGGCGTTTGCTAAATTTTTGAGGGCCTTTACCTAGTTCTTGCACCCCAATTAAAAAAAGTATTACTTTTAAATCGGGGCGTTCGTTATCAAACTCGGTGGCTAGCTTTATTTGAAGTTCCGAAAATTTAAGGTTTATTTCTGAGGGTTTCATCTGTCAAATTTAAAAAAATCTTTAGGGTAATTGTTTACACAAAATTTAATTCTGTACAAAAAAAAGCCATCGGTTTAAACCGGTGGCTTTAAATAAGTTATTTTTTTAGTGTTATAAAATCTTTGAATTTATAACTTAATTTCCTCATGCTTTGCGTTTAAAAAATGGTATTCGGTTAGCGAATACGAAGCCACAGCGTGTACTTTAATCCATTGTTTATATTTGATAAACCATTTTACTTGGATAGAAAACAAGCCTTTTTTAATGTACGCTTCTATATAAGGGTGTACGTTAAGGGTAATTCCTTTTTCGGCTTGCTCTTGCAAAATGTAGTTCATATTGGTTTCAATATCATCTAACAAAATAATGCTGGCAGTAATTTCGCCTGTACCATTGCAAGATGGGCATTTTTCGTTGGTAATGATATTCATTTCGGGCCTTACCCTTTGCCTAGTAATTTGTACTAAGCCAAATTTGCTTGGAGGCAAAATGGTGTGTTTGGCCCTATCTAACAACATTTCGCTGCGTAGTAAATCAAACAATTCTTTACGGTTGGGGGCTTTATGCAAATCAATAAAATCAATTACTACAATACCTCCCATATCTCGCAGGCGTAATTGGCGGGCAATTTCTTTGGCCGCTTCTTTATTTACTTGCAGGGCGTTTTGCTCTTGGTTTTCGGGGATGGCAGTACGGTTACCGCTATTCACATCAATTACGTGTAAAGCTTCGGTATGTTCAACTACTAAATAAGCTCCGCCGGCAAGGTTTACTGTACGGCCAAAGGCGGCTTTTATTTGTTTATCAATACCAAAATGCTCGAAAATAGGTTCTTTGCCTTTATAAATTTTTACTATTTTTTCTAAATCGGGCGAAATCTCGTGTACATACGATTTTATTTCGTCGAAAATAGCGACTTCGTTTACATAAATATTTGTAAAATCATCGTTTAAAATATCGCGTAAAATGGTTGAAGCTCTTCCCATTTCGCCAAAAATACGTTTCGAGGGCTCGGTAACGGGCATTTTAGCCATAAAGGCTTCCCACTTTGATATTAAATCTAAAATATCTTTTTGTATTTCGGCAACGCCTTTATGCTCGGATACGGTTCGAATAATTACGCCAAAGTTTTTGGGTTTTATACCTTCAATTATTTTGCGTAAGCGCACACGCTCGGTGTTGCTACGTATTTTTTTTGATATAGATATTACATCCGAAAAAGGAACCAACACCACAAACCTACCCGCAAAAGATAAATCGGAACTTAACCGAGGCCCCTTAGTTGAAATAGGTTCTTTGGCTATTTGTACAGGTAGTAATTGATTTTTGGTTAAAACGCTAGATATTTTACCCGATTTTTCAATATCACTTTCTCGCTTAAAATTATTTAAAAGCGTATCGTCAAAATTACTACTACGAGCAATTTTGGTTAATTTAAGCAACGATTGCACTTGAGGGCCTAAATCCAGATAATGCAAAAAGGCGTCCTTCTCGTAACCAACATCAACAAAAGTAGCATTTAAACCGGGCATAATTTTTTTAATACGCCCCATATAAATATCACCAACAGCATAACTGTTGTTAATTTGTTCTTTGTTAAGTTCTACAAGTTGCTTGTCTTGCAATAATGCAATAGTTACCCCGTTTGGGGTCGAATTAATAATTAATTCCTTTACCAACAGCTAATTATTTATGATAAGTTTAATTTCTTAAACCTTTCAAACCAACATAAGATTATAATAAATCACATTTTGTACACATAAGTTTTAAATTGTAAAAGCTTGTGTGTTAAGAAAAGTTTTATTTTTTCTTGTGTCTATTTTTTCTTAAACGTTTTTTACGTTTGTGGGTAGCCATTTTATGTCTTTTTCTTTTTTTACCGCTTGGCATAATATATAATTTTAAAATGTTTTTATTTATTGTTTAATTCTCTAATTTTTTGGTCAACATATTTAGTTAAACCAGGGTCGGCCGCAAGTTCTTTACTTTTGGTGTAAGCCAATAATGCTTCATTTTTAGCGCCCAAATTTTCGTAACTGGTAGCTAAGTAAAAATAAGCCTCGGGCGATGGTTGAACAGCCAATACAGTTTTAAAACGTGTTACTGCTTTTTCAAACTGCCCCGATTTCATTGAAAACAAGCCTAAATTCATATTCGCTTTTAGGTTACTAGGCTGCTGTTTTACTACTCCTAGCAACAGCTGTATGCCTTGCATAGGATGTATGCCTTCGGTAACGTAAGCTACCCCTAAACCTGTTTTTGCATCAAAGTTATCACCATCAATGGCTAGTGCCTTATTGTATGCAAATATGGCTTTCGATACTAAGGCTGGTATGGCACTTGTGTCACTATAATTTGTAAATGCTTGTGTAAATTTATCTCCAGCCAATAACCAATTTTTAAACGAGTTTTGGCTAAGCGCAATTTCTTCGGCAATAAAAGCAGCTGGGGCAGGCTGGTTTACATCGTCCCATTTTTGCAACAATTGTTGTTGTAATTTAAATTTTTTCTGGCCCGAAGCGTTTTTAATTTCATCTTCGATACTTGTAATTTGGCTTGCTAAGTTGGCATTAAGCGACGCTTTGGCACTAGCCGAAGCAATTTGAGTATTGAATGTTACTGAGGAAGCAGAAACCGGATTTGAATTTACAGCTCTGTCACCTTTTGGCTTTACCAAACCTTTGATATCAAAACTATACAACAAGCCTACTACTGCCACTACGACCAGTACAGCTATAAGTTGTTTAGTTTTTATCACAAAAAGTAATCTTAAAAAGAAAAAATTATTTATTGCCAGTTTTTACTTTCTCTACAAATATTTTTGCAGGTTTAAAACTAGGTACAAAGTGTGCTGGGATAATAATTGCTGTATTTTTAGATATGTTTCTAGCCGTTTTTTCGGCTCTTTTTTTAACCACGAAACTACCAAATCCTCTAACGTAAACATTTTCGCCACCTACCATGGCTTTTTTTACTACGCTAAAAAAAGCTTCAACAGTTTCTGTTACATCTACTTTTTCAATTCCGGTTTTGGTTGCAATTTCTGCAATAATTTCTGCCTTTGTCATTTTTTTAATGTTATATTTTTTATAATTAATCCAATAGATTTGGGGTTGCAAAAGTATATTTTTTAGTTGAATTTGAAAAATAAAATTAATTTATTTTTTTTCTAATTGCTTAAAAAACAATTGCTAGTCTTATAAACGTATATAATTTAGCTTAATTTACACATAATATGAATTTTGGTTGCACACTAATAGATTGGTATAAGTTAAATAAAAGGGATCTTCCGTGGCGAAATACTCGCGATCCTTACCTAATATGGCTATCTGAAATTATTTTACAACAAACACGTGTAGCACAAGGTGTGCCTTACTACTTTAAATTTGTAAACGCATTTACAAATATTACAAGTTTTGCCAATGCCACCGAAGATGAAGTTTTAAAATTATGGCAAGGACTTGGATATTACTCAAGAGCCCGTAATATGTTAAAAACAGCTAAAGTAATAAAAAATAATTGTGGAGGTATTTTTCCGACCGCTTACGATGATTTAATAAAACTAAAAGGAATAGGGCCATATACAGCATCGGCCATATCGTCGTTTTCGGTGGATGAAAAACGAGCAGTAGTAGACGGTAATGTTTACCGGGTAATTGCCCGATATATGGGCATTGATAACCCAACTAATAGTAATAGTGGGATAAAAGTTTTTCAAATTTTGGCCAATAGTATGATGGAAAGCCACGTTCCATCGCTGTACAACCAAGCCATTATGGAGTTTGGTGCTTTGGTATGTACACCCAAAAAACCTAAGTGTAGCCATTGTATGCTAAGGCCTAATTGTTGGGCATTGGCAAATAATAAAGTTGAACTATTGCCCGTTAAGCTTAAAAAAACAGCTTCAAAAAAAAGGTTTATGTATTTTTTTGTTGTACGTAATGGCAATAAACTAATTATTAAACGGCGCAAAAATGATGATATTTGGGCGGGTTTATATGATTTTCCGTCTATTGAAAGTAAAGGTTTGCTTGCTATTGAGGCTATTGTTGCCCACCACGATTTTAAATTATGGTTTGGTAACAATGCGATTGTAAATAAAATACACAAACCCATAAAACATTTGCTTACTCACCAAACTATTTATGCTCAATTTATTGAAGTTTGCGGGGCTATTTGTTTAAACAAACAACCGCCTGAGTGGTTACATGTTTCGGTTAATGAACTTGAAAATTATGCACAACCAAAATTAATTTTTGCTTTTTTAAAAAAATACCTAACTTGAATAAAAATTATAAAAAATATGTCGGGCATAAATAAAGTAATATTGGTGGGGCATTTGGGCAAAAACCCCGAGTTAAGATATTTGGAGGGTAATATATGTGTAGCTAGTTTCCCATTGGCTACCTCCGAATCATACAATAAAGAAGGCAAAAGGGTTGAACAAACCGAGTGGCATAATATTGTAATGTGGCGTAACTTGGCTGAAACCGCAGCTAAACATTTGGTAAAAGGCAAGCTGGTGTATATTGAAGGCAAATTGCGCACACGCTCGTACGAAGATAAAGAAGGACATAAAAAATATGCCACCGAAGTAGTAGCCGAAAATTTTACCATGCTAGGAAGAAGAAACGATTTTGAAGAAAACACTGCTCAAGCTTTTGAAAAAAAAGAACCAGCAACCAAAATTTCCCCTATTGTAGATAAAGATAATTTGGCATTTTAGCGCTATACCTAATGGCAACAAATAAAACATTACATACAAAAATGCAATCAAAATATTTATAAACAAACAGTTAACATATATTTTATCAAGCTTTTTTAATTCCCAAAACTTTTAGCGTTTGCTGGTGTGTGTATGAAACACAGGTTTAGTTTTTCAAAAAAAAATTACCCCAACACTCTTTTATTCGCATAAGCCTGCTTAGCTAAGCAAAAATTAAAAATTCCCATTTACGAAAAAAAACGGCTAAATTGTGCCCACCAAAAAAACCAAAAACATACAATGAATTTACAAATTAAAACCTTAGACGACTATAACCAAGCGTATAAAAAAAGTGTGGAGCAGCCCGAAGAATTTTGGGCCGAAGTGGCAGACAATTTTTTCTGGCGTAAAAAATGGGATAACGTTTTAAGTTGGGATTTTACTACTCCTAGTATTAAATGGTACGAAGGGGCAAAGCTTAATATTACCGAAAATTGCTTAGATAGACACCTGCAAGATAAAGGAAACCAGCCCGCTATTGTTTGGGAACCTAACGACCCCGATGAGCATCACCGGGTATTAACCTACACGCAGTTACACCAGCAGGTATGTTTATTTGCCAATGCATTAAAAAATAATGGCGCAAAAAAAGGCGACCGCATTTGTATTTATATGCCTATGGTGCCCGAGCTGGCCATTGCAGTATTGGCTTGTGCCCGCATTGGGGCTATACATTCGGTGGTTTTTGGGGGGTTTTCGGCACAATCTATAGCCGATAGAATTAACGATGCCACATGTAACTTGGTAATTACGGCCGATGGTGGCTTTAGAGGGGCTAAAGATATACCGCTTAAAAACGTGATTGACGATGCTTTGGTGCAATGCCCAACCGTAAAAAAAGTGATTGTATTAACCCGAACACATTCGCCCATATCAATGATTAAGGGTCGCGATGTATGGTGGGAAGACGAGATTAAAAAAGCCGAAACCCTAGGTATGCACAGCCACCAAGCCGAAGAAATGGATGCCGAGGACGAACTTTTTATCCTATACACATCGGGCAGTACCGGCAAGCCCAAAGGCGTGGTGCATACTTGCGGCGGTTATATGGTGTATGCGGCTTATAGCTTTCAAAACGTTTTCCAGTACCAGGCGGGCGATGTTTACTTTTGTACCGCCGATATTGGCTGGATAACCGGCCACAGCTACATAGTTTACGGGCCGCTGGCCATGGGTGCCACTACGCTAATGTTTGAAGGCGTACCTACCTATCCCGATGCTGGCCGTTTTTGGGATATTGTTGATAAATACAAAGTTAATGTGCTTTATACGGCACCTACGGCTATACGGTCGTTAATGCAATCGGGCTTAGATTATGTAAAAGACAAAGATTTATCATCATTAAAAGTACTAGGCTCGGTAGGCGAACCTATAAACGAGGAAGCTTGGAACTGGTATAACGAAAACATTGGCAAGCGCAATTGCCCCATTGTAGATACGTGGTGGCAAACCGAAACTGGTGGCATTTTAATTTCGCCCTTGGCGGGGATTACGCCTACCAAACCTTGCTATGCCACTTTACCCTTACCGGGGATACAACCCATTTTGGTGGACGAAAAAGGCGAAGAAATTTTAGGAAACGGCGTATCTGGAAATTTATGTATTAAGTTTCCGTGGCCGGGAATGTTGCGTACCACCTACGGCGACCACGATCGTTGCCGAACTAATTACTTTTCTGCTTACCGCAATATGTATTTTACTGGCGATGGCTGTATGCGAGACGAGGTCGGCAATTACCGCATTACGGGCAGGGTGGACGATGTGATAAACGTATCGGGTCACCGCATAGGCACAGCCGAGGTCGAAAACGCCATAAATATGTTTACCGATGTGGTAGAATCGGCCGTAGTAGGTTACCCACACGCTATAAAAGGACAAGGGATTTATGCCTACATAATTTTAAATAAACAAGTTGAAGATGCCAACCTTACAAGCCAAGATATTACGATGACCGTTAGCCGCATTATTGGGGCCATTGCTAAACCCGATAAAATACAGTTTGTTACAGGCTTACCCAAAACACGGTCGGGCAAAATTATGCGCCGCATATTGCGTAAAATTGCCGAAGGCGAAACCGAGAATTTAGGCGATATATCTACATTGCTAGACCCAAGTGTGGTGGAGAAGATAAAGAATGAACGGGTGTAGAAGGGGGAGTAATTAGTAGTTAGTGGGAAGTAGTTAGTAGGAAGTCCGAAGTGAGCTTCTACACAAAAAGAGCCTTAAACGCATAAATTTAAGGCTCTTTTGTTTATAAAATAAAATCGAGTATTTTAAAAATCGATACCAAACTCAATAGGCAGCTTTGTAAAAATACCATGTTGGGTGGTGGCTTGTTTTAATTTATTGTAGTAAATGTAATTATCGCCAAGTTCGGTTTTTATGATTGATTGTTTAATTTTATCGCTTGATTTATCTAAGAAACTAAAAATGCCTGTTTTTTGTTCGGGGTAAGCTACTAGGCGGTATTCTTTTAGTTTTGCTTTTTTAGCTGCCGAAGCTATGGCATCATCTAGGTGGCCTAGTTTATCCACCAGTTTTAATTTTAGGGCTTGCGAACCCGTCCATACCCGGCCTTGGCCAATGCTATCTACATTGGCTTGCGAAATTTTACGCCCTTGTGCTACACGCAAGGTAAAATCGCTGTAAATGCGGTTTACTTCAGTTTGTAAAATCATTTTTTCGGCCAAGCTAAGCGGGCGAGATATATCGCCTAAATCCGAGTAATCGCCTACTTTTACCCCATCAAACGTAAGCCCAAGTTTATTGTTAAAAAAACCTTTCATATTTGGTATAATGGCAAATACACCGATAGAGCCTGTAATGGTATTGGGTTCGGCAATAATACTATCGGCGGCGCAGGCTATGTAATAACCGCCCGAAGCAGCATAATCGCCCATCGAAACCATTATAGGTTTGGCTTTTTTGGTAAGCAATACTTCACGCCATATTACATCCGATGCCAAGGCGCTACCGCCAGGGCTGTTTATCCGTAATACTACCGCTTTAACTTTTTTGTCGAGTCGGGCTTTGCGTAACGACCGCGAAATAGCTTCAGAACCTATGGTACTTTCGTCTCCCTCGCCCCCATTAATTTCGCCATTGGCATATATAACCGCTATTTTATCGCTTACTTCTTCGTTTTCAGAAGTTACTGTACCGGCATAATCTTGCACACTTACAGTTGTTAAATTTTTATCTTTATCTATATCACATTTGTCTTTTAGTTCGTCTAATACTTCGTCTTTATACCTTAGGCCATCTACCAATTTAAATTTTAAAGCATCTTGAGGGCTACGAACCTTTAAGTTATAGGCAATGCTTTTAACCGAATCGGCATTAAGTTTACGGCTTAGGGCAATTTGGGTTATAAAATTTGAGTAGATTGCATTTAATAGCGATGTTGTTTGTAGCTTATTTGCATCGCTCATTTTATCTAAAATAAAAGGCTCAACCGCACTTTTAAAAGTACCTACTTTAATTACTTGAGCCTCAATTTCGAGCTTATCTAAAGCACCCTTAAAAAACATATTGTTGCTGCTTAAGCCTTTAATTTCTAAAGCACCTTGTGGGTTAAGGTATATTTTATCGGCTACCGAAACTAAGTAATAGGCTTTTTGGCTATATACTTCGCTGTACGCAACTATAAACTTTCCTGATTTTTTAAACTTAATTAAGGCATTTCTTATTTCTTCGGTAGTGGCCATACCTGCCATTAAATAAGTAGCATCTAGGTATATACCAGCTATATTTTCATCGGTAGCGGCATTGCTAATACTTTTTAAAATATCATTTAAACCAATAGTTTTTTGTGATTTAAATGGGCCAAAGTTAAGGTCGTTTAAAGGGTTATCTTCTGTACGTTCAACAACAGGGTAGTTAAGGTTAAGATGTAAAATAGTATTTTCACTAATTTCTATTTTTTCGTTGTTGCTTTCTAAAGCACCAAAAATTATAGCCGAAAACAAAATAACAAATAAAATAAGCGACAAAAATACGCCAAACATGGAGGCAAAAACAAACTTGAAAAATTGTTTCATACTGAACTATAAATAAAAATATATTAGCACAAATATAAAATTAAGACCTACATTTAATGCCATTGTTACTTATATGAATAAGGTTTTTTTATTGCTTGGCTGTAATTTAGGAAATAAATTACAAAATATATCGATTGCTATTACAATGCTAACCAAAAAAGTAGGTATAGTTAATAGCTATTCGAGTGTATATGAAAGTGCTGCATGGGGAAACAAAGAACAACCTAATTTTTTAAACCAGTTAGTTATATGCCACAGCACATTAAAACCACACGATATTTTAGCCCAAATTTTTGAGATTGAAAATTATTTTAAGCGCCAACGGCTCGAAAAATGGGGTGCCCGCACAATGGATATTGACATACTTTTTTATAATGATTTGCTTGTAAACGACGATAAGCTTACTATACCGCATCCGCTTCTGCATAATCGTAAATTTGCCTTATTGCCACTTAACGAAATTGCACCACAATTTATACATCCAGTATTAGGTAAAAATATGAACGAATTATGTTTACTTTGTAATGATGAATTAGAAGTTTTTAAAATTATTTTTTGACAAGCTGATGAATGATAACTTACTACCAGAATTTAATTTAGAATATTTGGCAACCATTGCCGATGGCGATAAAGAATTTATGGATGAAATGATAGATATGTTTTTAAGCCAAACACCTCCACAAATTACGTCTATCCAAAAAGCCATAGTAGAAAAAAACTATCAACATATTTCTCAAATTGCACACAAAATTAAACCAACATTTACCATGTTTGGCTTGCATAGCATTAAAGATAGTTTTACTAAGATAGAAAATTACGCCCAATCGGGCACTCAAATTAAAGAAATTGAAAAAAAACTACTTAGCATTTTGCCTGTATTAGATTTTCTTTATACAAGATTAAGATACGAAAAAGATACTTTTTAGATTTTGGAGGTTGAGGTTGTACACAAATTGTGGGCTGTAAACCGTGTCTTAAAACGCTATTAAAGCTTTTTGAATTTTAAATTATTTTTAATTGAAAAGTGAAGTTTTCCATTATCATGTTGGCCAATAAGTTTTTACAAGCTAGTTCTACTTTTTTACAAGCTAAAGTTTCGGTTTCGGCTTCAATTTCGAGGGTAATGTGGCGACCTATGCGTACATTTTGAATTTCGGGTAAACCTAAGTTTTTCATACTTCCTGTAACGGCTTTGCCTTGAGGGTCTAATATTTCTTTAAGGGGCATTACATTTATGGCTGCTAAAAATTTCATGTTTGGTATTTAAAATGTAGTTGTGAAAAAACGAAGTATAAAATTAAAATAATGGGTACTGCCGCAAACATAAGAAATGATAAGGAAACTGCCGAACAAATTAAAAAAATGTATTTGTATTTATTGGCTTGCCAACTGGTTGAGCATAATTTTAAACTAAATAACTTGATATTACTTACCAACAAATAGCTTAAAACCAGTATTAAAACCAATAAAAAATAAGGCTTACTTACAAATTCGAAATCAGCAATAAGATAGGGTAAGGATACTACAAAAAATGCATTTGTAGGGGTGTTTAAACCTATAAAATTTTCGGATTGCCGGCTATCAATGTTAAACTTGGCTAGCCTTAATGCCGAAAATACTATTATAAAAAACCCAAAATAAGGCAACCAATCAGGTGATTCGTGGTTTTGTAATAGCAGTTGATAAAAAAGTACACTTGGCAAAAAACCAAAACTTATTACATCGGCTAGGCTATCCAACTCTTTACCAATATCCGATTTTACATTTAGTATTCTGGCAGTAAAGCCATCAAAAAAATCAAAAATGCTACATGCTAAAACAAAAAATACCATCAATTTAAGGTTGCCTTTAAAAGCATGTACAACGCCCACACAACCAGTTAAAAGGTTAGCACAAGTTAAAATGTTTGGTAAGTGTTTTTTGATCATTTAAGAAAGTTTAATTTTTTTGCTTGTAGTTTTTGTACTTATTCAAAAGGTAAATTTAATTTTTTTAATGTCTATGTTTCTTAGTTTTTTTACCTCTATGCTACTTTTTTATTTACCTAAAATTTCTTCAAGTTTACTTTTTAGTTCGTCGCCTCTTAAATTTTTAGCAATAATTTTGCCATCAGGGCTTATTAAAAAATTTTGTGGGATGCTTTTTATGCCATACAACACCACCTCTTTACCATAAAAATAATTGAGACTCGATACATGCGCCCAAGCCAAGCCATCATCGGCAATTGCTTTTACCCAAGGAGCTTTGGCTTTATCGAGCGAAACGCCCAAAACGGTAAAGTTTTTATTTTTAAATTTTTGAAATGCGCTTACTACCGCAGGATTTTCTTGCCTACATGGGCCGCACCACGAAGCCCAAAAATCAAGCAGTATATATTTACCTCTAAAATCCGAAAGTTTTATTTCTTTGCCTTCGGGCGTTTGTTGTGTAAAATCGGGAGCTATACTACCTATCGATGTGTATTTATTGGCATTTATCTGCTCGTTAATGTATTTACCTAAACCAGTATTTTTAACTTTTTTACTTAAATTATTAAATAAAGGCTCGAAAATAGTTAAATCCATTTTATCGCCACCAAACTCGCTGTTAAGCATAAATAAACTAATGTACGAGTTAGGGTAATCGTTAAAAAACTGTTTTATTAAAGTTTTACGCTGCTGGCTAATATCTAAAAACCTTGTTTTAAGCGAGTTATTTACTGCGGTATCGGCTTTTTTATCTTGCGGTAGTTTGGTAAACTCTTGTTCGAGTGCGTATAGCTGCTTATCAAATGGGAGGGTATAATTGTTAAATTGTATATACTCATTTTGTATTATTGAATTGCTTACCGTGGCAAATTTTACCGAATCTTTAAAAAAAGCATCCATTTTTGAAGGCTCTATAAATAAACGAAAAGCATCTTTTTTAAATGCCTCTTCGGCACTTAGGTTGCCTTGGGCATCTAAAATTAAAACCGCAAACGAAGGCTCAATTAGTTTTAAATCAAATTTAAAAATATCTTTTTCGATTTTGGAACTTGCTATTTGCTGCGCCCCGTTTTCTTGATAAGCCAAATACATTTTAGCTTTGGCCGATACGTTTTTAGATTGTATGCTTAGGTTAAAATTGTTTTGTGCAAGTAAAACATAAGGCAGTAAAGCAATGATTAGAAAGATTTTTTTTTTCATAATTACGTTAATTTAATTTTTGATAAGTACGCCACCACAAATTTGGCATTTCGCCTTTTAAGGCCAACTGGTAATCGTTATAATGGCAGGGTACCAAATGGAAACGTTCGTTTTTGGACACTGTATGAGGGTATGGTACTTGCATCCACCACCGATTGGTTTTTTTACTTTTAACAAATATAAGTTCGTGTACATCGGTTTTTAAACTGGTTTTGTAAGTTACATAATCCGACTTGTGTAGTAGCGGAATATCATTTTTTCGGCTATAAAAGCCATCTATAAAACACCAAATCATTTGAGCTAGTAGCATTGCCGTTTGTCCATTGGTATCGTAAGCAGGGTTAAATTCGTAAAAACCTATTGATGTTAGCTTATCGTTATAACCCGCATATTTACACAGTTGGCAGGCTTCGTGGGCATAAAATCCATTCGGGTTTGCGTTTGCATTACCCATAGCATCGGCAGCTTTTACGCTATTAATATCAAAACTTAACATGTTGGCATTGCGTATGGTGGGCTCGGCAAGGTGTACCATACCACTTACTTCGCCCAATCGTTGTGCATCAAAAAACAACTTATCCATAGTGCGTAAGCTATCTTGGCTTACAAAATATGTTTGGTAGCCAATATTACTAAAGTTGAACAAATAATTAGGTTCATGTAAAAATATTTTATTAAGATATGCTACTGAATTTGTTTCCAAATTTTGGTTTTGGTTTTCATCCATATCAAAATAAGAATCAATAACTACCAAATCCACATTTTGCTCTAAAGTCTCATAAGCAAGGTATTGAGCGTAGGTAATATCGTGGCTGCCACCCAATATAATAGGTACAATGTTTAGTTTTATCAATTCGGCCACAACGGTTTTAACGGCAATGTAGGTATCGCTAAGTTGATGGCCTGGAAGTATATTACCTAAATCAACGATGCTGGTTTTAACGTTCGATTCGTTTAATGAGTATAATTTTGAACGCACATAATCGGCTCCAAGCCCACATCCTTGGTTATTTATGGTGCCTCTATCATCCTTTACCCCAAAAATGGCTAGGGTAAATTTGTTACTTTCAAGTTCCGGAAAATCGGTTTTATAGCTGTGAATTACTGCACCTAACTGGCAACTATAAAAACCATTTTTAGGTGTAAAATCGGTTACATTTACTGGCGAAAAAAAATCGGATAATGACATTAAAAAATTAGCTTAATACAGCTGTAAGTATAGTTTAATATATGGTGCAATTTTAGGGATTTTATGTTGATATCAAATTAACCATTTTTATTTATTTGAGCAAATTATTTTATGTTAAAATAAGCTTTAAATTTTTATCCGAAATTTTTAATTTGGTTGATGATAATAAATTAAACGGTGGGTTAACAAATTGATGTTGCTTTAAGTGTACTGCTCGTAAAGTTCCCCAAAAAATTCCTAAAAAAAATACCTCAATTCTTATAACTTTGCCTCCCAAACTATAAAATGTGGTTTTCTTAAATGTATAACACCAAAGCCCAACATTAATACACACGTATGCCAAAAAATACTTCCATAAAATCTGTTCTTATTATAGGTTCGGGTCCCATTATTATCGGTCAAGCTTGCGAATTTGATTACTCGGGCTCACAAGCCGCCTTATCTTTAAAAGAAGAAGGCATCGAGGTATCTATTATAAACTCGAACCCAGCCACCATCATGACCGATAAGCTTATTGGCGATAATGTGTACCTGTGGCCTTTAACTGTTGCCAGTATCGAAAAAATTTTACTAGAGCGTAAAATAGATGCAGTGTTACCCACCATGGGCGGGCAAACGGCTTTAAACTTATGTAAAGAGGCCGACGAACGTGGTGTATGGAAAAAACACGGTGTACAAATTATTGGCGTAGATATTGATGCGATAGAAAAAACCGAAAATCGCGAAGAGTTTAGGCAATTGATGGTAGATATTGGGGTAGGGGTTGCGCCATCGCAAATTGCCAATTCGTTTTTAGAGGGTAAAGAGGCCGCACAAAAAATTGGCTTTCCGCTGGTTATTCGTCCGTCATATACTTTAGGTGGCTCGGGCGGTGGTTTTGTACACAAAAAAGATGACTTTGATGGCGCCCTTACCCGTGGTTTAACGGCTTCGCCTACCCACGAAGTATTGGTAGAGCAAGCCGTTATAGGATGGAAAGAATACGAGTTAGAGTTGCTTCGCGATAGCAAAGACAATGTAATTATTATTTGCTCTATCGAAAATTTTGACCCTATGGGCATACACACCGGCGATAGCATTACCGTTGCCCCAGCCATGACACTAAGCGACCGTTGCTACCAAGATATGCGCAACCAAGCTATAAAAATGATGCAGGCCATAGGTAATTTTGCCGGCGGCTGTAACGTACAGTTTTCGGTAAACCCTGCCAACGACGATATTATTGCCATAGAAATTAACCCTCGTGTATCTCGTTCATCGGCCTTAGCCTCAAAAGCTACAGGTTACCCCATTGCAAAAATTGCCGCTAAATTGGCCATTGGTTATAACTTAGATGAGCTCGAAAATCAGATTACCAAAACCACCTCTGCCTACTTTGAACCTACTTTAGATTACGTAATTGTAAAAATACCCCGTTGGAATTTCGATAAATTTAAAGGTGCAAATACCGAACTGGGCTTGCAAATGAAATCGGTAGGTGAGGTAATGGGTATTGGCCGTTCTTTCTCCGAGGCGTTACAAAAAGCTTGCCAGAGTTTAGAAATTGGTAGGGCTGGCCTTGGGGCCGATGGTAAACACTACCGCAATATTGATGAGGTAATGCAAAAGCTAGAACACCCAAGTTGGGACCGTTTATTTGCTTTAAAAGATGCATTAAGCATGGGCGTACCCATCGAATCGGTACGTAAAGTTACCAAAATAGATAAATGGTTTTTGTTACAAATACAAGAAATGGTAACCTTAGAACAAGAACTAAAACGCTATACCATAAACAATATACCCAAAGATTTTTTATTAACCCTAAAACAAAAAGGATTTTCGGATGTGCAAATAGCCTACGTATTAGGCAATACCAGCGAAGACGAGGTATATAACAAAAGAAAAGAATTAGGCTTGCGCCGCGTATACAAAATGGTGGATACTTGCGCTGCCGAGTTCCCCGCAAAAACACCGTATTATTACTCGACTTACGAAGGCGAAAACGAATCTATCCCATCGCCCAAAAAGAAAATTATTGTACTAGGCTCGGGGCCAAACCGCATTGGCCAAGGGATAGAGTTTGATTATTCGTGTGTACACGGATTGCTTGCCGCTAAAGAAGAAGGCTTTGAATCGATAATGGTAAACTGTAACCCCGAAACCGTTTCTACCGATTTTAATATGGCCGATAAGCTATATTTTGAACCCGTATTTTGGGAACACGTACGCGAGATTATAGACCTTGAGCAACCCGAAGGCGTAATTGTACAACTGGGCGGGCAAACGGCTTTAAAAATGGCCGAAAAACTGTACCAAAGCGGTATAAAAATTATTGGCACCAGCTACAAAAATATGGATATTGCCGAAGACCGTGGTAGGTTTTCGGATTTATTGAAAGATTTAAACATCCCTTACCCCAAATATGGCGTTGCCGAAACCGCCGAAGAAGCAATTGAAGTAGCGCAAAAAGTGGGTTACCCTGTATTGGTGCGCCCTAGCTATGTGCTTGGTGGGCAAGGCATGAGCATTGTAATTAACGATGAAGATTTAGAAAAAGCAGTAGTAAAATTACTGGGCGTGTTGCCAGGCAATCGGGTTTTGATTGATCATTTTTTAGATAGGGCCGAAGAAGCAGAGTCGGACTGTATTTTTGATGGCGATGAGGTGCATATTATTGGTTTAATGGAGCATATAGAGCCAGCGGGTATCCATTCGGGAGATTCTAGTGCGGTACTTCCACCTTTCAACTTATCGGCCAGCGTGATTGAAAAAATGGAGCAATACACCGAAAAAATTGCCCGAGCCTTAGATATTAGAGGTTTAATGAACATGCAGTTTGCCATTAAAAACGAAGAAGTGTATGTAATAGAAGCCAACCCAAGGGCATCGCGTACCGTACCATTTATTGCCAAGGCTTACGATGTAGCCTACATAAACATTGCTGCCAAAGTAATGCTAGGCACCAAAAAAATAAAAGATTTTACCATCGAGCGCAAGCTAAAAGGCTTTGCTATAAAAGAACCAGTGTTTTCGTACGATAAATTCCCAGAAGTAAACAAAGAGTTAGGCCCCGAAATGAAATCAACCGGCGAAGCCATCCGTTTTATTGAGGATTTACATGACCCTTATTTTATAACTTTGTACAAAGATAAATCGATGTATTTGAGTAAGTAATTAGATAATTGTAACTTTCATAATACAAAAATATTTTTTCTTTTTTTAATTTTTAATGAAAATTATAAAACAAACTATTACGTTAGTTAAACTCAAAATTCATTGCAAGCACAAAAATATTTTATCACAGGTATAGGTACTAATGTAGGTAAAACCATTGCATCGGCAATTGTAACCGAGGCCCTACAAGCCCATTATTGGAAACCTGTGCAAGCTGGCGACCTGCACCAAACCGATACCCACACCGTAAAAGCATTAATTAGCAACACAAAAACAATTTTTTACCCCGAAGCCTACCGCCTTAATACGCCAGCATCGCCACATGCAGCCGCAAAAATTGATGGTATCGAAATAAAATTAAGTGATTTTAAACTCCCTCAATCCCCTAATAATTTAGTTATTGAAGGTGCTGGTGGCCTTATGGTACCTTTAAATAACACCAATTTGGTGATAGATTTAATAGCCCAACTTAATGTAGAAGTAATACTTGTAAGCCAAAATTATTTGGGCAGCATTAACCACACTTTATTATCTATCGAGCTATTAAAAAGCCGAAACATCCCCGTAAAGGGTATAATTTTTAATGGCGAACGTGTACCCGAAACCGAAAACTTTATTTTAAACCACTCGGGCTTGCCTTGTATTTTACGCATCGGTTTAGAAAAAGAGATTACAAAAAAAACCGTATTAAAATACGCCAAACAAATTTTATATATTTGAACCATCTTAAAAAATAAATATGTACAACTTTATCAAACACTTGCACTCGGGCTTTCGTTACGTAGTTTTATTACTGGTTTTAACCGCTATTATTGGCGCATTTATGGGCTGGCTGGGTAATAAAAAATACTTCGAGGGCAACCGTAGGGTAAATTTATTTGCCATGATATCGGTACACACACAAGTTTTAGGCGGTATAGTTTTATACTTTTTAAGCAACATTACCCAAGTAGCCATGAACAATTGGGGCGAAGCCATGAAAAACCAAACACTACGTTACTGGGCTTTAGAACACGTAGTTATGATGCTACTGGCCATGGTGCTTATAACCATTGGCCACGCCAAATCAAAAAAAGCGGTAACAGATGTACTAAAACACCGCACCATAGCCATTTATTTTACGCTTGCACTGATTGTTATTGTAGTGGCAATTTTACAAAGCGGTAGGCCACTGCTAGGTAGCCAATAAATTTAAAATTTTGCATATTCAATTTTCTTTATAATTTTGTTGCCATATGATAAAATATACAAATACATTTAGTTGGTGGCGTTATAGTAGCGCAGCATCGGTATATGTATTTTAATTTTTAGCTTAAACTCAATCAATCTTATAATCCTAAAAATACAGCCCGACGCTTAAAATCCGTTGGGTTTTTTTATGCCCAGCCCCAATAAAAAAACTTACAACAACACAATTTTAAAAAATGAAACCCTACAAATTTAAAGTTATATATAAAAAAATGCTGGCCGATACCACCACGCCAGTAAGTATTTATTTGCGTCTTCGCGATGTTTTCCCTAATAGTTTATTGCTCGAAAGTTCGGATTACCATAGCCGCGAAAACAGCATGAGCTATATCTGCTGCGACCCTATTGCAGGCATAAAACTCGAAAACCAAAACCTAAAAAAATATTATCCCGATGGTAAAAAAGAAACCTTAAACGCAGGTGAATTTGTTTTAATTGATGAAATAAGCCAGTTTCAGGCGGCGTTTAAAACCGATGCCGATACCCATTTAAAGTTTATTACCGATGGGCTATTTGGCTACTTTACCCACGAAGCGGTGGAGCATTTTGAAGATATCGTACTTAAAAAAGATGTTGCCGATACCCGCAGCATACCCACAATGCAGTACCACGTGTACAGGTATATTATAGCGATTGACCATTTTAAAAACGAGCTGTATATTGTAAAAAACCAAAGCGAATACGAAACCGAAAGCCATGGCTTAGATAAAATAGAATACCTTATAAACAATAAAAACTTTCCCGAATATAGCTTTAAAGTTAGCGGCCAAGAAACATCAAACCTAAGCGATGAAGGGTTTATTACCCTTGTAGAAACGATGAAAAAACATGTTTACCGTGGCGATGTTTTTCAAATTGTGCCATCACGGGCTTTTGCAACCGCTTTTACGGGCGACGAATTTAATGTTTATAGGGCTTTACGGTCTATAAACCCATCGCCTTATTTGTTTTATTTTGATTATGGTGGGTTTAAAATTTTTGGTTCATCGCCCGAGGCGCAGCTCACTATAAAAAACAATATAGCCACAATTTACCCTATTGCAGGAACTTTTAAGCGTACAGGCAACGATGTTGAAGATAAATTATTAGCCGAAAAGTTAGAACAAGACCCCAAAGAATCGGCCGAACACGTAATGCTAGTCGACCTAGCCCGTAACGATTTAAGCCGCCATTGTAACCATGTACATGTTAAAGCTTACAAAGAAGTACAATATTACTCGCACCTTATTCATTTGGTTTCAAAAGTAGAAGGCTGCATAATGCCAGGCGTAAATCCTTTTAATATTGTGGCCGATACCTTCCCCGCCGGTACATTAAGTGGCGCACCCAAGTATAGGGCCATGCAATTGATAGACCAGTACGAAAACCAAAAACGCAGTTTTTATAGCGGTGCAATAGGTTTTTTAGGTTTTAATGGCGATTTTAACCACGCCATTATGATACGCTCGTTCCTTAGCAAAAACAATGTATTGCATTACCAAGCAGGTGCGGGCGTGGTTGCTTACTCAGACCCTGTAAGCGAACTAAACGAAGTAAAAAACAAAATTGCCGCCTTGCGTAACGCATTAACAATGGCCGAAACGGTATAATTTTAGCCTCAATAGAAATAATAAAATGAAAAATATATTAGTAATAGATAATTACGATTCGTTTACCTACAACCTGGTACACTTAATTAATGAGTTAGGCTTGCAAGCCGATGTATGGCGTAACGATAAATTTGCCCTAGCCGATGTGGACGCTTACGATAAAATTTTGCTATCGCCAGGGCCAGGCATTCCGTCGGAAGCGGGCTTACTGTTAGATGTAATTAAACAATACGGTCAAAATAAAAGCATATTGGGTATATGCCTTGGGCACCAGGCTATTGCCGAAGTTTATGGTGGCGAACTGTATAACCTAGCAAAACCAATACATGGTACCGCCACCAATATTAATGTTGTAAAAAACGAAATACTTTTTAATGCTTTGCCTTCACAGTTTAAGGTTGGGCGTTACCATTCATGGGCTGTACAACCCGAAAATTTGCCATCTTGTATAGAAATTACCGCCGAAGATGATAAAGGAGTTATGATGGCTCTTAGGCACACAAGCCACGATGTTAGAGGTGTTCAGTTTCATCCCGAATCGGTACTAACCGAATATGGAAAAGAAATGTTGGGCAATTGGTGTAGTAAAGTATAGTTGTTGACTATAAAAAGTAACAGTTTTTTAGCGGCAATTAATTAAATGCTGTAATAATAAATGGATATACTATCCTCACCCATTTGTTGTGCATTTTTTCGGATGGGTGTAAGGTATCTTTAGATATTAAGGCAATATCGGTTTTCGCTTCTCGCGATATTGTAGTAATGTTTATATAATTAACCTTTGCCTTTGTGGCTTCATCGGCGTTAATAGCGTTAAAATCGATTATTTCCCGGGCTATTTGTTCGGGAGTTCGGTTGTCTGTTTTTGCAAATTGGGTTACACTCCAATCTGGTATGCTTAAAACAAATATTTTTTTAGCTTCGCCGTTTACACTATTTAAGCAGGCGTTTATTATTTTTCTAAAATCATGCCTATATAAGCCAGTATCTAGCATTTGATAATGATTATTTACACCAATACATAAGGTTATTGCGTCATATTTTTGGGTATTAATGTTTCTTGATAGGATGGCATGGTATAAATCGCTGCTTGTCCAACCAAATTGTGCAATAATGGTCGGGCTAATGCTTAGCCCTTCTTTTTTTAGTGTATCGGTTAGTTTATAGGGGAATCCGCTGCGCAGGCCACTAGGGTTTGATGCCATGTACGAATCGCCTAAGGCCAAGTAAGTATAGTTTTTTACATTAGGCTTAGGTAATGGTGCTATAATTTCGGGCTTTAATGCTTCGGTTTTACAACGTACAAGCAATATTAAAAAAGTAAACGCTATACATACACGCATGATAATTAATTTTAGTTGGCTAGTAAAATTGGCTATAAATTAGCGTATTAGCAAAAAAACTTTTGATACTAAAAGTTCACCTTTGATTTATAGAAAAAAATATTCTACTTTTTAATCTGTTGAATGTTAATTTTTTAAACAAAAAGTGTAAAATTAATTTGCCACAATCAATCGCTTTTGTACTTTTGCGGCGGAGAGTTGGCAGAGCGGTCGATTGCGGCAGTCTTGAAAACTGTTGACTTGTTAAAGGGTCCTGGGGTTCGAATCCCTAACTCTCCGCCAATACCTTAAACAAAAAAGTGCTTTAAATAAACATTAAAGCACTTTTTTTTAAGGTTCTCAAAACCTGATAAATTACAATAAATTACTTTTATCCGCCTATTTCCAACATACTTAACTGGCTACCAGCAAATTTATAAGCTTGTTTTTGCTGCATAGCTTCATGCAGTTTTTGTGCCAATATGTTCGGTTGCATTTCAATACCAATAGCAATAGGGTTATTATTACTAAGGCAGCCGTATATATTTCCTTTAGCATCAAGGCGTAATCGGTTGCAATCGTGGCAAAAAGGGGCAGTTTCGTTGGCAATAATGCCAAAAGTTTGTCCCTTGTTTGTAAGCCAGTATTGGGCTGTTGCCGATGTTTTTCTAACCATAGTGCTAAAAGTGTGTTTGGTGGCAATGGTATCTAAAATTTGCTGTTGGCTTACAAAATGTTGATTTACATTTTGATATAAATGCCCCATTGCCATAACTTCCAAAAATCGAATGGGTATGTTTCGAGAAAATGCGAAATCAAGGAGGGGTAAAATTTGATTTTCGTTTATACCTTTCATTATTACAGTGTTAAGTTTTACGGTTAAGCCGTTTTGTAATGCGGTATCAATACCTGCTACTACACGGGTTACATTTTTGCGCTTAGTAATTTTAAAAAATAATTCTTCATCAATAGCGTCTAACGAAATATTGATGGCTTTTAAGCCAGCTTTTTTTAGCATTAGTGCATGCCTAGCCAGCAAAAAACCATTACTAGTTAGGTTAATATCATTGATATTTAATTGCTTTAATCCTTCAATTAAATCGGACAAGTGGCGGTATAAAAGTGGTTCGCCGCCGGTTAAGCGGATGCTATCAAGGTGTAATTGTTTGTGCAATTTTGCCACTAGTTTGATAAAAAAACTAGCGGGTTGTTGTGGTCTGTGGTCGGCATTTATTTCATCATCGTTACCTAAGGTGCAATAAACACAATTAAGGTTGCAAACGTCGGTAAGGCTTACCCTAAGGTTTTTAAACTTTCGTTGATGTGGGTTGGCAAGTGAAATCATTAATTTTAGGATAAAACAGCAGTTTTTTACAAATATAAAATTTAATGCAGTTGCTTAAGGTGTAAAAACTGCTTTAAGCAATTATCGGGCTTTTGTTTTACATCTGCACATTAACTTATAGTAAAAATACTACCCTTTTATTTCACCTATTTTTAAAAATGCGTAAAACAAGCCAGTAGTATGCAGCGATTGCGGTATTTGGTTATTAAGTAACATTTGTTTTACTGTTTCGATGCTAAAAAGTTCTACCGAAATATCTTCGTGTTCATCAAGGCTTTGTGCTTGTACTTTTTTTCCGCCTGTGGCTAAGTAACAAAAACATACGTTGTTAGATGTAGCGGGGTTTGGGTAAACGGTTGATATTAACTCTAATTTATCGAAAGCGTAACCAGTTTCTTCTAATAATTCTCGCTCTATGGCTTTTACGGGTTCTTCGCCATTTTCTATCACGCCGCCAGGTATTTCTAGCGATGTTATGCCTCCGCTATGGCGGTATTGGCGTACCATTATCATTTCTCCACTTTCGGTTATGGCAACGGCATTTGCCCAGTTTGGGTATTCTAACACATAATATTCGTTGGCTATGCGTCCATCGGGTAGCTCGCAGTTATCTACACGTAGTGTTGCCCAAGGTTTTTTTACGATGTATTCTGACGATAAGGTTTTCCATTTCATATATTTATTTTTTTTGGTGAGATTTTTTTGGCATTAAAGCCTATGTAATTAAAGGATCTTTTTCTTTTTTAAAATGATTATACACCAGTTTATCCAATAACGAAGGAAAAAACTTTTGCATAAAAACGGTAAGTTTACCTTGCCCTGTAATTATTAATTGGCGTTTATGGTGTTGTACTCCATCTAAAATTATAGCTGCTACTTGTGTGGCTGTCATCATCTTATCTTCGTCCATACTACTTTCGCCCTGCGATTGTGCTTGGCTATTAAGGGCTACATTGCGGATATTTGATGCTGTAAAACCTGGGCAGGCAAGCATTACGTTTAAGCCTGTTTTTAGGTTTTCTATCCGTAACGATTCTAAAAAACCATTGATAGCAAATTTTGATGCCGAATAACCAGTACGGCCAGGCAAGCCTTTAAAACCAGCTATGGACGATACCGCAACCAAAGTCCCTTTGCTTTCTAATAAATGTGGCAAGGCATATTTGGTACAATACACAGTTCCCCAAAAGTTAATATCCATTACTTTACGTAGCACATCTAAATCTAAACTTGCAAATAAAGCCCGCATACTTATACCTGCATTATTTATTAATACATCTATTTTACCAAAAGTATACATGCTTTGCTTTATCAATTGCTCACAATCGGTCTCACTAGCTACATCGGTTTGTACGGCTAAGGCTTTTATGCCATACTGGGATTGTAGGCTATTGGCAATTTCGCATATTTTAACATATTGGCGGGCAGCCAAAACTAAATTTGCCCCCCGTTTGGCACACTCGTGGGCGCAGGCTAAGCCTATACCACTACTTGCACCAGTTATAATAATGAGTTTGTTTTGTAGGTTCATTTTTATATATGTTATTGTTTTTAAACAAGTTACATCAACAGCGGTTGAAAACCTTGTAGAAGGTACACTATAACGGTTGAAAATCTACCGTTAAGGTCTGAAAAAAGACCGTTGGCAAGGCGAAACTTCGACAACGGTCGAAAGCCTTGTGGATGGTAAAGACTGAGTAAATATTGTATGGTTATTTTTTAAGCATTGGTTATTGCACAAATATTAAGTAAAACTCAACTATAACCCTTTTGCTTAGCACCCAAAACTTCGGTAAAATTGGAGTTTTTAAGCATATCATTTGCTTTTGCGAGTTTCTCTGGGAAAAGCACAATTTTATCATACTTATTTAACGTTGGGTCAATTTTTACCGCTGGTACTTTTGTTTCGTTTAATTCTAAGATTGATTTCATAATTCAAATTTAGTATTTTTTCTATGAACGGCAAATGCTTGATAATCTTTGCCAAACATATAATTTTCCCACTCATTTTTATATTCTCCCATTATTTCAAAATCGTTAACAACAATCTCATAATATTTGTTTATTCCCATTCTATACAGTCGTGTTCTTGATGCGGTACTTCCTGTTGCATAAATCCAACTATAGGGATAACGATTTGCGAAAACATAAATTGCAGATACAACCGTAGCAAGTACTTTTCCGAATCACCATTATCTGTAACTACCTTATCATCAATTTTACCTGTTTTTAAGTCTTTGTCGCCAAAAGCTAGGTTTTAAAGGTTATCAAGGTTCATTTGTTGAAATTGAATTATTTTCAAAATTTGCCCATTTTTACCTTCGCTTAAAAACTCAAAAGTTGTTAAATTATTTCCTGCTTTTATTTCGTATCGGTCAAGCGCCCTTGCCTAAGTTTTTAATTCAGTTATATGCCATTTTTAAATCTACACCTCAAATCACTTAAAAAAACCCGTTTCAAAAATCAAAAATATTATTATCCGATGATTATGGAATATTATGCATTAACCGTTGCCAAGGTCTGAAAAAGATCGTTGGCAAGGTTACCTCAACAGCGGTTGAAAACCATTTCGATGGTGATAGTTATCAATCAAAAATCCTACCCAGCTCCACCTCCATTTGTTGCTGTATTTTTAAAGCTTCGTTTCTGGCTGCGTTGGCAAAATTTTCATCCGCCCCAGCGTAAATAATACCACGCGATGAGTTTACTATCAAGCCACAATCGGCGTTAAGCCCATAGGTACATACATCGGTTAGGCTACCACCTTGCTCGCCCACGCCCGGTACAAGTAAAAAATGATGCGGTGCTATTTTTCTAATATCCTTAAATGCTTGGCCTTGGGTAGCACCTACTACATACATAAGCTGTTCGGCAGTGGCCCATTGGTTGGCCTGGGTTATTACTTGTTGGTACAAAAAGCCATCTTCGTTTTTAATCCGTTGAAAATTTTTACCACTTTCGTTGGATGTTAGGGCTAGTAAAATCGTCCATTTATCGGCGAAAGCCAAAAAAGGTTTTACACTATCGGCACCCATGTAAGGGGCTACGGTTACGGCATCAAAACTCATGCCTGAAGCTTGCTTATCAAAAAAAGCTTGGGCATACATGCTTGCTGTATTGCCAATATCGCCTCGTTTGGCATCGGCAATGGTAAAAATATTTTTAGGGATATAATTTAAGGTGTCTATCAGGGTTTGCCAACCTTGTATGCCTTGGCATTCGTAAAAAGCGGTATTTATTTTATAGGCAATACATAAATCGTGTGTGGCATCTATTATTTGTTTGTTAAATGCCAATACGGGGTTAGGCTGGGTTAATAAATGCGGGGGTATTTTATTAATGTGGGTATCGAGGCCTACACATAAAAAAGTTTTTTTTAGCTTTATTTGGTTAATAAGTTGTTGGCGGTTCATATAACTTAAAGTGTTGAATAAACAAAGTTGGTAAAATTTAATAATTTTTATGGCGAAATATTTATTTAAAAATTTTGATGCTAATAATAATTTGTATAAAATTGCAACATAATCTTAAATCATCTTCGATTATCGCTTACAGTTTTCTAATAAATTTCTCAGAAAAAAATCAAGATTAAGCTTACCGAGCGAGAGGTGAATGATAAAAAAAATTCCTTGAACATAATTCATAATTAATGTCTGATAAAATAGAATTGAACGATAAGCTCGTTTCCGAGCTGCGGGATATTGCAAAAAGTTTTGGTATTGAAAATGCTGACGAATTGCGCAAAGCCGATTTAATAGCTAAAATTACCGAACAGCAAGCACTTATAGAAGCTGCAAAAAATACTTTAGATAACACTTTGGCGGTGGTAAGCATTACCGAAACCAACGCAAAACCTAAAAAACGAACCCGAACTATTAAAGCCGAGTTGGTAGAAAAAAAGCGTAGCGATGTACCACTAGATGATGTTAAATTGTTTGATTTGCCCGATATCGAGCCTGTAATAGATGAAAATATTGTAACACCTACAACTAACGAAAGTGCAGATACCCCTGCAGTAGCAAACAATAAAATACCAGAAAAAAAAGAAATTAAAACATCGAATACCGATAAAAACAACCATACAAATAATGGACGTATCAATAGAAACAACGATACTACCTTTGATTTTGATAATGTAATTGTAAACGAAGGTGTGCTAGAAATTATGCCCGATGGCTACGGTTTTTTACGCTCGTCGGATTATAATTACCTATCCTCGCCCGATGATATTTATGTATCGCAATCGCAAATAAAATTATTTGGGTTAAAAACAGGCGATACAGTACGGGGAAGCATTAGGCCCCCTAAAGAAGGTGAAAAATATTTTCCGCTGGTAAGGGTCGAATCTATCAACGGGCGCATACCTGCCGAAGTACGCGACCGTGTTCCGTTTGATTATTTAACACCATTATTTCCTACCGAGCGGTTAAATTTATATACCAAGCCATCGGATTTTTCGACCCGAATAATGGATTTATTTACCCCCATAGGTAAAGGCCAACGTGGCTTAATAGTGGCGCAACCTAAAACAGGTAAAACAAATTTATTGAAAGAAGTAGCTAACGCTATTGCGGCCAACCACCCCGAAGTATATTTAATTATTTTATTGATTGATGAACGCCCTGAGGAGGTAACCGATATGTCGAGAAACGTAAGGGCCGAAGTGGTAGCATCAACCTTTGATGAACCTGCTGATAGACACGTAAAAATTGCAAATATTGTATTGGAAAAAGCCAAGCGAATGGTAGAGTGTGGCCACGATGTAGTGATACTTTTAGATTCGATAACTCGCTTAGCCAGAGCCTATAATACCGTTGCTCCAGCATCGGGTAAAATATTATCGGGCGGTGTGGATGCTAATGCGTTGCACAAGCCGAAACGTTTTTTTGGTGCTGCCCGAAATATCGAAGATGGAGGTTCGCTTACCATATTGGCTACAGCCCTTACCGATACAGGCTCGAAAATGGATGAGGTAATTTTTGAAGAATTTAAAGGTACTGGTAATATGGAATTACAACTAGACCGTAAATTATCGAACAAACGTATTTTCCCGGCTATTGATTTAACTGCTAGCAGCACCCGCCGAGACGATTTATTGCTAGATAAAGATACCTTACAGCGTGTATGGATTTTAAGAAACCACCTTGCTGATATGAACCCACAAGAGGCCATGGAATTTTTACAAAACCAAATGAAAGGTACCCGTAGCAACGATGAATTTTTGGTAGCCATGAACGGGTAGAAGTGAGTTGTTTTAGCCTAAAAATTTTTTAATTCCTTAAAAAATGTGCTTGTATATTTTATATTTATTTGCTATTAACTATATGTAAACCAATGGTATAAATAAAAATACCTAATATCTCACATGGAAAAAGGAACCTTATATTTAATACCTGTAATACTTGCCGATGGTACAGAGGGAAAATCTTTAAGTTCGTTTTTACACCAAACCATCAACAGTATAAACGAATACATCGTTGAAAACGAAAAAACCGCCCGTAAATGCCTCAGAAATGCGGGGTTAATAACACCTCAAAGTAATTTAATTATACACGATTACAGCAAACATAACCGAAACCCAAACCTTACAGCGTATTTAAAAGGCATCGAAGCGGGTAATAATGTAGGCTTTATGAGCGAAGCAGGATGCCCTGGAATAGCCGACCCAGGAGCCGATATAGTTGCAGAAGCACACCGCAGAAACATAAAAGTTGTTCCCTTAGTGGGGCCTAGTTCTATTTTTTTAGCTTTAATGGCATCGGGTTTTAATGGGCAAAGTTTTGCTTTTTATGGTTACTTACCTATCGATAAAGCCGATAGAGACAAGAAAATTAAGGAGTTAGAATTACAATCGGAAAAGATTGGGCAAACTCAAATTTTTATTGAAACTCCTTTTAGAAACAATATGTTTTTAGATAGTTTATTAAAACTGTGTAAGCCTGATACTCGGCTTTGTATAGCAACTAACTTAACGGCCGATACCGAAATGGTAAAATCAAAATCGATAACCGATTGGCGAAAAAATATCCCGGATTTACACAAAAAACCTACCGTTTTTTTGCTTTATCGAAACAAAATAAGGTAAAGCTAAATTAAATGGTCTAATTTTTTTTGCGACTTTTATCGCCTTCGCTAATTTGATTTATAAGTGCTCCCCAGGCCAGTGGATTAAGCAATGGGTTTACTTGAACGCCAGATTTGTTAATTAAGGCATTGTGGCTGTTGTTAAAGCTCAAGCCTCGGTTTTCGCCTCCATCACGTGGCAACGAGGATATTAAATATCGGAGGCTTTCGCTAGATAAATTTTTTCGGGCTATTTCTACATCATCGTCAGCAAATTTCATCGTTAAAAAATCTTTTTTAAATTCATCGGTACTTGCCCAAGGAAAAACCCTCACCATGGGTAGCATAATATTATCAGTTTTTAGTTTAATAATGGCAGTAAATTTATGGTCGATTAAATGGCTGGGGATAATGATAGTTACTTTTTTATAGCCCACCGACGAAAAAATTAAACTATCGCCATCGTGGCAAACAAAAGAAAAATAACCTTTATAGTTGGCACTATAATTTTGGTTACTATTTTTTACTTTAATATTTACGTAAGGAACTACACTGTTGCTATCGGCATCATATACTACGCCCGAAAATTGTACAACGTTTTTTTGCTTTTGTTGGCAAAAAGCGATTGAAAACCCTAACAGCAAAATGCTTAAAAATAAATACCGTAACATGTTACAAAACTATGATTAAATACAACAGGGCTATATAATGCTGGGTTAAATTGTGTTAAAGCAAAATATTAAGTTATGGCTAAGCTATTTTAATAAGTACAAATATGGCTTACCTTATGTTTTCTGGTAGTATAGCATTGGGGTCGTCGATGGCTGTTAAGTTTAAAGCTTCAACCCTTATAATTTCGGGTACTGCTTTCATAATAGCCTGTTCTATTCCTGCTTTTAAGGTCATAATACTCATTGGGCATGATTCGCATGAACCCAGCAAACGTAAAATTACCACATTATCTAGCGTAATTTCTTCGATAGAAACATTACCACCATCGGTTACCAAATAAGGCCGTATAGTATCTAAGGCTTTTTCTACTTTTTGCAATAAGGCTTCGCTTGGGTACATCATGTTTTTAAAAAAAATCAAAAATAGTGTTTATTTATTTAAAATGTTTAAATTAAGTTTAAATCAAATAATTATGACAATAATTAGAAGCCTGGTAACGCTTTTAATAATTTTACAACATGTTTATCTACAAGAAAAGTAACGTCATCTTCGCTAATATCTTTTAAAGCTATAAATCTGAACGCTTGTTTGGTATCCCCCACAGGGTTAATAAAATTATAAGGAACTGTACTGGTTGATACAATAAAATCGCCCACTGGCTTCACCAAATAATAAACAGCAATAAGTTGGTGGCCGTTAAAAATAGATTCTGCAAAAAAATGTGTGGTGTAAAAATGCCTTATAATTTCTATCTCCATAGCGCATTCTTCTATAAATTCACGTTTTAAGCCATCTATTAAACCTTCGCCAAACTCTAAACCCCCACCAGGAAATTTTATAAAGCGTTTACCTTTTTCTTCTTCGTCGCTTACTAATACTTCCTTGTATTCGTTAATTAAAAGACCATAAACACGTATATTAAATTTTTTTACCATTGTATCGAAATAGGTTAAGGTTTTATGTAACAGTGTTTAATATTCTATTTTTTGCAGTATTTTGATTTTGGTTGCTTAATTGGCAATGTATAAATAGGTAATTAAGCTAATATTATAGTAGGGGGATATGTGAAAATCAAATTGTGTTAAATTTATAAAATTACTTTCAAATAAAGCCTAAATTATGTTTTCCTGATAAGTCTGGTTAATTTACGCTGCCCCGAAAGTTATAAAATTATTTACCAAAAGCTATTATATTTTTATAGGAAGTATCTCGCCATCAAAAATATTCAACTGAATGATAGTTATACATTAATTAAATAAAGACTTTACCCATTTTTTTTATATTTCACGGCAAAATAAATTAACTTTTATAAAGTTATATAGCTGGTAAATACCTTTTAGTTTTGGTTAATTTTTTCTTGTCTTTGAAATTACTTGTTGGTGATAGATAGTTTGCCTCAAAGGTGTTTACGCATAAATTTTGTTAATTCTTTAGTTCTCCATTATTCGTTTGAAGACTATTTAATTATTGGGGTTTGCGATTAACATTTTAATTATTGTAATATTTAATAGGTAAAAGTTCAAATATTTAGTCTTTTAATTAATTATAAGCCTTGTGTTTAAAGGTTGATGGTATTGCACATTAAATATAGCGTTGCATTATATACATAGTTTTTAGGTGTACAAAAAAGCCCTTTAAAACGATTTAAAAGGGCTTTTTAATATCAAATAAAAACCTATCAGACTTTAATTTCAACTTCTACACCCGAAGGTAGTTCAAGCTTCATAAGCGCATCAACAGTTTTAGCCGAAGCACTATAAATATCTAACAACCTTTTGTAAGAGCATAATTGAAACTGCTCGCGGGCTTTTTTGTTTACGTGTGGAGAACGTAAAACGGTAAAAATTTTCTTTTCGGTAGGTAAGGGGATAGGCCCGCTTACCACTGCACCCGTAGGTTTTACTGTTTTTACAATCTTCTCTGCCGATTTATCAACCAAGTTGTAATCGTACGATTTTAATTTAATTCTAATTCTTTGGCTCATTGTATTTGTTTTAAGTGTAAGCAAGGTTAGAGCTATTAATAACCAAGCTTTTTTAATTGTTAATTATATTAGTTATTAATGGTTAATTAATTATTATCAAATAACCATTAACAATTATTATGCGTTAGCTTTTGCACCTTTAACTTTGGCAACTACTTCTTCTTGTACACCTTTTGGTGCTGGTTCGTAATGGTTAAACTCCATAGTTGATGTTGCCCTACCCGATGTAATGGTACGTAACTGGGTTACATAACCAAACATTTCTGAAAGTGGCACTAATGCTTTAATAACTTGTGCACCAGCCCTAGTATCCATACCTTGTAACTGGCCACGGCGGCGGTTTAAATCGCCCATTACATCACCCATGTTTTCTTCTGGAGTTAATACCTCTATTTTCATAATAGGCTCCATTAAAACGGGTTTACATTTTGGTAAAGCCTCACGGAATGCGTTACGAGCAGCTAATTCAAATGATAAAGCATCTGAATCGACAGCGTGGAACGAACCATCAATTAAGCGTACTTTCATAGATGTTACAGGGTAACCAGCCAAAACACCGTTTGATAACGAGGCTTCGAACCCTTTTTGTACCGATGGTATAAACTCACGAGGGATAGAACCACCCGAAATTTCGTTTACAAACTCTAAACCAATTTTGGTTTCATCTTCTACAGGCGAAATAATAACTTGTATATCGGCAAATTTACCACGGCCACCAGTTTGTTTTTTGTACGTTTCGCGGTGTTGTACAGTGCCTGTAATAGCTTCTTTATAAGCTACTTGTGGCGCACCTTGATTAACTTCTACTTTAAACTCACGTTTTAACCTGTCCATCAAAATATCTAAGTGTAGCTCGCCCATACCTTGTATAATGGTTTGTCCACTATCCTCATCAGTATGTACACGGAATGTTGGGTCTTCTTCGGCTAGTTTATTTAAAGCCATACCCATTTTATCTACATCGGCCTGTGTTTTAGGCTCGATAGCTAAACCAATAACTGGGTCGGGAAAATTCATCGACTCAAGTATGATTGGATTTTTTTCTTCACAAAGCGTATCGCCTGTTTTAATATCCTTAAATCCTACCACAGCAGCAATATCACCAGCACCTACATTTGGTATAGGGTTTTGCTTGTTGGCATGCATTTGGAAAATACGCGAAATACGCTCTTTGTTGCCCGAACGTACATTGTATATGTACGAACCTGCTTCTAAGTTGCCTGAATATACACGAATAAAACATAAACGGCCTACAAATGGGTCGGTAGCAATTTTAAATGCTAAAGCGGCAAAAGGCTCTTTTTCGTCGGGTTTACGTAATAATTCTTCGCCAGTATCGGGGTGTGTACCTCTAATACCTTCTTGGTCCATGGGCGATGGTAATAGTTCCATCACATAATCCAACATGGTTTGTACACCTTTGTTTTTAAACGATGAACCACATACCATAGGTACAATTGAGGCATCTAAAACAGCTTTACGTAAAGCGTCTAATATTTCACGTTCGGTTATAGATTCTGGATCTTCAAAAAATTTCTCCATCAAGCTTTCATCATAATCAGCAACTGATTCTAATAATTTCTCTCTCCACTCGGTAGCTTCTTCAACCAAATCTGCTGGTATAGGTACTTCTGTAAAGGTCATACCTTTGTCTTCTTCGTTCCACACTATACCACGCCAGTTAATTAAATCAACCACACCTTTAAATTGGTCTTCGCTGCCAATGGGTATTTGCAAGGGTACAGCATTGCTGCCTAACATTTCTTTAACTTGTTTTACCACTTTTAAAAAATCGGCACCAGCCCTATCCATTTTGTTTACAAAACCTATGCGAGATACGTTGTAATTATTAGCTAAGCGCCAGTTAGTTTCTGATTGTGGCTCAACACCATCAACCGCCGAAAACAAAAACACCAATCCATCTAACACACGTAACGAGCGGTTTACTTCAACTGTAAAATCTACGTGGCCTGGGGTATCAATAATATTAATATGATAATTTTGGTTGCGGTATTTCCAATTTACGGTGGTAGCTGCCGATGTAATGGTGATACCACGTTCTTGCTCTTGCGCCATCCAATCCATAGTGGCTGCACCATCGTGTACTTCACCTATTTTGTGGCTTACACCAGCGTAATATAAAATACGTTCGGTAGTAGTGGTTTTACCCGCATCAATATGGGCGGCAATACCAATGTTTCTTGTAAATCTTAAATCTCTTGACATTATATTTTGGGGATTTTTTTTGTGATTTCTTTAAATAATTACACCGATTATTATTTCATAAACAATCGGTGTAATGTATAAACTATCTCCTCTATTTTGTTAGAACCTAAAGTGAGAGAAAGCTTTATTAGCTTCAGCCATTTTATGGGTGTCTTCTTTTTTCTTAACCGCTGCACCTTCGCCTTTGGCTGCCGATATTATTTCGCCGGCTAATTTTTCGGTCATTGTTTTTTCTCCACGTTTACGGCTGTAGCTTATTAGCCATTTCATACCTAAGGCTATTTTACGTTCGGGCCTTACTTCGGTAGGTACCTGAAAATTGGCACCACCCACACGGCGAGATTTTACCTCAACGCCAGGCATAATATTGTTTAATGCCTTTTTAAAGGTTTCTAAACCATTTTCGGTGGTTTTAGTTTCTACTATTTCAATTGCACCGTAAAAAATATCATATGCGATTGATTTTTTTCCATCGTACATCATATTGTTTACAAACCTGGTTACCATAACGTCGTTAAACTTTGGGTCAGGCAGGATAATTCTCTTTTTTGGTTTCGATTTTCTCATTGTCTTGTCCTCCGTTTAATTATTTCTTTTTCTTAGCTCCGCCTTTTGTAGGGGCAGCAGCTACTTGACCTGGTTTAGGGCGTTTGGTACCATATTTACTTCTACGTTGGTTACGGCCAGCTACGCCAGCAGTATCTAATGCACCACGTACAATGTGGTAACGTACGCCAGGTAAATCTTTTACCTTACCGCCACGTACCAAAACAATAGAGTGTTCTTGTAAGTTATGGCCTTCGCCTGGTATGTAAGCGTTAATCTCTTTACCGTTGGTTAAACGTACACGAGCAACTTTACGCATGGCCGAGTTTGGTTTTTTAGGGGTAGTAGTATATACACGTGTACATACGCCTCTTCGCTGTGGACAGCTGTCCAATGCTGGTGATTTACTCTTATCTACCAGTGCTACTCTACCTTTCCTAACTAATTGTTGAATGGTTGGCATTTAAATAATTTATGTTTTAAAATTTATGTTTTTACAATTGCTTTGGTTACTACATAGCTTATCCACGCAAAAGGAATGCAAAAGTAGAATTTTTATATTGATAAACAAAGCGTTGAACTAAATATTTTTTAAGTGCTATTTTATATCCCTATTGGGCGAAATTTTAAACCTTTAAGTGAAGGTTTTTTAGATGTAAACAGTATTAATTACATTAAAACATAATAGTACAACAAAAATGTTACTCTATTTTTTTGTTGTATGCAAAATATAAACTACAATTGTAATATAAACTAAATTTATAAATTTAAAATCCTAAAAATGAAAAAAATTACTTTAATACTTACAGCATTAGTTTTATTAAGTTCTATTGTATTTTTTGCTTGTAAGAAAACTGAAGAGGTTAACGAATGCGCAACATTAGCAACTAAACTAGCACCAGATATTTCAGCTGCTCAAATCTTGTATGCCGCTTGGCTTGTAAGTCCTAAAACAAAATGCGCTGAATTAAAAGTAGCAGTTGATGCATTAACAGTTAAAGTTAGCAAATGCCCTACAGTTGCCTCAGAACCTAGTATTAAAATGTTAATTGACGAAGGTGCTAGGCTTAATTGTTCTTCTAAATAAATTTTATTTTTAACAAAGCAATAATAAAATGTTTGTGTTAAATTATTTTAACAGAAAAAATTTAATTATTATGTAGGCTTAAAATTTTAACATATACTTGTAAATTAAACCTTATTATTATTAAAATTAAAAATGAAGAAAAAATTATTAACTATTACAACTGTTATTACTATTGCTGGAACATTATTTTTTGCATGTAAAAAATCAGAAACTTGCGGCGATAAATTAGTGGCAAAAGCAGATGATTATGAAAAAAGAGCTGATATTTTTGAAAAAAACGAAAATGCAACCATTACAGAATGCAATGCATTAAAAGCTGAAGGTTTAGCTTTAATTGAAGAGGCAAAAAGTTGTAGCCAAACTTCATCTGATACAAAATTACTTGAGGATTTAAATGCGGAGCTCAAAGAACTTGCTTGTGAACGCGAGGCTGAAAATCAAGCGTTACCTGCTACGTTAAAGTAAATAAAACCTTTGTAAGCAATTGTGTTTATAATTATTTAACTAGTTAAAATTGCATTTTAAATGGCAACTAAAAAGCAGAAACAATATTGTTTCTGCTTTTTTTATGGCTAAACCAAATAAAAATCCTAGTAATATACTTTTTAGCCTAAAATTACTATTACCAAACTACGAGGCCCATGTGCGCCTAATACCAGCGATTGTTCTATATCGGCAGTTTTAGATGGGCCAGCTATAAAAGTTCCAAAATCGTAATCGGCTTCGCCTATGCTATCGTAAGCTTGGTGCATATTTTGTAAAATAGCTGTTTTGTTAACCAGCAACATTAAATGCTGGCAAATAAATGGCGATACCCGCTTGCCCAACAAAGCTTCGGTTACCCAAAGTGCGCTGTTTTCGGCAACGCCAAAATGGGCTTTAAAAACGCCTAGCTCCACATTTTCTAAGGTGTGTGCATCTAAATCGGCAAAATCGGTTTCTGCAATATCACTTAACTCGGCTAATGGCGAAATTATCCTGCCCACAGAAAAACTACTGGTTATTAAATTTTTAACTTCTTGCATCCCACTAAAAAAATGTAAGCTACTGCCAATACCTTTGGCTGTTTTAACAAATACATCTAAATTATTTTGGCCTTGGGGCGAAAAGGGCTCGAAAACTGGCTGTGGTAATTTAGCGGGTTGGTTGGCCAAAACGGCGGCTAATATTTGTGCTTTACTGCTCATTTTAATTTCTATTTTTTTTGTACCATTCGCCAAACGACGCCGAAGGTGGCTCGGGCATATCGCGTTGTTTGTACCAAGGGTTAAATTTATTGTTTACGGTAAACGGTGCGTATTTTAAAACAGCCCTACCCATTTTACCTGCGGTGTGGTACACAAATGGAGATGAAAAAGTAAAAGCCATAGCTTTCATACTTAATACTTTGGCTTTGGGTGCGTAACCACTCTGCACAATTACTTGTCGCCATTTGTACAGTTGCTGGTGAATATCAATTTTAACAGGGCAAACATTGGTGCAACTACCACAAAGGGTAGATGCAAAGGGCAAATCGGCGTATTTTTCCATATCTAAATTGGGTGCTAAAATTGCCCCAATGGGCCCAGTAATGGCATAATGGTAACTGTGGCCACCGCTACGGCGGTAAACTGGGCAGGTATTCATACAGGCCCCGCAACGGATACATTTTAGCGAGTTTCTAAAATCTTCTCGCCCCAGTTGTTTGGTACGGCCATTATCCACCAAAATAATATGCATTTCTTGGTTTTCTCTAGGCTTTTTAAAATGGCTGGAATAGGTGGTAATGGGCTGCCCTGTGGCACTTCGGGCAAGCAATCGTAAAAAAACGCCTAAATCTTTACGCTCGGGAATAATTTTTTCGATACCCATACAGGCTATGTGTACATCGGCAAGGTGTGCGCCCATATCGGCGTTACCTTCGTTGGTGCAAACCACAAATTCGCCAGTTTCGGCTACGGCAAAGTTTATTCCGGTAACGGTAGCTTTGCGAGATAAAAAAGTTTCACGCAGGTGGTGCCTTGCTGCTTCGGTGAGTAATTGCGGGTCGCTGTTGCCTTCGGGCGTACCCAAGTGTTTGTGAAAAAGTTGGCCAATTTCTTCTTTCTTTTTATGTATGCAAGGCAACACGATGTGGCTTGGCGGTTCTTCGGCCAGTTGTACAATGCGTTCGCCTAAGTCCGAATCTATCACATCCACCCCGTTTTCGGCCAAAAAATCGTTTAAATGGCATTCTTCGGTAAGCATCGATTTACTTTTTACAAGTTTATTAATTTCTTTTTCACGCAATATGTTTAGCACAATTTGGTTATGCTCGGCAGCATCGGCAGCCCAGTGTACGGTAATGCCGTTGGCAATGGCATTGGCCTCAAACTGTACTAAATAGGGGTTTAGGTTTGATAACACGTGGTCTTTAATGTTCGATGCAGCATCACGCAATAACTCCCAATCGGGTACTTGCCAAGCTATTTTATCGCGTTTTTCGCGTATCCACCACAGGGTATCGTCATGCCAACCTACACGGTCTTCGTTTTGGTTAAAATCATCGGCAAGTGTGGCGTGGTGTTTTAGTTCTTGTATCATTTTAGCTTGCGTTTAAAATTTCGGCAATGTGTATAACTTTGGTTTTGCTGTTTTTTCTTTTTAGGATGCCTTCGAGGTGCATCAAACAAGATAAATCAACGCCAGTGATATATTCGGCACCGTTATTTTCGTGGTCTAGCACCCTATCTTTCCCCATCTTGGCCGATACCGCCTCTTCGGTAACACAAAATGTTCCACCAAAACCGCAGCATTCGTCTTTGCGTTTTAGGGTAATCATCTCTATGTTTTGCACCATATTTAATAATGTTTGCGGTTTAGAGTAAGGTGCTTCAACCAGCTCGCTCATTTGCGAAATGTGTAAACCCCGCTGCCCGTGGCAACTTTGGTGTAAACCTACCCTGTGCGGAAAGTTTGAGGTTAGATGGGTAACTTTTAACACATCGGTTAAAAACTCGGTAAGTTCGTAAATTTTGCCGCTTATGTTTTTGTCATCTTCGTGATTTGGGGTGTGAATATGCTCTTTTATGTGCAGTACGCAACTGCCCGATGGGGCAACTATGTAATCGAACTCTTTAAAATTTGCCATAAACAACGTGTTACAACCGCTTGTAAGGTGCTCGAAACCCGAGTTTGCCATAGGCTGGCCACAGCAGGTTTGGTTGGCAGGATAGGTAACATTAACGCCTAGTTTTTCTAACAATTGTAAGGTTGCAATGGCGGCGTTTGGGTAAAACTGATCTACATAGCAAGGGATAAATAAACCTACTTTCATTTTTATATTCATCAATATTTTTGGTGTGCCTAAATTAGAAAGATAATTGTAAAGCAAACACGGTAAAATAATGTTTTGTTATAATTTGTTTTTTTATTAAAATCGATAAACTTTGTTGGGTGTAATGCAGTAGTTTAAAGGTATATCAAAACTGTTTACATCATCAATGGATTGCAGGGTATCAAAAAACGAGAGACCAATTTTAACAACATCGGATCGGCAGGTAGCTAAAAATTTATCGTACACACCTTTGCCATAGCCAACTCGGTTTCCTACGTTATCAAATGCCAATAGTGGTACAAATACCACATCAATAGCCGATGGCAAAATTATATTACCATTTAAGGGTTCGGGGATGTGGTATTTGTTTTGTACCAGTATAGTGTTTTGGCTGTATTGTATATGTTGTAGGGTATAATTTGCAAAATTTGTTTTGGGTATTGCCACTATCATCTCGGGAAAGTTGGCTTCAAAAAACGATAAAACTAGGAGTGTATTTACTTCGTTAAGTTTTTTTATAGGCAAAAATAAACTAATGGTTTTGTAAAGTGACCAATTAAATTGGTTTAATTTATTGTTTATAGCATGGTTAAGTGCCCGAAGCTGTGTTTCGGGTATTGCTTTTCGTTTGCTTAAGTATTGGCTTCGTATGTGTTGTTTAAGCAAAATATGTGGTTATTAAAAATGCTTGTAATTTTTGAGGTATAATTTTTAAAATAACTTAAAGTGTAACTAAACTGTAAGTTGCGTTAACGATTGAGGCGGCCTGCCTGCCGGTAGGCAAGCATCCTTTTTTTTAATGGCTTGGAAAAAGGCAGGGCGATTAAAAAAAAGATACCTGCCTGCCATGCCTCTTGGCAGGTAAACCGGCAAGCAGGTAGCCGAAAGCGTGTATAAACGCCCTAATAATTTTAATACAGTAATGCTAAATATACATTGGGTTCATAAAAACCCTAATTTTAAAAAATTTAAACCAACATTAGCCCGAAAGCGCAATATTACTTTACTCTTTCAACGTATGCGCCTGAGGCGGTATCAATTTTTACTCTATCGCCTTGATTTACAAACATGGGCACTTTAATTTCGATGCCAGTTTCGGTGGTTGCGTATTTTAAGGCATTGGTAGATGTATCGCCTTTTACGGCTGGTTCGGTATAGGTAATTTCGAGTTCTACAAAATGAGGTGCTTGTGCCATAATTGGTTCTTCGCTTTCAAAAGCAATAATTACATTCATACCTTCTTTTAAAAATTTTGCGGTATTGCCAAACAAAGTTTTGGGAATGTTGTGTTGGTCGAAACTTACATTATCCATCACTACAAAATAATCGCCATCGTCGTAAAGGTATTGGTAATCGTTGGTTTCTACCCTGCATATTTCTACCTCTTCATCGGTACGCATACGCAGTTCTACTATTTTACCTGTTTTTATATTGCGCATTTTACCGGTATAAAATGCCCCACCTTTTCCTGGTGTGCGGTGTATAAGTTCATCTACCGATACAAGTTCGCCATTGTGCCTTAGTATATTGCCTGTTTTAATGTCGGATGCTTTAGCCATTTTGTTATTTATTTTTTTGAGGATGCAAATATATTAATATTTGGGTGGGGTAAAATGATAATTGTTATATTTTGTGGCAAAAATTTTTTTAAGCCGTGAAGGTTGTATATAAGTATTTATTTAATTTCAAATTTTTGAATAACCACAATTTTTGGTAAAAAACATTGGGTTAATAAAACACCTATTAACTTTGCTACCGCCACATAGCAAACTAGTTAAATACCCAATTACTACATAAAATAGCAGCGCTTTATTGTTTTTATTTATATTGTTAACAATGATTTAAACTAGTGTTTTTTAGTTGTAAAGCTTGATTGTTTGATTTCTGGTATAGTTGGTTGGTGCTGATTTAGTATATTTACGCCATGGATTTAAACAACGATGTTTTAAAAACATACTTAGAAAATTTTTGCGACCCCGAGCCTGCTTTGCTTGCGCAAATATACCGCGAAACACAGCTAAAAGTTTTAATGCCCCGTATGGCATCGGGCCATTACCAAGGTAGGGTATTTAGTATGCTTAGCAAAATTATCGCACCAAAAAAAATTTTAGAAATAGGCACTTTTACTGGTTATGCTACCTTGTGTTTTGCCGAGGGATTAGCGGCTGGGGGTAAAATTATTACCTTAGATATTAATGAAGAACTAGAAGACAGGGTGCGTAATTATTTTGCAATGGCGGGTTTAACCGATGTGATAGATTACATAATAGGCGATGCTTTAACGCTACTTAAAAAAATAGATGCTGTTTTTGATTTGGTATTTATTGATGCAGATAAAAAAAATAATTTGGCGTATTATGAGTTAGTATTTGATAAAGTACGCCCAGGTGGAATTATTATAGTAGATAATGTGCTATGGAGTGGCAAAGTGCTAAACAAAAAGGCGGATGCCGCAACAACATATATTAGCCATTTTAATAGTTATATAGCGGCTGATAATCGGGTAGAAAAGTTAATTTTACCTGTACGGGATGGAGTATTTATTATCCGAAAAAAATAAACAATATGATAAAAAAGAGTTTCTTTTTACTGCTTTTGGCAGGTAGTTTAACATCATGCACCAGCAAAAAATATGCTTTGCACAAAAAAAATATCGAACAAAATTATCCCATTGTGGGGCAAAAAGATACTAAAATTGCCGAAAGAAGCAGCCCTGGAAGCGCAAAAACAAACACTTTGGCCTATATCGAAAAATACAAAACAATTGCTATACGCGAGATGATCCAGTTTGGCATACCTGCCAGTATTACATTGGCACAAGGGATACTAGAGTCGGGCTCGGGAAATAGCGATTTGGCTGTTGTGGCCAATAATCATTTTGGTATAAAATGTAATGCCAACTGGGCGGGTAAAACATATTATAAAAACGATGATAAAGAAAACGAGTGTTTTAGGTGGTACGATAATGCCGAGCAATCGTTTATAGACCATTCGTTGTTTTTAAAGCGCCCCCGTTATGCCTCATTATTTACGCTTGATAAGTACGATTATAAAGGCTGGGCTGCTGGCTTAAAGCAATGTGGCTACGCTACTAACCCGCAGTACCCGCAACTATTAATTAGCTATATCGAAAAGTATAATTTACAACAATTTGATAACCAGGCCCCCATTGAATTGCCTTATGTAACGCCACGCGATACCGTAATTACACCCAACTTACCCACACCCACCACTCAGGTTTTACTGCCAAACCAATATATAGTACAAAAAGGCGATACACTTTATAATATTTCTAAGCGTTTTGCACTTAGCGTGGATGAGTTGCAAGCGTTAAACAACCTGCCCGATAACGGCATAAAACTAGGGCAAGTATTGATAGTAAAAAAGTAATTTACGGAGATTAATTGGTGTTATTTAAAACTAATATTGGCTTTATTTTCCTATTTTTTTTGTTTTGCATAGTGGCAAATGCGCAAGAAAAAATAATGGATGGTATTGTGTTTGATAAATACAGCAAAGCTAGGCTAAACCGTGTAAATATTTACAACCCTAGGCTGCAGCAAGCGGTTTATAACAATACCAAGGCCGAATTTAGCATAAAAGCCAAAAACGGAGATATCATTATTTGCACCTTAGCGGGCTACAAAACCGATACTTTTTTGGTGGCTAACCAAACATCTATTATTGTTTTTTTAAAACGCTTGGCTATACCATTGGCACAGGTTACTGTTAAGGACACGGTGTTATCGGCGCAAGCCAAATACGAAAACACCAAAAAACAATTTCATAATCTATACCGCTTAGGTAATAATAACGATGTGTTTTCTATTGGCCCCAATGGTGCGGGTATAAGTATTGATGCGCTATGGAGTACATTTAGCCGTGAAGGCCGAAACGCCAGGCACCTGATGGAAATAATGGAACGAGATTACCAAAACCAGGTGATAGACCAACGTTTTAATGCCAAAATTGTACAACGTGAAACGGGATTAATAGGCGAAAAGCTTTTACGTTTTTTAATAAGCTACCGCCCATCGTATTTTTTTGCAGTAAGGGCTAGCGAATACGAGTTTTTAAGCTATATTAATTTGGCTTTTAATAAGTTTAAAACCAATCCGTATTATTACAACGATTTTTCTTTGTTAAAACCTATAAAACTAAATTAATTTAAGCATTTTTAAATTAGGTGTTTGTTTACAAACACCTAATTAAGGCTTATTAAAAAAGCAGTATGTTATATTTGTAAGCATTGCAATTAATTTCACAATTACTTGATAAATTTAAAGAAGTGTAAAATAGCAATTCGTGGGTTAAATTTTTACCCCAAAATACTACTTTATAAAATGCTTTAGTTGAATTATTTCTTTTTCGTTTAGATGCCTCCATTTACCGCGAGGTAAATCTTTTTTACTTAAATTTGCATAAATAACACGATCGAGTTTTACCACTTCGTATCCTAAAAATTCGAAAATACGGCGTACAATTCGGTTTTTACCGCTATGTATTTGTATGCCGAGTTCGTTTTTGCTGCCTCCAGTAACGTATGAAAGTGCATCGGGTTTTATAAAACCATCTTCAAGCTCAAGCCCAAAAGTAATTTTGTTAAAATCGCCTTGACTTAAATTTCTGTTTAGTTCAACTTGGTAAATTTTACTAATATTATTGCGTGGGTGCGAAAGTTTTTCGGCTAAGTCGCCATCGTTAGTCATTAATAGTAAGCCTGTTGTATTTCTATCGAGCCTACCTACAGGGTAAATACGTTCGTGGCTTGCTTTATCTACCAGTGCCATTACCGTTTTTCGCTCATGCGGATCTTCGGTAGTAGTAATAAAATCTTTAGGTTTATTAAGTAGCACATACACCATTTTTTCGGATTTTAGCAATTCGCCATTGTAGCGTATTTGGTCGTTGTTTGGGTTTACTTTTGTACCAAGCTCGGTTACTACTTCGCCATTAACACTTACTACACCAGCTGCTATTAATTCATCAGCCTTACGGCGAGAACAAATACCTGCATTAGCGATAAAGCGGTTAAGCCTTATAAAGGCAGCATCTTTATTAAAGCCATTTTTGTTACCATTTCGGTTTTTTTGCTTAAAGTTTCCATCACCAAAATCAATTACATTTTGGTTGGGTACTTGGCCTCTTTTTTCGTAAATTTTTTCATAAGGGCGGCTAAAGTTAGGCACCTTACTTGAGTACGAGGGGCGTAAATCATCCTCCTCGGCTTTTACTTTCCCTTTAAAAGGTTTTTTATCACGGTCGATAAATTTTTTATGGCTGTACGATTTAGCCTCTCGAGGTTTGTGGTTGGCAAAATTTTTATCTTCGTAGCCTTGTTTGTCGTCCGCTACAAAAGCTTTACGGGGGCGGCTTTTGGGTTTTTCGTTATCTGTATTTTTTTCTTTATAGTTTGTATAGTTTCGGTCGGGGCCGGATTTTGAATTTCTACTGTATGGTTTAGCCTCGTCGTTTGATTTTTTATGGTGTTTATTTTTAAATTCTGAGTTGCTTTTAAAGCCCATTTTATCATCATCGGCATTAGCACCAGGGTTGTAAGTGCCATAAGGGTGCTTTCCCGTATTTGATTTGTTTGATGATGAAGTATTGGCTCCGGTAGTACGATGGCTGCTGGGTTTGCCAAATTTAGAACCTTCTTTTTTGGATTTGTCGTCTCGACTGTTCCTGTTATTATTAAATGGCATAGTAAAATTTTATCTCCCAAAATAGGCCTGCAAATATACTAAATTTTTATGCTACACCTTATAAAACTCAATAACTTAATAAGCTTATTTTAGTTACCTACACAGCATTATTTGTAATTTATTTTATAACTACTTGATTATGTGAATTATATTATTTACCTTTGCAGCCAGTATTTAATTAGGCATTAAACTATAAGTTTTTTAAAGTTTAAATACTATATTAACGTTAAGCGTGTTTTAAATATCATGCTTTGCTATTGTTTACGAAAATTAAAAGAATGACAAAAAGTAAACTAATAATTACTTGTAAATTGCTTTTGCTATTTGTACTTGTAAAAATTAACATTTACACCTCATCGCCTAAAGCTACTTTAGCTAACCTAGCTATACCACCATCGCCCAATATTGTCCCTATTACCCCAAAAATTGCATCACGCAGCCTAAGTTTTGCCAGCGAAAACATCCCGGTAGGCAACAAAAAAATAGCCTATAAAATGAAAAGGGTATTAAAAGCAAATTCGTATAGCAAATTACAAACGCATAAACTTCATTATAAAGCTTTAAAGTGGTTTTCTATTATCGAACCTATATTAAAACAACATGGTATCCCCGACGATTTTAAATACATACCATTGGTAGAAACAGGTTTAACCTCAAATATTTACTCGAGTAAAGGGGCTGCAGGGCTTTGGCAATTTATGCCTCAAACAGGCCGAGATTTTGGCCTAAAAGTAAATTCAACTGTTGACGAAAGGTTTAATATCCGATTATCAACCCTTGCTGCAGCAAAGTATTTTAAAAGTTTGTATAAAGTTTTTGGCAACTGGACGCTGGTGGCTGCTGCATATAATGGTGGCCAAGGAAGAATAAAAAGACAAGTAAAATCACAAAAACAGGCCAATTATTTTAAGTTAAAACTTAACCCCGAAACGGCCTCTTATGTGTACAGCATTATTTCGATGAAAGAAATTATTGAATATCCCGAAAAATATGGTTACAAAATAAGCAACCTTCGTTGGCTAGCTTATCAGGTAAGGTAAAATAAGCGTGTAAAAATTTAGGCTATTGTAAAAAATATATTGCCTTTAACTGTTTTACATATTAACAATTTTTGATTTTAGTGGCTATTAAATATTTTTTTTTCACTAAAACTGAACTTGTTGTAATTATCAAACCTAAAGCTCTGTGCCCGATACAAACTTCGAAATTCACTTACCACAATTTGATGGCCCTTTTGATTTGCTGTTGTTTTTTATCGAGCGAGACGAGCTTGACATACATGCTATACCCATTGCACAAATTACCAACGATTTTTTAAACTACATTAACCAACTAACGGCACTAAATGTAGAAGTAGCTGCCGATTTTATTTTGGTGGCCGCCACCCTTATGCGCATAAAAGCCAAAACTTTACTGCCTATACAACACCACGAAAACGAAAATGAGAACATAGTTTCGGAACAAGAACTTATTAACAGATTAATTGCTTACAAAGCAATTAAACAGCAAGCCGAAAATTTAAAAAGTTTTGAACAATACCGAAGCCAGCAATTAAAGCGAGGAAACATAGCCCAAGATATTGTTTTAGCTACCGAAACCAAACCACATTACAATGATGAAATACTGAGTTTTGACTTATACAAATTACTAAAAATATATAACCAATTAACCGTAAAATATAAGCAGCAAATTGTACCCCATACCCACGTGGTAGTGCAGCAGCCTTTTACCAATGCCCAACAAAAAGAATTGATAACACAGTTGATAGCTATTAATAAAAAATTAAGTTATCAACAAATAAAAAATAATACCCAAAGTAAATTAGAACTGGTGTATAGTTTTTTGGCTTTACTAGAAATGGTACACGAAAAACTCCTAAGTATCGAAATTGGCGTAGGGTTTAATAATTTTTATATTCGGCAGCAGCCAAAGCCTCTTCAATAAAATGCACAATTTTAATGCCATCTTTTAGGCCTACTTCGGGTGCTAAGTTATGCTGTAAACAGTGTATCACATTGGCCAAAAACTCATCGTGTTTATCAAGCGAGCCTTGGTAAAACTGATAATCGTTGGCAGTAGTAACGTTATCAAAAACAGGTATTTGGGTGCTTTTTTCTAAATTTACATACTCTAGTTTTTCCATATATTGTCCTCCTACCTTTATGTTTCCTTTGGTGGCAATAATGGTTAAGCTACTTTCTAAGTTTCTATCAAATGTTGCATTGGTATAATTAAATGTACCAGTTCCGCCGTTTTCTAAGTTAAAAGTAAGTGTACCGCTATCATTAAATTCGGTTTTTATTTGGTGGTTTAGGTTAAAGCTTTGGGCAACAATGTGTTCAGGCTGGCCTGTTAGCCAAATCATTAAATCAATAAAATGCGAAAATTGGGTAAACAAAGGGCCACCGCCAAGTTCAAGCGTAGCCCGCCATGGGGCTTCGGTATAATATTGTTGGCTACGGTTCCAAAAACAATTAATTTGAATAAACAATATTTTACCCAATTTTTTGTCATCAATTAGTTTTTTTAGCCATATAGATACTGGGCTATATCGGTTTTGCATTACAGCAAATACCTTTTTACCCGAAGCTTTTTCGGCAGCTAGCATTTTATAACCATCGGCTACATGCAAGGCAATAGGTTTTTCGCAAATCACATGAAAACCCGCATGTAAAAACATGATGGTATGCCTAGCGTGTAAGCCATTTGGGGTGCACACACAAATAATATCGGCTTTAATATTGGCGGCCAAAAAATCGGAAATATCGGTAAAAAAAGGAACTAGCTTCGAAATAGATTTTCTTTTTCCAAAATCAATATCAACAGCTGCAATAAGCTCGGCATTGGGGTTTTCGCCAATAATTTTACTGTATTTAGTACCTATGCGCCCAACGCCTACAATTACAAACTGAATTTTATTCATTCTGTGGTTTTATTATAATATATTGTTTTTTTAGCTAATTTTATGGCTCTTAATAAAATTGCTTTTTGGTTTATAATCGGCAATTTACAAATTTTACATTTAGTACATAATAATTATTTAAATCAGCTTTTAATATTTAGATGAAAAAAGACAAACTTATATTTAACCTTATTGAAGAGGAAGAAAACAGACAAGAAAATGGCATCGAGTTAATAGCCTCCGAAAACTTTGTAAGCGAACAGGTTATGAAAGCAGCAGGCTCGGTTTTAACCAATAAATACGCCGAAGGATTGCCCGGTAAGCGCTATTATGGCGGTTGCGAAGTGGTAGATGAAATCGAAAATATTGCTATTGATAGAGCCAAAAAATTATTTAATGCCGAGTGGGCAAATGTACAACCACACTCAGGAGCACAAGCCAATGCAGCAGTATTTTTAGCAGTTTTAAAAGCTGGCGATAAAATTTTGGGTTTCGATTTATCACACGGAGGTCATTTAACACATGGGTCGCCCGTAAATTTTTCGGGTAAATATTACAAGCCGTTTTTTTATGGTGTGGATAAAGAAACAGGCTTAATAGATTATAAGCAATTAGAAAAAGTAGCCCTAGCCGAAAAACCTAAAATGATTATCTGCGGTGCATCGGCCTACTCACGCGATTGGGATTACGCATTTATTAGGGCTGTGGCCGATAAAGTGGGGGCTATTGTACTGGCCGATATTTCGCATCCATCCGGTTTAATAGCCCGTGGTTTGCTAACCGACCCTCTGCCACATTGCCATATTGTTACTACTACTACGCACAAAACCTTGCGTGGCCCACGTGGAGGTTTGATAATGATGGGTAAAGATTTCGAGAACCCTTTTGGCATTAAAAACCCCAAAGGCGAGTTACGCATGATGTCAGCTTTATTAGATTCGGCAGTTTTTCCTGGTATTCAAGGTGGCCCGCTCGAGCATATTATTGCCGCCAAGGCCATAGCATTTGGCGAAGCTTTAAGCGATAGCTACATGAAATACATTTTACAAGTGAAAAAAAATGCCGATGCCATGGCCAATGCATTTGTAGAACGTGGTTACACCCTTATATCAGGCGGTACAGATAATCACTTGATGTTAATTGATTTAACAAATAAAAATGTATCGGGCAAAGCCGCCGAAGAGGCCTTAGGCAAAGCCGATATTACAGTAAACAAAAATATGGTACCGTTTGATACCCGCTCGCCTTTTGTAACATCGGGCATACGTGTGGGTACTGCCGCCATAAGCACACGAGGCTTAAAAGAAAAACACATGGTAAAAATTGTGGAGTTTATTGATGAAGTGATATGCAACCTTACCGACGAAATTGCAATTGAACGTGTACGCCAAAAAGTAAACATATTAATGGCCAAACATCCACTGTACAAAAAAAATTAAGACTTTAAAAAACACCACTTATATTTTAAGTGGCGTTTTTTTATTTAGCGGCAAGCCTAAAAAAAAGCGCCTTCCAAATCAAAACTTTAACTAAAGTTTTTAAAGTATTAAGCGTAAAAATATTTAATGATTGTAAAAACCAACTGCCTAATACTTTTTTTTGCACTATTAAATTTTAGTGTAAAGGCGCAAAAACAAGTAACTAGCCAAAGCCTACATTGGCTAAGGTACTACAACATATTAACCATAAACCCCAAATGGGCGTTACACAACGAAGTAGAAAATAGGCGATTTTTTGATGGCAACCAGCAGCACCATTTTATAGCACATACAAGGTTATATTATAAAATTTTACCCCGTACCGATATTGCTGCGGGCATTACCTATTCGTTACAAAGCCCCCAATTTATAGCTTCTACAAGTACCTTAGTTGTGCCCGAAATACGCCCCAACCAAGAAATTAATATAAGTAACATACTTACCCAAAAACTAACTTTACAACACCGACTACGCATAGATGAACGCTTTATACGTAAAAATAATGGCCAGCAACTGCTTGATGGATATGATTTTAACTTAAGATTTCGGTACCGAATACAACTAAATTATAGGCTAGGTACCGATAGTGCGAAAAATAAAACAAGCATTAAACTATCAAACGAACTAATGCTAAACGGTGGTAAAAACATTGTTTACAACCAGTTCGACCAAAACAGAATATATGCCTGCTGCGAACAAGAGATAAATAAACAATTTTCGTTAGAGTTAGGATATTTGCATTTGTACCAACAGCGGGCTGCACAATACCAATTTTTTGATAGAAAAATTTTACGACTAACCGTTTACCACAAACTATAATGGAGGTAATTTAGCGGTGTTTTGTTTTATTATACCAACAAAAGCGTAGCTCTTTCTGCAGTCCTTAGCGTTTTAAGGGTATTCCTTTTATCAATTGAATGTTTTATATGTTAAAAGCTTGTTTTATTGAAATTTAAAAAAAATTAATGATAAATTTTCTCATATCGTTTTTTTTGCATATTAGATTATTATCTACATTAACACTACTTATTATGAAAAAACTTTGCTTTTTTATAGCATTTACGGCATTTTGGTTAACATCTTTTGCCCAATTAGAAAAAGGTACTTGGATGCTGGGTAGAACTGCTAGTTTGAGGGCGTTTGAGGAAAAACTTACACTTACATTTAATACTAATACTTTTAATCAACAAGTATTTACTAATCACTTGGCGTTTAAAATAGCCCCAAGCTTAGGTTATTTTATTGCTGATAAGTTTAACATGGGTTTGAGAACAGCTTACGAAAGTTCACGTACTAACTTTATTGCTAACCGTTCTATTAGTGTACATGATTTAGCCATTGGACCTTATACCCGTTATTATGTTTTAAACCACGATAAACTATTTAATATTTTAATAGATGCTGGCTACCAACTAGGTTACAATTGGTGGGTAAATGTACCCGATTGGCCACCTAGTTTTTATAATCCAATAAGCAGTCAAACTTTTACTATTTCTGCAGGACCAGTAGTTTTTTTAACAGAAAATGTAGCGTTAGAACTAAGCTTTGGTTATATATACCAAAGTGGCATAAGAAAAGATGTATCAAAAAACATTAGCACAGGATTTAACACTAGCGTTGGTTTTCAATTTCATTATTAGCATTAATATTTAGATAACTTAGCATATTACAAATGAAAAAAATATTATTACTATTCGTATTTATGACAATCATTTTACCTATTTACGCACAATTAGAGAAAAAAACTTGGCTTTTGGGTGGTTCGGGTAGTTTTGGTTCAAGCGTTTCGACATTAACTTATTACAATCCTTTACCACCAAGTACAACTGACAGGCCCTATCAAAAATCAAATGTGTTTAATTTAAATCTCACCCCATCATTCGGTTATTTTTTGTTCGATAAATTTGCCTTAGGACTAAAGTCAACTATTATGTTTACTAAAAGTGAAGTATTTAATCAGATGCTCCCATAACAAGTGATTATAATATTAGAAATTTCTTCATTGGCCCTTTTGTGCGTTTTTATTTTTTAAGAAAAGAAAAACCCTATAATTTACTGCTAGAAAGCAGTTATCAATTAGGTAAATTGAGAGAATATGACAAGGTAAAAGGTACAAATAATAATTTTTCGTTATTAGCAGGTACATCACTTTATTTTAATAAAACTATTGGGTTAGAGTTTTTGCTGGGTTATAATAGGTTTTTTAGTTTTACAGAAGACGATAATAACAATGAAGCATTTTGTAGAAAAAGATTACAAAATGGTTTACAATTTAATATAGGTTTAATGTTTCACTTAGAAAAAAAATAAATAATTATGAAAAAGCTAATAACTATTGCTATTGCCCTATGTTTTATAGGATTTAAAACATTTTTTTTAGAAAAAAATGCACCAATTTGAAAAATTATTAAAATAAATTTGCACATATCATTTTTTTTTTTGGCATATTTAAATATTATTTCATTAATGCTACCTATGATGAGAAAAACTGTTTTATTAATTGCCTATTTAGCCTTTACAAACCCCCTATTTGCACAATTAGAAAAAGGTACTTGGATGCTGGGAGGCACTGCTAGTTTAAGGGCGTTTGAAGAAACTTCTACATATAATGGTATTAACAATGGTACACCATATAATTTGAAAAACGTTTCTAATAAACTTAATTATAAAATAGCACCAAACTTGGGGTATTTTATAGTCGATAAACTAAATGTTGGTTTACGAACAAGTTACGAAAGTTCGCAAACTTACTTTGTTGAAAAAAGACCAAGTAGAACACATAGTTTGTCTATTGGCCCTTTTGCCCGTTACTATGTTTTAAATACCGATAAATTATTTAATATTTTGATAGATGCAAGCTACCAATTGGGATACAATTGGTGGATACAAAAACCAGTTGACAATACTGGCTTTTTAAATCCTAAAAATAGCCATAATTTTGGCATATCGGCTGGGCCAGTTGTGTTTTTAACTGAAAATGTTGCACTAGAGTTAAGTCTAGGTTATACATACCAAAGCACCATAAAAAAAGATTTATCTGAAACTATTAACAAGGGTTTTAACACAGGTATTGGTTTTCAATATCATTTTTAGTAAAAAATGAATAACTTATGAAAAAAATAATTTTAATTATAATAGCTATAACCACTACAAATTCTTTGTATGCGCAGTTGGATAAAAAAACCTGGCTTTTTGGAGGTTCGGGTAGTTTTGGTTCTACCTTTTCTACTGTAAATTATACTACAAATGTTTTGAATGGAGATTATGGTGGTAAATCTGGAAATTCGAGAGAATTTAATCTAAACTTATCGCCATCTATTGGTTATTTTTTATTAGATAAGTTTGCAATAGGCATTAAGCCTAACATTTTATGGCGTGATAGTAAGGTAGATTATAATTCCTATACTCAGTTTGGTAGTGGTTACAATCGTGATTTATTAATTGGTCCTTTTGTTAGATATTATTTTTTAAAAAAAGAGAAGTCATTTAACTTACTCTTAGAAAGTAGTTATCAACTAGGGGTGAATAAAGTGGGTAATTATTCTACAGGTAAAATAAACAATTTTTCTATTTTAACAGGTACATCTCTTTATTTTAATCCAACCGTAGGCTTAGAGTTTTTAATAGGTTATAATCGCAATTTTAAAAACTATAAATACGATTTTGACATACCTGAAAACACACTAAATTCCTATACATATCTTCAAAAAGGTTTGCAGTTTAGTATCGGTTTACAGTTTCATTTACAAAAAAGATAAATATAATTATGAAAAAAACAACAACCTTTGCATTTGCTTTATGTTTTAAAGTATTTAGTATATATGCACAAAATGTAACACCAAACGTTAACGGCGAATTTTGCCCAGGTGTTGATTATACTTTTACAGTTAATGATTTGCCAGATAGGGTATCTAATACCTCTATTAATGTAAATCCTTTTGGTTCAGATTCGCCCCAAATAATATCTACAACCGCCAGTTTCACACTTCCCTTCACAGTAACAGTTCGATTTAAAGATAAAAACATTACACAGTCAATAGGTATTCAATACCAAAAAACAATAGATAATTCTTCAACTCCTCTCCCTATTAATTTCACCAGAATAAAATCATTGACGGGTACTAGTTCCTGCTATAGTTCCTATATAAATCTTGGTTTTTCAGGCGCATTAACATACCCACCGTGTAAAATTACCACCCAAAACATCTCTTTCACTAATATGCAATACACTACCACATTTGGTTTTCCGGATGTTTGTTTTGGTAGCATTAGCACTTACGTGTATTTAATACCCAGTGGCTGGAAACTGGGCAATACCGTTTCAGATGGTTCAACTTGGATACCAGCGGGCAATAATGTAAATGTAACCTCCGATTTAGCAACTGGTGGTAGTATCAGAATAAGGCCAACTAATGCAAGTTGCGGGCCAGGTTTGGCTGTAAATAATGCTTATACTGTGGTTATACCTATTAGTAGGCCTGCGCCAGTACTTGCAGTTGCTGCAACAAATACCGCTTCATTTTGTGCTGGTGCAACAAAAACCTACCAAATTACAGGCGTACCAATTGGAGCACAAATTGCTTGGAACGTATCTAACCCATTAATTGCAAGCATAGTTGGTAGTAATACAGCTAGCACAGTTACACTTTTGGCAAGTAGCAATACTGGTACTTTTACGCTTAATGCAACAGTTACCGATTGTGCAAACACCTACACTTCACCTGGTATTGTGGTAAAAACAGGTACACCCACAATTACGGGTGTAAATGTGAGTGGGCATAACAACCAAACTGGCAGGGCTGGCTGGGTAATTTTATCGTGTGACCCAATACCTAATGCTATTAATTATAAATGGTATAACGAAAACGATGTATTATTTGCTACTACTACTATTAACAGAGTTAATAGCCCTGGGCGTACTTGTAATACTTGGTATCAATATTCTGTAACGGCTACCGATCCTTGTGGGGTTTCTCAAGCTTCATTTATTGCGTATGAATATACAGCTAATTGCAATACATTAAATCGTATTGCTATTTACCCAAATCCAACTACAAACGAAATTAAAGTATCATTAGATAATGAAACACCTCAAAACCAAAACCAAGTTACACCCCCTGTTTTGTTTGAAGTACATTTATTTGATGGTAACTCATATAAAATACTATCGCAAAAAAACAATTTATCAGATAAAGATATAAAAATTAACACCCAAAACATACCCAACGGCACCTATTTCCTTCACATTAACGATGGTAAAGAAACTATTAAAAAACAAATTATTATACAGCATTAAGTAAGCCTACACAAAAAAACCTTATTTATAAAAGAAAAGAGTTTTAATTGTTTTTACTTTTATCCTGAGTTCGATCATTAAAAAGCGTAGCATTGGTTACATCTAACAGTTTGGTATTTTATTTATGTTTTTTTTTTGACGTAATGGACATTTGTGGTGTTTTTTGATAGACGTTTGTTCCATGTGGACAAAAATGGTGGTCGATTTTTAGTATTATTTTGCAGGTTTAAA
>RDYW01000007.1 GCA_004293485.1 Sphingobacteriales bacterium | reverse complement strand
ATCTAAAATAGTTACATTACCTGTTATAGTGTGGATGTGGCTAATACCTGCAACTAGGTTGGCATTATTTAATAGAAGTGTACCGTTGGTATTTGGTAACGTGGTAGGAACTGGATAAGCGGCTGCACCAGATGGTGTGCCAGGTGCTGCCAGCCCCATGGTTAAAGTACCAGCGGTTATGCTTGCTGAAGGGTTAAAAGAAAAAGTACCTCCATAACCAGCAGTAGCATCTTGTGGGTTCCAAACGTATATATCGCTTGCGTTTACATTTTCGGTAAAAATAGCTGTTCCTACATCTTTATCTAAACATAAATATCCAGCAGTATTAATTCTGCCATAATTGTGTGAGGCATCTGTACCGCTAATGTGTATTCTGGAACCTGCAACACCAGTTAGTTGCCCGCCCGAAGTGGTTGTTAAATCTTTAAATAAATCTAAACGGCAAGCATTATTTACACTAACCCTGCCAGTACCTGTAATTTCTAAGGGAACAAATACCCTACATTGCGTTGCGTTTACATCATCAATATTTATAATTGCGCCCGAAGCAACGCGTATAAAATTTGGGTTGGTGCCACCGCCACCATAGGTTTCGCGTGGCCAAACACTTGCTACACCAGTAGCACCCGTAATAGTACGCGAACGAGGCGAAGTGGTAAAGTTACTAAATTCTAATATAGAAGTAGCATTATAACTTGGTGCGCCTATGTTATAAGCATTACCCTGTATAGATAATACCCCATTAGCACCAATAGCTGCTCCAGTTATAGTTTTTTCTCCCTGGTTTGATAGTGTAAGGTTTGAATAGGTGAAAACCGTAGGGATAGCAGGTTGATTGCCTTGACCATTTAAATTTATAATATTACTTGCATTTACTGAATAAGCTGGACTTCCAGTAGCAGTTATAGAAAACAAACCAGAAACACCTATAGTACCTGCTGGTAAGGTAATGGTTGCCCCGGTTTTATTGCCCGAAATAATTAAATCTCCATAATTTAAGGCGGGTATGGTTAAGCTTGCTGTGCCGGCAAAATTAACACTGCTGTGGCGATTTGGTGTAGTACTTAAAGTGCCTAAAGTAGGTATGGTATTGCTTTGAATGGTTAAGGTATTGTACATCCAATCTCCTTTAGTTGCACTAATATTAACAGTTGCATTTACTATAGAACCTGCTGAGGTAATAGTAAAATGGGTAAAAGAATTGGTAGCAGGTGTACTGTTGCCTATTTGCACAATGGTATTTGTACCTAACGTCCAAGTTGAAGTAAGCGAAAGTGTAAGGTCGATAGATACAGATGAAATAATAAAAGTATCGGAGCCAGTAAAGTTTGTAGGAACTGCACCTGAACCAGTTTCTAAGTCATCCCAGCTTGCCAAAGTAGTTAGCGGCCCGCTGTTGTTAAAATAATATGTATTAGAAAAAGCCTCAGAACTTAATGAAGCAAACAAAATAAAAAGTAAAAATTTTCTCATAATTTAAAGTTTTGATAGGGCTTACAATAAATTAACTACGTGTAAAAAAAAGTTTAATTATCGGTTATACCCCAATTGATTTAGAACATTCAATTTTAAAAATTAAATTGATTAAATCAAAATTTACAAGGTAACAAAACAGTTACAAACCATTGATTTATAAACTGTTATAAAGAGTGGCTTTAGAAAGAAATTATCAAATTTAATTCATTATATACCTAATGATTATGAATACAATAACTTATTGCCAGTATTTTTATAAAATGTATAAAATTTAGCCTAAATATTTTTCAATAAAATATTTAACACTACACAGTAAATAAAATGATATGTATTAAATGTAGCATGCTTAATTGCTTTGCTACTTAAGTAAAATAAAAGATAGGTAATATTTTTAAAATTTTACTTTTTACTTTTGAGTAAGCAGGGTATATCCTTTATGTACAACCAAAAAACTTGCATTCTCGGGCTTTTTAAATGGTATATCCCAGTTGCCATGGTAGCTAATTTTGGTTGGTAAAAGCACTTTGTTTATGTAACTCATTTCGATATTCATTTGCACATCAAAACTAAAGGCAAAATTATCCATTTTCATATCAATATAGCGGCCAAGTATTTGAAAATTTCGCTTGTCAAAAATGGTGGTTAGTTCTTTTATCATGATGCCGTTTTTTGTCCAATCAGAAATATCTGGATTTACAACAACCTTAAATCTATATATAGGTATCGAATCTAAATAAATACCCGACGCAAAGCTATAGTTATAGTTTTTGCGCATATCTTTATCAAAAATTTGGGTTTTACTAGCAATAAATGGGATTCCTGTAATGGGCTTACCAGGCGAAAAAATAAGGGTTTTTAATTTATCTTTATAGTTTCCATTTTTGCTAACTTTTGCAGAAGTTGTTTTTGAGCTTGAGGTACTAAAGCCAGTATTATAGGCATTAGTAAATATATAATCGAACATTTCGAGGGTATATAGTTGGTAATTTCCATTGCGTTTATACAATTTTCCGGAGGTTTGGTTGATAAGGTACATCATTTTGTTTGTTGTGGCATTTTGATGCAGTATTTTACGGTAAATTTTACCGTTTACTATATTTTGATTATCGTAAGTGAGTACGGTATTTTCGGCAGTAAAATTGTATTTTTTCATATCCCTAAAGGCTTCATAAAAGCTGGTATCGTTTACAATTTCGTTTATAAAATCTTCGACATAAAGGCCTGCCCGGGCCGATTTAATTACGTCTTTATCTATCACTACAGTAAGTGCTGTATCGGGGTTGTAACGGTTAATAGCTTGCCCGTATGCACCCATAGAGGTTATTAAAAGGAAATAAAAAAAATAATGTAGTAGTTTTAAAAGCATATAAACTAGGTATTAATGTGGCATACTAAAAAATGTAATGCACAAAATCAATGATAGTTAAAAAAATTTTATTTCGTATTAGTGTAACACATATTTATAGTTGAGGTGTTTTTTTTTGCTTTTGAGTTTCAATCAATATATTTATTATAAAAAAATAAAAACAGATTTATATTACCCAAAAAATACAATTATCAAACGATATACATTAAATTTGCGTTCGAACATAAATTGGAAATTTTTTACCAAAACAAAAATAATTTTGTCAGATATTATTAAACTTTTACCCGATGCCGTTGCTAACCAAATAGCTGCAGGCGAAGTAGTACAAAGGCCCGCTTCGGCAGTTAAAGAACTGATAGAAAACGCTATTGATGCAGGTGCAGATAAAATACAATTAATTGTAAAAGAAGCAGGTAAAGCCCTTATTCAAGTAATTGATAATGGTTTTGGGATGAGTGTTACTGATGCCCGCATGTGCCTTGAGCGCCATGCCACATCAAAAATTACCCAAGCCGAAGATTTGTTTGCCATACGCACCATGGGTTTTAGGGGCGAGGCTATGGCTAGTATTGCCGCCATTGCACAAATGAAAATTAAAACCCGCAAACATAACCAGCAGCTAGGTACATGCCTACAAGTAGAAGGATCAAAAGTATTAAGCCAAGAAGCATGTAGCTGCCCAGCAGGCACTAACATTAGCGTAAAAAACCTATTTTATAATATCCCTGCAAGGCGAAATTTTTTAAAAAGTAACCCTTCGGAAATGCGCTACATTATTGATGAGTTTACCCGGGTGGCTTTGGCGCATTCAAGTATACATTTTACCCTTCACCACGATGGGCAAGAGGTTTTTCATTTACCACAAACGCAACTAAAACAGCGAATTATACATGTATTAGGCAATAACTATAACGAAAAACTGGTACCACTTGATGAAGAAACCAACGTAATAAAAGTAAAAGGATTTATAGGCAAACCTAGTTTTGCCAAGCGTACCCGTGGCGAGCAGTTTTTTTTTGTAAACAACCGTTTTATTAAAGATAGTTACTTAAACCACGCTGTTACTATGGCTTACCAGGGTTTATTGCCACCCGATACATTCCCTTTGTATGTATTGTTTATTGAGATAAACCCTGCCAAAATTGATATTAATGTACATCCTACCAAAACCGAAATAAAATATCAAGACGAAACCGCCATTTATGCCATTATTAGGGCTGCGGTTAAACGCTCGCTAGGGTTGTATAACCTTACACCAAGTTTAGATTTTGAGCAAGAAACAGGTTTCGAGCGAATGATAAGCCCACAGCCAATAAACGAAATAAAACAACCATCGATACAAGTTAATGCCGATTTTAATCCTTTTAAAACCGATAAAAATTATGCCCAGCAAACTTATAATACCCAGCAAGGCATCCCAAATAATTGGGAAACGCTGTACCAAATTAATACCGAAAACAAGGTTAAGCAAGGCGATTTTGGTTTAGATAAACCGATGGAAAATAATTTTGAACGCTTGGCTTTGGCCGATGTAAAAAACGATAGGCGTGTTTTTCAGTTACATAACCGTTACATAGTAGCTCAAATAAAATCGGGCTTTATGCTTATAGATCAACAAGCCGCACATGAGCGTATATTGTACGAACGTTTTTTATCCCAGCTTGATAACCACAAAGGCCTAAGCCAACAAATGCTTTTTCCGAAATCGGTAACTTTTAATGCCGCCGATTTTGAATTGATGCATGATTTACTGCCCGATTTATTATCTATCGGATTTCAAATAAGTAGCTTTGGCAAAAATACTTTAATGATAGAAGGCGTACCTGCCGATATTGCCGAAAACAATAATTTGGAAACTATATTAGAACAACTGCTCGAAGATTATAAAAACAATGTACGCCATTTAAAATTGTCTAAAAGGGAAAATGTAGCCCGTACATTAGCCAAAAATGCAGCAACAAAAGCGGGTAAACAGTTTGGTGTCGAAGAAATGAATACCCTTATCGATCAGCTTTTTGCTTGCAAAATGCCTAGCACTTCTATTATTGGCAAACAAATTGTGGTAACGTTTACTTTAGCCGAATTAGCCGAAAAATTCGGCAAATAATTTTTATTAAAATGATGAACAATTTTAGCCCCTTATCAAATACTGTTTTTCCGCCAGTAGTAAAAAATCTGTTAATTATTAACGGGATAATGTTTTTAGCAACCTATGTATTTGGCAACAGCTTAGGTATCAACCTCAATCAATACCTTGCTTTATACGCATTTAACTCCGATAGTTTTAGGATTTGGCAACTTGTTACCCACCTGTTTATGCATGGCGATATGTGGCATATTTTTGGCAATATGTTGGCCTTATGGATGTTTGGCGCATCGTTAGAAAACTTATGGGGCAGTAAACGATTTTTAAATTACTACATACTTACTGGCATAGGTGCAGCCATATTTCATTTGAGTATACGCACCATCGAATTAAATAAAGCAGCCGACAAACTTAATACCTACACCAGTGCACCAAGCATACAACATTTTGAAGACTATATAAACCAACAAGTTACGGCTATTTATCAGCCCGATTTTTTAAAAGTATTATCTATATGGGAAGCAAACCCAAACAATATAGAAGCCAAAAATAATTCGATTGCTATAGCCACCGAACTTTACCAAACTGACTTAAATTCGCCTACTATTGGGGCTTCGGGAGCAGTGTTTGGTATTTTATTAGCCTTTGGTATGTTGTTTCCTAACGTGATGATATACGTTTACTTTTTTTTGCCTATAAAAGCAAAATATTTTGTGATTTTGTACAGTGCATTCGAACTGTTTAATGGCTTTGCCAACAACCCTGGCGATAATGTAGCGCATTTTGCCCACCTTGGCGGTATGATTATTGGTTTTTTACTTATAAAAATTTGGAAAATTAAACGCCCCGACAATTTTTTTTAGTAAATTAGCCAATATGAATTTTTTAGACGACTTAAAACGTAATGCATTTTACTCAGGTAAGCGTGTAAATGTGTTTATAGCTATAAATGTTATTGTATTTGTGGCAATTCAAGCAGTTTTTGTAGTCCAATTTTTGTTTACCAAACAAACAAATATTGCTAATTTTTTAAATAATCAGCTATCGGTACCTACTTATTTGCCTACACTACTTAAGCAACCTTGGAGTGTGTTTACCTATATGTTTATGCACAATGGTTTATTGCACTTGCTTTTTAATATGTTGTGGATGTACTGGTTAGGTAATATTTTTGAAGAATACTTAAACAAAAAACGCCTAACTTTTGTGTATTTAGCTGGTGGGTTAACAGGGGCTTTATTGTATATATTGTGCTATAACATTTTTCCAGCTTTTAGCGATAGTGTGCAGCTATCGTATGCCGTTGGAGCGTCGGCATCGGTTATGGCAATTGTAGTGGCTATGGCAACACAATTGCCTACTTATACCATTGCTTTAGTATTTGTTGGCCCGGTAAAGTTAAAATGGATAGCTGTTTTTTATGTTGTTTTTGATTTTTTAAGCCTTGCCGGGCCTAATGCAGGAGGGCATTTAGCGCATTTAGGTGGTGCTATTTTTGGCATACTTTATATAAAATCGTTACAAAAAAGTAACGATTGGTGTAAACCTTTCGAACAAATTTTTAAACCAAAACCACGGTTAAAAGTGGTATCTAAAAACTATAGCAGCCCCCCCATTCGCAAAAATCATAAACCCAATCAATCTGAAATTGATGCTATATTAGATAAAATTTCGCAATCGGGTTACGATAAGTTATCCGCTAACGAAAAAGAAATTTTATTTAGCGCAAGTGCCACACATGAAGAAAAATAAAAATACTCCTTTTACTAAACTTCTTTTAACAATAAATTGGCTAATTATACTATTACTTTTTTTATGTTACAGTGCCACAGTTATTAATCCGGCTAAATTTTGGTATATATCGTATTTTGGCTTGGCTTACCCCTTTGTGTTGGCTATAAATATTATAAGCATTATTGTGTGGATGTGTAGAAAAAGATGGTATTTTTTATATTCTTTACTAGCTATTATGGTAGGATTTTATCCATTAAAACGAACTATAAATTATACTTCGGCCAAAAATAATATACTTAAAGTTGATAGCCATACCATAAAATTAATGACTTACAACACAGGCGCTTTTCAAAGTAAAAAAAATGTACCAAAAACAGTTACCAAATCGCAAATACTGCATCTAATAAATGATGAACAACCCGATATTTTAGGTATTCAAGAGTTTTATACCCGCTCTAAAGGTGTTTTTAATATTAAAGATTCGGTTTTAAAAATTTTACATACCCAATATTACGATTACCCATTTGAGCATCAAAGCGAATACGAAAGTTATGGAATAGCCCTATTTAGCAAATATCCCATTATTAATAAAGGAACTATTGTTTTTGAAGATTTTAATAGCGGCAATAGAACCGAATGGATAGAGGTACAAAAAGGAGCAAGCAAGTTTAGAGTATATGCGGTACATTTGGCATCAATAAAGTTTCAACCCGAAGATTACGAGTTTATAGATGAGGTACAAAAAGATTTAGATACCAAAACCGATGTATTATCAACCAAACGTATTATTAAAAGGCTAAAAATAGCTTTTGTAAAACGTAGCAAACAAGTTACCGAACTTAAAGCACATTTAGCCAAATGCAGTTTGCCCTATATTGTGATGGGCGATTTTAATGATACACCTTGCTCGTACACCTTAGCGCAAATGAGTAACGGTTTAAAAAATGCTTTTGAACAAAAAGGAAGCGGTATGGCAATTACTTATAATGGCGATTTTCCGAATTTTCAAATTGATTATATACTGGCATCGCCCCATTTTGATTTTAAAGGATATAAAATTATTAAAAAAAAATATTCCGACCATTATCCTATCATAAGTAACGTAACGTTTAGCCCTATATATCATTAAAAATGAAACAAAACCTTTTTATATACAATACATTAAGCAAACAAAAACAACTTTTTAAAGCTATTAACGCACCTTATGTAGGTATGTACGTATGTGGCCCAACAGTATATAGCGATGTACACCTAGGCAACTGCCGCACTTTTTTAGCGTTTGATTTAATGTACCGTTACTTACAAGTGTTAGGCTATAAAGTACGCTACATACGTAACATTACCGATGCTGGCCACCTAGAGGGCGATGGCGATACAGGCGAAGATAAGATTTCGCAAAAAGCTAAACTAGCCCAAGTAGAACCTATGGAAATAGTTCAAACATATAGCAACGGGTTTCACAGCATTATGCAGCAATTTAATGCATTGGCGCCCAGTATCGAACCTACCGCCACTGGGCACATTATTGAGCAAATTGAACTTGTAAAAATAATTTTGCAAAATGGCTTAGCTTACGAAATTAATGGCTCGGTGTATTTTGATGTAGATAAGTATTCGCTTACGCAAGATTATGGTATATTAAATAACCGAAAACTGGATGATATGCTCGCCAATACCCGAAACTTAGGCGGCCAAAACGAAAAGCGAGGCAAGCTTGACTTTGCCCTTTGGATAAAAGCCAAGCCCGAACACTTAATGCAATGGTCTTCACCTTGGGGAATGGGTTTTCCGGGTTGGCACCTCGAATGTTCGGCCATGAGCCATAAATACTTAGGCCAACATTTTGATATACATGGGGGTGGGATGGACTTAGCCCCTACACACCATACCAACGAAATAGCGCAAAACATGGCTGTTTGTGGCAAACATCCTGCAAATTTTTGGATACACACCAACATGCTTACCGTAAATGGGCAAAAAATGTCGAAATCGTTAGGCAATAGTTTTTTACCTCAAGAACTTTTTACTGGCCAACATGCTTTGCTACAAAAAGGGTATAGCCCTATGGTAGTAAAGTTTTTTATGTACCAAGCGCATTACCGCAGCACACTCGATTTTAGCAACGAAGCTTTAAATGCAAGCGAAAAAGGCTTTAAAAAAATGATGGCAGCCGTACATTTATTGCCTAAAATTATAGCATCTAATGTTTGTGATGTTGATATAATCCAATGGCGTAAGCAATGTTTTGCAGCTATGAATGATGATTTTAATTCGCCTATATTAATCGCCGAATTATTTGAGGGTGTTCGCATCATTAATTCGTTGTACGATGGGCATTTAAACATTGATGCACAAAATTTAGAAATTTTAAGCCAAACATTTGCCTTGTTTTTGGTTGATGTATTAGGTATCCCGCTAGGAAATACCGAAAATAACGATACGGCCGCACTAATGGATTTTATTGTACAATTACGAAACGATGCCAAACAAAATAAAAATTTTGCCACCTCCGATAAAATTAGAGATGGCTTACAGCAGCTTGGTTTCGAAATTAAAGACAGTAAAGAAGGTACTGTATGGGCAAAAAAATAAGCAGCACAAAAGCCATGAAACATGTTATTTTTATGAAAGCGAAATACTGGCTTTGTAGCCTATTGCTGTGCTGCTACGCATCGGCATATAGCCAAAAAAATAAACGTACCATAGCTTCACTGATAAAAGCCGACCAATATTTACAAAAAACTATAGCTAAAAAGGGAATAAATAAAGGGTTTATTAAATTAAGCGATATACTAGCCACTACATTTAAGCCCAACGCCGTTGATTTAAAATCGTATTATGCCAATTCGCCTATAGATTCAAATATTTATAACCTACAACCTGCGGTAGCTTATATTGCCAAAAGTGGCGATTTTGGTATTACTACCGGGCCTTACATTGATTCGCGGAAGCAAAATGCCGATTTATTTTATGGTAACTATATTGCTGTATGGCGAAGTAACCCTCAAGATATTTGGAAACTAGTTTTGCATGTAAATATTCCTTCGCCTACGTTTACACTTGTCGAAAAAATAAAATTAGATGTTCCTAACGATGAAAAATACTCTCGCTTGTTAGGCCCTGTAAAAATACAGTTGCGAAAAGACATAGTATTTAGTACCGACGAATTATTAGGCAAGTCGTTAAGCTATATAGGCAACAAATCGTTTTTAGAATATTATAGCAGCAATGTTAAATTATTATTGGCCAATAATAAAGTTTTGGAAGGTGTTGATGAAGTAATACCTTTTTTTAATAGCCAAAATATCAATATTTTATGCGAACCTATAAATTCGAACAGAGCATTTAGTGGCGATTTGGCTTATACCTATGGCAGGGCTATTTTATCAACCAAAAACCAAAAAAAAATATACAATTATATTCGCATTTGGCAAATACAAGCCGATATGAAATGGTATATTATTATAGACGCTTATGTACCCATATAATGCTGTAATTTAGTATATGAAGTACAAAACCCTTACGCGAAAATGTTACTTTCACATAAGGGTTTAATAAACAATATTAATTTACTATGTGAATAAAAAAAGCAATAAACTGCCCCTTAAACAAATTACTTTCCTTCCTCTTCTTCCTTTTTCTTTCTTTTTTTATTTGTTTTGGGCAATACAATTATTTCGCCTTTTTCTTTATCAAAACCTATTTCCATAGTATCGCCTTGCGATATTTCACCTTTTAGTATTTCTTCGGCAATGGGGTCTTCTAAAAACTTTTGTATGGCTCGTTTTAGTGGCCTTGCGCCAAAATTGCTATCGAAACCTTTTTCGGCAATATGTTCTTTGGCCTCGTTGGTTAGTTTAATTTCGTAGCCCAAAGTGCTAATACGTGTAAATAACGATTTTAGCTCTATATCGATAATTTTAAATATCTCGGCTTTTTCTAACGAGTTAAATACAATTACATCATCTACACGGTTTAAAAACTCGGGAGCGAATGCTTTTTTTAAAGCACTTTCTATTACTGTTTTGCTGTAAGTATCGGCTTGTTGTATTTTGGTTGCGGTATTAAAACCAACGCCTTGGCCAAAATCTTTTAACTGCCTTGCACCAATGTTAGATGTCATGATGATGATAGTGTTTCTAAAATCAACTTTACGACCAGCAGAATCTGTTAATTGCCCTTCATCTAAAACTTGTAAAAGCAAGTTAAACACATCGGGGTGTGCTTTTTCAATCTCATCTAACAATACCACAGCATAGGGTTTGCGCCTAACTTTTTCGGTAAGCTGACCACCTTCTTCGTAACCTACATAACCCGGAGGCGCACCTACTAGGCGTGATACCGCAAATTTTTCCATATACTCGCTCATATCAATTTGTATAATCGAGTCGTTGGTATCAAACATAAACCTAGCTAACTCCTTGGCTAGCTCGGTTTTACCTACTCCAGTTGGGCCTAAAAATATAAACGAACCAATAGGTTTTTTAGGGTCTTTTAAACCTGCCCTTGTGCGTTGTATGGCTTTGGTTAATTTTTTAATGGCTTCATCCTGACCAATAATTTTTTCGTTGATACTACTACCCATGTTTAATAGCTTTTGGCTATCGGTTTGGCCAACTCGTTGTACAGGTATGCCTGTTATCATGGCTACCACCTCGGCTACATTATCTTCGGTAACGGTATAACGCTTGGTTTTAGTTTCAGCTTCCCACTCGGCTTTGGCTTTTTCAAGTTCTTCTAAAAGGTTTTTTTCGGTATCCCGTAGCTTGGCTGCTTCTTCGTATTTTTGGCTTCGTACTACTTTATTTTTCTCGATTTTTATTTGTTCGATACGTTGCTCAATATCAATAATATTTTGCGGTACGTGTATATTGCTTAAGTGCACCCGTGAACCAGCTTCGTCTAGCGCATCAATGGCTTTATCAGGTAAAAACCTATCGCTTATATAACGTGTGGTGAGGCTTACACAAGCTTCAATAGCTTCATCGGTATAAGTTACGCCGTGGTGTACTTCGTATTTATCTTTTATGCGATTTAAAATTTCGATAGTTTCGTTAGGTGTTGCGGGTTCAATCATTACTTTTTGAAACCTACGATCTAAGGCACCATCTTTTTCGATATACTGGCGGTACTCATCTAACGTAGTTGCGCCAATACATTGTATTTCGCCCCTGGCCAAAGCTGGTTTAAACATATTGCTGGCATCCAACGAACCCGATGCCCCCCCCGCACCTACTATAGTATGTATTTCATCGATAAACAAAATCACATCGGGCGATTTTTCCAACTCGTTCATCACCGCTTTCATACGCTCTTCAAACTGGCCACGGTATTTAGTACCGGCCACCAGCGAAGCTAAATCTAAGGTTACTACCCTTTTATTAAACAATACCCTCGAAACTTTGCGTTGCACAATGCGTAAAGCTAAGCCTTCGGCTATGGCCGATTTACCCACACCAGGTTCGCCTATTAATATAGGATTGTTCTTTTTTCTACGCGACAATATTTGCGAAACACGTTCAATTTCTTTTTCCCTGCCTACAATAGGGTCTAGTTTGCCATCCTCGGCCATACGGGTTAAATCTCTCCCAAAATTATCTAACACTGGGGTTTTCGATTTTATATCCGATACTTTTTTAGGTGCCGAAAAAGCATCGTCATCTTTAAAATCGTCCTCACTTCCGCCAGCAGCCGAACCCGGAGCTTCGTTTTTGAAACCAGTTTTACTTTTTTCTACTTCTGCTTTAAAAATTTCGTAGTTTAAGTTATACTGTGCCAATATTTGCGAGGCTATATTATCTTCCTCACGCAATACCGAAAGCAATAAATGCTCGGTACCAATAACTTCGCTTTTAAATATCTTTGCTTCTAAATAGGTTATTTTTAAAACCTTTTCGGCCTGTTTGGTTAGCGGTATATTGCCTAAATTTACGGTGGTGCTGGCTGTACCTTTTACGGCATCCTCTACGGATCGGCGTAGTTTTGAAGTATCAACACCTAAAAACTTTAAAATTTTTATTGCCATTCCATCTCCTTCCCTTATCAAACCCAATAGCAAGTGCTCGGTGCCAATATAATCGTGTCCTAATCTTAAAGCTTCTTCACGACTGTAAGAAATAACATCTTTTACCCTTGGTGAAAATTTTGCTTCCATATCTTGTTTTTTCTATCAATTAAACGCCCTAATGTATTAAAATGTTTGTAAAAACAAACATCTTACCTAAAACCTATTTATCAACAATGCAACCAAAGGTATTTTTTTATTTTGATTTGAGTTTTGATACCGCATTTTTACTTAATACTGACTAAAAAAACGATATTTGAAACCAAAATATTGAACAAAAAAATGGCAGACGAAAAAATAATTTTCTCGATGGCGGGCGTAAATAAAATTTACCCACCACAAAAACAGGTTTTAAAAAACATCTATTTATCGTTTTTTTACGGGGCTAAAATAGGCGTAATTGGGCTTAACGGTTCGGGTAAATCATCGGTACTAAAAATTATTGCTGGGCTAGATAAAGCCTACCAAGGCGATGTAGTTTTTAACGCTGGTTATACGGTGGGATATTTGGCACAAGAGCCTTATTTAGATGCAGATAAAACCGTAAAAGAGATTGTAGAAGAAGGCGCACAAAACGTAATTGATATACTAAAAGAATACGAAGATATTAACGAAAAATTTGGTTTGCCCGAGGTGTATGAGGATGCCCATGCGATGGATAAACTGATGGCAAGACAAGGCGAATTACAAGACGAAATTGACGCTGTGGGCGGATGGGAACTAGATCAAAAACTAGAACGGGCAATGGATGCGTTGCGTTGCCCAGAGCCAGATACAAAAATTGCCACTTTGTCGGGCGGGGAGAAAAGAAGGGTGGCATTATGTCGCTTATTAATTCAAAAGCCCGATGTTTTACTGCTAGATGAACCTACCAACCACTTAGATGCCGAAAGTATTGATTGGTTAGAGCAACATTTAAAACTTTACGAGGGAACAGTAATTGCCGTAACCCACGATAGGTACTTTTTAGATAATGTGGCAGGTTGGATTTTAGAACTCGACCGTGGCGAGGGCATTCCGTGGAAAGGAAACTACTCATCGTGGCTGGACCAAAAAGCAAAACGCCTTGCACAAGAAGACAAAACCGAAAGCAAACGCCAAAAAAGTTTAGAACGTGAGCTAGAATGGGTACGAATGGCACCCAAAGCCCGCCACGCAAAATCTAAAGCCCGTTTATCAAACTACGAAAAACTAGCCTCCGAAGAAACTAAAGACCGTGAAGCAAAGCTGGAATTGTTTATTCCACCTGGGCCACGCCTAGGTAATGTGGTGATTGAAGCAAACGGGGTAACCAAAGCATTTGGCGATAAAGTATTGTTCGAAAACTTAACTTTCTCGCTTCCGCCTGCAGGTATTGTAGGTATTATTGGCCCCAATGGAGCAGGTAAAACTACTTTGTTTAGACTAATAACACAACAAGACACACCCGATGCCGGAACTTTTAGGGTAGGCGAAACGGTTAAATTAGGCTACGTTGACCAAAACCATAACGACCTTGAACCTGATAAATCGGTGTGGGAAAACATTACTGGCGGTTTAGAAAATATGATTTGGGGCAACCGAGCGGTAAACTCCAGGGCTTATGTTTCTAAATTTAACTTTAACGGAGCCGACCAGCAAAAAAAAGTGGCCGTACTATCGGGCGGCGAACGTAACCGTGTGCATTTGGCCATTACATTAAAAGAAGGCTCCAATGTTTTATTACTGGATGAGCCTACCAACGATATTGATGTAAATACTTTGCGAGCTTTGGAAGAAGCCTTGGAAGATTTTGGCGGTTGTGCCGTAGTAATTAGCCACGATAGGTGGTTTTTAGATAGAATTTGTACCCATATTTTAGCCTTTGAAGGCGATAGTGTGGTGTACTTTTTTGAAGGTAATTACTCGGATTATGAGGAGAACAGGAAGAAACGACTGGGCGATGTTGCACCGAAAAGAATTAAATATAGGAAGATGGAGGGGTAGAGTTTAAGGTTTTTAAAAACATTATAGGTTTGTACTTAATAAAATGTGTGTATGTGCACAAAACTTTAAATTTGTAAATTTGTGTTGCAATATGTTGTAAGTTCAATTGATAAGTGCAACACTTACCTTAAGCTGTAAAAATACTTCATTAGGAGTTAGATAACCAAATTTTCTTACAGGTCTGTTATTTAATTCGTTTTCAACTC
>RDYW01000006.1 GCA_004293485.1 Sphingobacteriales bacterium | reverse complement strand
CAATAAATGCAGTTTTTTTATTCATAACCTTTCGTTTCTGCAAAGTTATGATTAATAAATACTTACAGAGGTTTTAACACCACAAATGTCCATTAACCCGAATTTTCAGTCATTTTCTGATTTTGATTGTTTGGTTGGTAAGGTGGCCACTAACCATAATATGTGAAAAAACTAAAGCTATTTATTTTGTAAATATATCAAAAACGATTAAGAAATAAGTTTTAGATAGGATATTTTACTTTTGGCGTTTGGTGTGCCACCAACTACGGGTATATTCCCTCCCAAATTAAGTTGTACATTTAAGCACATTTAATACTGCTGGAAAGGTAGTTTTTGTAATTACCTTTTCAGCTGTAAAATCTGCGCTGTATGGTTTTTATTGTTCAAATATACTTTATGGCAAGTTGCCGATACCTTTGCTTTTTGTTAGTATGTTTATTCAAAATTATATCGTTACTGAAAAGATTACCCCCAACAAATCGCTTCCCACAATTCCCACATTGGTAGCGTTGATTATCCTTGTAAGGCCCAGCTTTCGACACTGTTTTGCACTTGTAAGAAAAGCAGTTTATTTATTCATAACCTTTCGTTTCTAAAAAAATTTATGATTAATAAACAACTGCTGAGTTATTAACAACACAAATGTATATTAACCCAATCAACAGTTTAAATTTTCAAATTTAACTAAAAAATAAAAAACTTAACCACCTACTTTTTTAATTTTGTACCCTAGTGCAATTAGTAGTAAAAATGCTTTTTCTTTAAAATCGCCTTGTATAATTATTTCTCCATCTTTGGCGCTTCCGCCTACGCCAAATTTATTTTTTAGGCTTTTGCTTAGGGTTTCTAAATCATGTTGCGAACCTACAAAACCAGTTATTAAGGTAATTGTTTTACCCCCTCGTTGCTTTTTATCAAGCTGTATTTTAAGGTTTTGTTGTGGTGGGGTTAAGGCAATTTGGTTTTCACAATAGCTAGGTTTTATATCGTAATTGGGGTTTGTATAAAAAATAATTCCGTCAAAGCTGTTAGTTTTTTTTGATATTTTTTTCATTATTTTTTTATTCGTACAAAGTTAACCGTTACCCTCCGGTTTAGTTTTCTACCACTCTCGGTATTATTTTTATGGCGGGGTTGTGTATATGATTTGTGTGCTAGCTCGTCAAATTCAAATCCTGGTATTGCATTTTGTAGCACTTTAATTACACTTAAAGATCGGGCTTTTGATAGGTTAAGGTTATACGCGTAACTACCTATACTATCTGTGTTTCCAACAATTTCTATGCGATAATTTTTTTTAATTTTTTCGTAGGTTTCTACCAAAGCATCTATTTTTTTCATCTCGGTAGGCGATATTTCGGTTTTATCAAAATCAAAATATATATTGGTACTAATTAGTTCAAGTTCTTTTGGTAATAGGTTTTCTAACAATTCGCCATTTAATATACGTTTACAATCAATAATTTTACTATAATCGGCATAATCATTAAAGCCTTGCTGTTTGCTATCTTTGGCAGCTGTAAGGCTATGGGTTTCTAAAAATACTGCCGAATCGTACACATTATCGGCCACATCGGCAATAATTATTTTAAGATGATATTTTTTGTAGGGTTCTACATAAGCCTGTGCAGTAAGCTTTTGTGTAATGCCATCGTATTGTAAAAAGTGGTATAAATTTTCATCCACGTTTTTTAATAAATCCTCATTGGGTTCGTATTCGTTGGGGCTATTATTTTTTGGGTTCGAAAAAACATTTTTTAAGCTTCGCCACAATTTTTTAGATATTTCGACTTCACTTCTGTCTTTAATTTTAACATTTTTTTTACTTATATCGTTTAAAAAAACATTGTTATCAATAAAAAGCTCGGGATGGTGCTGGTCGTTAATGGTATTAACACTTACCGGAATATTTTTGCCTGGTACTACGGCTATATTTTTTGTATTTTTACTATCCGAAATAAAAAAGGCAAAAATATCATTAAAAGACGAACTTACATATTCGGGGTACTCATCCGAAGCAAATTGATAATTAAATTTAATACTGTTATGAAAAGGTACAAAATCAAACTCAATTAAACTCACGTCATATAAATCGCCTTTTTCTAAGGCTTTTAAATCTTTATCGTGTTCTAATATTGTACCAAAATCTTTACTAACGTTATACCTATCGTTAGGCCCTATGGCACTTATCGCTTCGCCTGTAGATACAAGCAAGCCCTTTGTTATTTTTAATACATTAGGCGTACTGGTAAAGCTTGCCATAGCATCGGGATTTCCTTTATGGGTAATGTTGCCAATAATAATACCTTCTCCAGCAAAATTTTTGTTTACCCAATCATCAATATCAGGATAATGTACATTTATTTGTCCGCTAAGATTTAGAAAACATAGAAATAAAAAGCATAAAATTGCAGCTATTTTTTTCATAACAAATTAATAGCCAAAGTTAAGTAATTAAGCTTAAACTTAGCGGATTAATTTTTATGGTTATTTCTTTACCCATGTGGTAAGGTTCGCCATCAAGGTGTACTGGGCCGGTAATGTGGCGAATAATTTTTACTTTTTGTGCTTTGGTAATATGTATATAAGCTGAGTGCTGTGCCGTTTTATTTAACATACGCCAGCCCAATGCTGCAATGCTATACAAGGGAAAGGGCTTTACCACACATACATCCAACATACCATCGCAAAGCGAGGCCTCGGGGGCAATGTATACATTGTTACCATATTGTGATGAATTAGCAATACTTAACATAAATGCTTGTAATTGTATTGTTTTTCCATCTAGTTCTAGTGTGTAATGTTGTGGTTTGTAGGTGCTAATTTGGTTAAAAATTGATTTTATATAGCCTTTTAATCCTCGTGTTTTATCTTTGGCAAATAAGGCACTTATATGCGCATCGAAACCCAAACCTGCCATATTAAAGAAATTTTTACCATTAAGTTCGGCAGTATCAATACACGTAACATTAAGGTTATTTATATTTTTTATAGCTTTAATATGGTTTAAAGAGATTTTTAGCGTACGGGCCAATCCATTACCCGATCCACAGGGTATAATACCCATCTGTTTGCCCGAATGTACGATGGCCGAAGCTACTTCATTTATAGTTCCATCGCCACCTACCGATGTTACAATATCGGCACCATGTTGCAAAGCTTGTTTTGCCAACAGGTAAGCATGCCCAACATATTCGCTAAAAATAATAGAAGCATCAAAAATTTTATGGTTTAAGTAGGTATCAATTAAAGATGGAAGCTGCATTTTGCTTTTACCACCAGAAATAGGGTTTACAATAAATACAATTTTATGTTTCAATAGCTTTATATTTATTATTTTACTAATTTATGCCTGTTGCACTTATCAGTTGAACCTACAATTGCATAATCTTTCATAATGATTAATTAGGTTTGGGTTAAACCAGGCGATTCCCCTAGTAAAAAAAAATGCAGTAAAAAACTACTTCTTTTTGGCAAACTTTCGTCCACCTTTTTTAGGTGAGCTATCAGCTTCGGCAGCTAGCGCCAGCACATCTTCGTAAGTAATAGTTTCTACTTCTTTACCTTTCGGGATTTTGATATTGAGTTTGCCAAACCTGATAAATGGCCCCCATCGGCCGTTTTCGATACTTGCTTCAGGGTTTTCGATAAAAGTTTTTATCAATTTATCTTTATCTTTTTCGCGTTTTTCGGTTATGAGTTCGATAGCTTTATCGAGTGTAATATCCAAAGGGTCGATTTCTTTGGGTATAGATATAAATTTTTTATCGTGTAACACATAAGGACCAAAACGACCAATATTGGCTTTTATTTCGCTTCCTTCAAACTCACCAACATATTTAGGAAGTTTAAAAAGATCTAAGGCTTGTTCGAGAGTAATACTTTCTATCATTAAGCCATTACGTAAGCTAGCATAAATAGGTTTTTCGCCATCTTCGCCCTCGGCTAAAGCCTCTCCTATTTGCACAAAAGGGCCAAATTTACCTATACGAACGGTAATTTTTTTATCGTTTACGGGATGTTGCCCAAGGTAACGCTCGCCATTTGCCCGCTCGGCATTTTTCATTGTATCATCTACCACTACATGAAAAGGTTGATAAAAAGAATGTAACATTTTGGTCCACTCTTTCAACCCATTGGCTATTTCATCAAATTCTTTTTCAACATTGGCAGTAAAATTAAAATCAACAATATCTTTGAAATGCTCTACCAAAAAATCGTTAACAACAGCACCAATATCGGTAGGAAATAGTTTTGATTTTTCGGTTCCGGTAATTTCGCTTAGGGTATTGATGGTAATTTTACCAGCTTTTAAAAGTATGGTTTTATAATTGCGCTGCTTGCCTTCTCTGTCATCTTTTACAACATAACCACGGTTTTGAACGGTAGAAATAGTAGGCGCATACGTTGATGGGCGACCAATACCTAACTCTTCTAATTTTTTTACCAATGATGCCTCTGTATAGCGAGATGGAGGGCGAGTGAAGCGTTCGGTAGCATTCATCTCGTTTAAGTTTACCCTCTGACCTTTAGCTAAGGGTGGTAAAATAGCGTTATCGGTTTTGCTATCATCAAGGTGTGCATCCGATTCTTCATCATCACTTTCGAGATAAACTTTTAAAAAGCCATCAAATTTTAATACCTCGCCACTAGCCGTAAATTCTTCTTTACGGGTGTTTAGACCAATTTTAGCTATGGTTTTTTCTATCTGTGCTTCGCTCATTTGCGATGCAATGGCTCGTTTCCATATCAATTCGTATAAGCGTTTTTCGGATGCATCCATATCCGAAACAGAGTGGTTACTAAAATCGGTAGGGCGTATGGCTTCGTGGGCTTCTTGTGCCCCTGCCGATTTTGTTTTAAATTTCCGTAGTTGATGATAATTTTTACCATAAGCCGATTTTATTTCATTTGCAGCAGCATCTAATGCAGTATCAGATAGGTTTACCGAATCGGTACGCATATATGTTATTTTACCTGTTTCGTACAGTTTTTGTGCAACTTGCATGGTTCGCGAAACCGAAAAACCAAGCTTTCGGCTTGCTTCTTGTTGCAAGGTAGAAGTAGTAAATGGCGCTGCAGGGTTACGTTTTAAAGGCTTAACCTCTAAGCTATTTATGGTAAAAATAGCCTTTATACAATCGTTTAAAAACTTTTCGGCATCGGCTTCATTTTCGTAGCGTTGTGCTAGTTCGGCTTTAAAGGTTTGGTTTTTATCGTTCGCAAATAAGGCTACTATACGGTAAGCCGCCGCGGCATCAAACTTATTTACTTCTCGCTCTCTATCTACAATTAAACGTACCGCTACCGATTGCACCCTACCAGCAGATAGCGAAGGTTTTACTTTGCGCCATAATACGGGAGAAAGCTCGAAACCCACCAGCCTATCTAAAACCCGGCGGGCTTGTTGGGCATACACTAAGTTGTAATTAATATTACGGGGCGATTGTATGGCTTTTAAAATAGCAGGCTTGGTAATTTCGTGAAATACGATGCGCTTGGTTTTAGCTTCTTTTAAATCTAGCGATTCGAATAAATGCCACGAAATAGCCTCTCCTTCCCTATCCTCGTCCGATGCTAACCAAACCATTTCGGCTTCTTTAGCAAGTTTTTTAAGTTCGGTAACGAGTGCTTTTTTATCGGCCGGAATTTCGTAGTGTTGTTTAAAATTATTTTCGGTTTCGATGGCACTATCGTCTTTTTTTAAATCACGTATGTGCCCAAAGCTTGATTTTACTAAAAAATCTTTGCCCAAGTACCCTTCAATAGTTTTGGCTTTCGCCGGCGATTCTACGATTAATAAGTTTTTTGCCATCAAATTAAATTTTACACAAATAAAGTATAATAATTTTAGGTTTCGCAATTAAATTAGCAATGGACTAAATTTATGCATGTTATAATTGTGGATAATCTTGTTTGTGGCGATTTTATAGAGGGAATGATAAGCGGTTTTTGGGTAAATAAAATTTAGTAAGTAGATTTAATTGCTTTAATTTATTGATTAAATAGCTTTGTTGTTGTATCAATCCCAAGTAAAAATTAGAAAAAAAAATCCCCGATTTTATAAATCGGGGATTTTATAAATTTTATACAAAAAAAACTATTAATAGCCCTTGTTTTGTATAAGGTTAGGATTGGCAATTTTATCATTTAAAGGAATGGGGAAAGCCCATCCTTTAGACGAAGCATCAATACTACAAATGTTTGATATTGAGTTACCAGCCGTTCCACACTCTAGGCGGTTTATTGTTTTAGTAGTTCTTTTTAAATCAAACCAACGGTGGCCTTCGCCTAATAATTCCACTCTACGTAATAATGAAATTGCTGCTAACAAATTAGTTCCCGTTTCGGTTCCGGTTGCTACACCTCGGTTTGTGCGTAAACTGTTTAAACTTGCTAAAGAAACAGCATCATTACCTAGTCTCTGTTCAGCCTCTGCTTTAATTAATATCATTTCGCCAGTTCTATAAACTTTAAAACTCTTTACACCAGCATATTTTTGTAATCGTCTTCTTCTAAAACCAGTGGTTGGGTTTGCTGCACTTGAGTTGATTATTGCCGAGTTGACATAAGCACCTCCTAGTGAAGTAATAGAAGTGAACAATGATTCTGAGACCCTGTAAGAGGGAGAAGAGCCATTTGTTGCACCACCTGGCCTAAGTAAATTATCAGAGGGAATGGCCCAAACTACTTCGCTTGGAGGTGTAGCTTCGCCCGCGGTAGTATACATTGTTATGTAATCAGCCGCATTTGCCAAAGGGTTTAAAGAAATTACAACATCTGCGTCTTTTGCTGCTGCAGACCAATTTGAGGCATAGTAATTTACTCTTGCTTTAATGGCATAAACAACTGAACTATCTACAAAACTTCTGGTAGTATTATTATCTGTATTGCCAGCCTCCCTAAATAAAAGTATTGAATTATTTAAATCTTCAAAAATTTTATCATAATTTTCTTTTACCGTTGACCTAGCAGGTAAATTAGCAAATGGCTTTTGAGGATCGAAAACTGTTACATAGGGAACACCTAAAGATGTGGAATTACGCCCAAAATCGGGTGCAAAATAACGCATTAAATCAAAATGTACATGTGCTCTAATGGCTAATAATTGAGCTTTTACAATTTTTGCTTCACCAGAAACAAGAGGGTCGTTTTCGTAAGTACCCAATACCTGTAAAATATTATTTACCCTTGAAGCTATTTCATAAGGTGCTGTAAAAACTTCTTGTACTATGGAGTTATCGGTTGAATACGTCATTTCTGAAGCCCTTCTCCAATTGCCTAAACTATTAAGTGCTTCAATCATATCATCGCCCATCAAATCGGGTAATGCACTCCAGCCATTCCCGACGCCAGACGATGCAGGGCTATTGTAGTAGCCATCGGTTTGAAAACCGTCATAACAACCAATGAGAGCAATTTTAATTGCCTTAAAACTATTTAGGTCAACTATTGCACCTTCAGGTACAGTATTTAATTGCTTTTTGCATGATACTGTGGAAAAAACCAACAATATAAATGCAAAAATTATTTTATGTGAATGTTTCATAATATCTTAAATTAAAATGTTACGTTAAAACCAAAGGTTACTCTTTTCATTGCTGGATATTGCGCACCAGCAACAGATGAGCTTAAAAAATCTACATCATCATTAGCTGCCGATGTTTCTGGGTCCCATCCTTGAAATTTAAACTTGGTATATAAATTTTGTCCTTGTACAAAAACCCTAAACCCTTGTAGTTTTAACTTTTGTGTAATTGATTTTGGCAAAGAATAAGCCAATTGTACGTTTCTTAGTCTGAAGAAATCACCACTTTCTAAAAATCTAGTGGTACTAGCTTCAGTTGCTTCATTTAAAGACGGGAAATTAGTAATTTGTCCTGGTGTTGTCCAAGCAGTTAAACCCGAACGGGCATAACCAGAATTGGTATATAAATTATTCTCAAGATTTAATCTGGCATTGTTATAAATATAATTACCAGTAGATAAGACGCCAAACACCGATAATTCTAATCCTTTGTAATTCCAAGTTGAGGTTAAACCAGCATTATGAGGTGCATCACTTGTACCCAGTACAACCCTGTCGGCTGCACTATATTCTTCTGTTACAGTAACACCATCGGCTTTTAAATATTGAGAGCTACCATTTTCTGGGTTAACACCTAAAAATTTAACTAAATAAAAACTATTAAATGGTGCACCAACTTTTAGTGCTTGATTGCCAAAGTATAATTGCAAATCTTGATTATCTGGTAATGATAATATGGTGTTTTTGTTGTAGGCGTAATTAGCATCTACCGTCCATTTAAAATCCTTGGTATTAAAAACTTTAACACCTAATGTAGCTTCGATACCTTTATTATTCATACTACCTGCATTTGTTAAAAATGTGCCATTTCCGCCACTTGTACTAGGTACAAATGGGTTAAAATATAAATTAGTTGTAGTGCTGGTATATACTTCGACAGAGGCTTTAACAACACTTTTGAACATTTCAATATCTAAACCTAAGTTTGTTGTTGTTCTTTTTTCCCAAGTTAAATTGGCATTCCCTAGCCTATTTATATTTAAACCGAGCTCACCAGCGTAAGTACCTCTGCTATATTGTTGTAAATAAGGAAACTGACCAATACCAGTTTGATTACCCACTGCACCATAACTAGCCTTAATTTTTAGATAATTTATTGGTTTTACTTTAAAAAAGTTTTCTTCTGTTACTACCCAACCTGCACCAACTGACCCATATTGTGTCCAACGATTTTGAGGACTTAACTTTGAAGAACCATCAGTACGACCAGTTAAAGATAAGAAATATTTGTTTTTAAAAGCGTAATCGGCTGTACCAAAGTAAGACATTAGAGCACTATTTTCGGGGAAACTACCGTTAAACGTTGGTATAAAACCGTTTTGTGCAGTACCTGCTACAAAGCCAGCTTCGTTTGGCAATGGTACTAAATTACCGTAACCTACAAAATTAAATCTCCGCCCAGTATTTCTTAAAAATTCGGTGTATAATGATGTTGATAAGGTATGGTTACCTTCAGCGTCTAAATTAGTTTTGTAATTTATGCTATTAGTAATGGTGTATCTAAATCTTCTGTCTAAACCGTTTCTTATTTCGCCTCTACCTCTAAAAGGAGTAGCATCGCCATTTTGTTGAGCGCTTTGGGTTCCATCTTTTACTAACCTAAATTCTTCTTCTTGGTTATAATCGCCACCCATATTTATCTTATAGGTAAGGTTTTCTACCCATGGTAATTTGTACTCCATAAAAACATTACCTGTTCCTTTTAACCTGTTAAAGCCTCTTCTATTTTCTTTTAAATCCTCTATTGGGTTAATCCAAAAAGGAAATTGAACTGATGTACCATATCCACCAAACTCGTCGTATGGTTTTTCGTAAGGCAAAGCCCATAAAACAGTATTTAAGGGCGAACCCACTCCTTGGTTACCCTCGGTAGTCCCTAAATAATTAGACCAGCCGCCAGATACATTGGCTCCTACTTTAATATTTTTGTCGGTATGGGTAACATTTACTCGACCATTGTATTTTTTTATACCCGTTCCAATTGTTACGCCTTCCTCGTCATAATAACCCAAAGAACTGTAAAAAGTTGTTTTGTCGCTTCCGCCTGACAAAGAAAGGTTATGGGCTTGAGTTTTCCCTTTCCTAAATACAAAATCATTCCAATTGGTGTTAATTTTTCTTAACTCAGTAAACTGAGCAGGCGACCAATTGTAAGGATTTCCTGCAATATTTTGTTCAAAGTCTAACTTTTCTTGAGTGTTCATTACTACTAATTGGTTTTTTGGTAAGTAAGATGTGCCTATTTGCCCATCGTAACTTACGCGTAAAGCTCCAGATTTTCCTTTTTTCGTAGTAATAACAACAACACCATTTGCACCTCTAGAGCCGTAAATAGCAGTTGAAGAAGCATCTTTTAAAACAGAAATAGTTTCAAAATCGTTTTGATTTAATGTGCTAAAATCTAAGCCACTTAACTCAACACCATCAATAATGTATAATGGTGCTGTTGAACCATTGATAGAGCCTTTACCTCTAATAACTATATCAGCACTTCGTCCAGGTTGGCCAGAACCTGTTTTAACGTTTATACCAGCCGCTTGGCCTTGTAGCATTTGATCGAAAGATGCATTGGGTTGAGCCATTGAACGTTCAACGTTTATGTCAGCAACAGACCCAGAAACTGCTCTTTTAGATTTGGTTGAATACCCTGTTACTACAATCTCTGATAAAGATTTGTCATTTGATAATAAAGCCACTTTAACAGTGTTTGTTGGACCTACTTTAACCTCTTGTGTTGCACTTCCGATAAAGGAAATAACAAGAATAAGATTATCACCAACAGCTTTAATAACAAATTTACCATTAGCATCTGTTTGGGTTCCTAGGGTTGTACCCTTTAATTTTACGCTTGCGCCAGGTATGGGCAAGCCGTCATCTTTTGATGTTACCGTACCGGTAACTGTTTTTTCCTGTGCAAAAGCCATTGTTACCAATAGCATTAACACGAAAAAACTTTGTACAATTTTTTGCATAAATTACTAAATTAGTGTGTTAAATTTTGTTAATTAACCTAAATGTAACAGTTATTATACATTTAAAACAAATAATTTTTACTAATAATTAAAAATTATTTTTAATGTACTGTTAATCAGAGTATTAATTTTTTAACAATTAGTGCATCTATAGTTATTATTTTAACAATAAAAGTGGTTTTTTATTATTAAATTTATACTAAAATAAATAATTTATAAACAATTTTAAAATAAACTGTTTAAAATTTATGTTTAGGTAAATTGTTTGTAAGCCATACCTTATTATTGATTGGAATATGTGTAGGGTTTAAACCATATGAAAAGGAGTTAATTAAATGTTTATTGTTTTGGTATGTTAGCCAACTTTAAAAAAAATTTACAAAACAATATACGCCCTAATTAAATATGAGTAGTATAAAAGTAGTTGACAATAGGCTAGTTATAATACAAAAATACATTATTAAACACCTTCTTTTATTCCTTTTACAAAAGCATCAATATGCGCTAAATAATCATGTTTACCTGCCAATGTTTTTACAAATGCACTGCCAACAATAGCACCCGATGCGTATTGGTTAGCCCTTACAAAGCTGGCATTATCCGATATACCAAAACCAATAATTAACTTATTTTTAAGGTTCATATTTTTAACACGCTGGTAATAAGCACTTATATCGTCGGATGTGTTTAGGCTTTTGCCCGTAGTGGCCGATGAGGATAGCATATAAATAAAACCGTTCGATAAATCGTCTATTTTTCTGATTCTAGCTTCGGATGTTTGCGGGGTAATTAAAAATATATTGCTTAAGCCATTATCTTCAAAGTAAGGTTTATAAAACTCCTCGTATTCATGCAGCGGTAAATCGGGTACAATTACGCCATCAACACCTACTTCGGCAGCTTTTTTGCAAAAATTTTCAACGCCATATTGCAGCATTGGGTTGGCATAGCCCATTAGCAAAATAGGTATTTTTACGCTGGGGCGGATGCTTTTTAACTGTTCAAATAAAACGTTTAAAGTCATACCGTTGGCTATCGCTTCTTCGGAGCTTTTTTGTATTACAGGGCCATCGGCCAAGGGGTCCGAGTAAGGGAAACCTATCTCCAAAAAATCGGCCCCAGCCAATTCTAAAGCTTGGGCAATGGGTAAAGTAGCGGCTAATTTTGGGTAGCCCGCCGTGTAATAAACCGATAATATATTGTTTTGCTTGCGCTGGAAAAGTTGTTGTAGTGTGTTCATTACAGTTTAAAATAATTCATAAATGTATCTAAATCTTTATCGCCCCTGCCCGATAGGCAAATTACCGCTACATCGGTTTTTTTAAAGGCAATGTTTTCTAAAGCGGCTAGGGCGTGGCCTGTTTCAATGGCGGGTATTATGCCTTCGAGTTTTGAGCATAACATACAGGCTTGCATGGCTTCGTCATCGGTAATGGCTACATATTTTACCCGTTTAACTTTATGTAAATGTGCGTGTTGTGGGCCTATACCGGGGTAATCTAAACCTGCCGAAATAGAGTAAGGTTCTATTACTTGGCCATCATCAGTTTGCATTAAAATAGTACGCGAGCCGTGTAAAACACCTTCCCTACCCAATATTGATGTAGCTGCCGAATGCCCCGAGTTTACGCCCAAGCCTGCGGCCTCGGCGGCTATTAATTGTACGTTTTCATCATCCAAAAAATGGTAAAACATACCCATTGCATTGCTACCGCCACCTACGCAAGCCAGCACATAATCTGGCTGCGAACTGCCTGTTTGTGAAAATAATTGTGTTTTTGTTTCTTCGGAAATTACGGATTGAAAAAGCGAAACCATTTCGGGATAAGGATGTGGGCCAACCACACTACCAATAATATAATGGGTATCCACAGGGTTGTTTATCCAATCTCGCATGGCTTCGTTTGTAGCATCTTTTAGGGTTTTACTGCCCGATGTTGCGGGTATAACCGTGGCACCCATCATTTTCATACGGGCTACATTGGGGGCTTGGCGTTTTATATCCACCTCGCCCATATAAATTACACATTCTAAACCTTTTAAGGCACAAACGGTGGCCGTGGCTACACCATGTTGGCCAGCACCAGTTTCGGCAATAATACGTTTTTTACCCAAGCGTTCGGCCAAAATAATTTGCCCTATGGTATTGTTAATTTTATGTGCGCCAGTATGGTTTAAATCTTCACGCTTTAAATAAATTGTAGCACCATAACGTTTCGATAGTCGTTCGGCGTGATACAAAGGCGAAGGCCTGCCTACATAGTTTTTTAACAAATCTTGATACTCTATTTGGAAAATAGGGCTATTAATAATATCTAAGTAACAGGTGCGCAAATCTTCAATATTGGGGTACAACATTTCGGGAATGTAGGCACCACCAAAATCGCCATAATACCCTTTTTCGTTAACTCTATAATTCATAATATGTTATCTTAACATTAATAATGCTTGTTCTAATTTTGTTATATCTTTTAAGCCAGGTTCGGTTTCAAATTTCGAGTTTAAATCGACCCCAAAAAACTGTGGATGATTGATGTTTTTAACCTCGGCTAAGTTATCTAAACTTATACCACCGCTCAAAAAAAACGGAATATTTAATTTATACTTATTTAACAATTTCCAGTCAAATTGTTTGCCACTACCGCCGTGTGTTTCGGTTTTGGTATCCCACAAAAAATAATCAACTACATTTTTATATGCATTTAATTGTTCCCAATCAAAATCATCGGCTATGCCAAAAGCTTTTATTAGGGTTAAACCCGATGCTTTTATGGCAGCACAAAACGCTGGCGACTCGGTGCCGTGTAGTTGTACGGCCTGCATCCCATATAAATGGGCAAATTCTATTACCTCGCCCTCGGTGGCATTTACAAAAACACCAGTTTTAATAATTTGGTTTTGCACCGATGCTAAAACAGATTTATCAAAATCTAAACCTACAAAACGTTTACTTAGCGGGTAAAAAATAAAGCCCATCAAATCGGGTTGTAAGGCGTTTAATTGCGAAATGTTGTCTGGATATTTCATCCCACAAACTTTTATTTTTAAGGGTTTTGTAGATGTTGTTGTGTGCATAATATTAAAGTTTTACTAAATGAATGCTCTCCTTTTTTACTCCAATTATAAAGCTTCATATTCTTTTTTAGTTAAATTAAGTTCAGTTTAGCATCTATTACTTTTAGTAAGATGTAAGTAAGTTCGTAAAGTTTGTACCATATATGGTCTATATCTACTCCTCTTTTAGTCTAAAATTTATTTCATATTCTTTTATAAAACTTAGCTCATCTTTAGTTAACCCGTAAAGAGGGCCTATAATATCATCTATTTTATCAATTAAATACTTGGATTTTCCGATTTTATACTCTTTAAAAGAATCAATGTTTGCATACTTTTTTGTTAACCTAACATTTGCATTTGTTTCAATATCTTTTAGATAATCATTATAAACTAATTCAAGTTTGTCTTTAACGTTTTCATCGAATTTCTTGAATGGTATACCAAAAGTTTCTATTTCATAAGATTTAAGGTTAAGATTATCTGAAAATATCTGATAAAACCAAAAATATAAGTTACTGCTTAAAATTGCAGCAATTGAATTTGCTATAGAGTTTTCGAAAATTATTGCTCGCTCGGCAGAGGAGCCAGTCGAATAATTAGTAATTACCTTGTAATAACGCCCACCTGCAAAACGGTAATAAATAGGTTTACCATTTAATTTTAATAAATCTCCGATTTTAGTATCGGTAGAAAATATTTTTTTTAATATTTTTCTCTCAATATCTAAACTAATTTTAGGGTATCTTCCTTGTATTTTATAGTCTTTAACATCAATAAATTGTAAATTTTCAACCAAATACTTTAGGCTTAACTGACTGTTTTTGCGATACATTTTTGTTGAATATATATTTTCACAAGGTTTACCATCTTTTTTGAAATATAAAATTGAAGTATTAACCATTGCATTTTCAAAAACAGGTTGCGGTCTAACAGAATATGAAGAAACTTTAATTTCGCTGCAGTCTTTTTCAATCAAATTATGAACTCCTGTCATTGAGTCGCTTGATGTAATTGAGATTGGAACAATGTAATGAAGATTACCACCCGTGTTTGCTAGATTATGTCCTAATTCAATAAACAAAGTAAAAGTATCGGCAGAACCTTTTTGCCCACCTTTAATGGTTTTAGCGGTTTCGTACTTAAATTGAAAATAAGATTTTTCAGTTGCATCTAGTTTTGCTCCATACGGTGGGTTTCCAATAACAATATCAAAACCAATATTTGGGTTTTGATTTTCTATTATTGGGTTTATAGCTATTATGCGTTGGTTTATTTCTTCGA
>RDYW01000041.1 GCA_004293485.1 Sphingobacteriales bacterium | reverse complement strand
CGGTGATAATAAAATTGGCTACAATGTTGTTTGCCGCATCTGTTATTTTTAGTACGTTACCCCAAGCATCAAACAGGCGGTTTTCTTGTATTTGCCCTGTGGCGTTGGTTATTTGGAGAATGGTGCCTTGGTAATCTCGGTGTAGGTAGTATAAATTCCTGCGAGATTGTCCGCTGGGTATATGAAACTCTTCTTTCCATATTGCAGGGGCGGTATAGGCATCACCACCTAGGTAAAAAGTAAATGCGGTTACATCTACGTTTCTATCGTTGGTTATTTCCATGCTGCCGTCTTCACTATAATGGCGGCGGTAGCGGCGTTGTAATGGGTCGGTTTGTTCACCACCGTAAAACATGGTGCTACGGTCTAGGCCGGAATTGTATAGAAAGCTGATGCGGTCTTTACCTGCTTCGTATATTTGTACGGGGCTTTTAAAGGCGTTGTAGCTTATTTGTTGCGTGGGGCGGTTTTGGTAATAGGTGGCAGCGGTGGGTTTTAAATCTTTTAGCCCTGTTTGCTGGTAACCGTTATAGGTAAAGGTGCCTAAATCGCTGTGGCTGGTGGTACGGCCTTGTGGGTCGTAGGTTTGGCTTTGGCTTGGTTTAGCTATGCCGTTTTCTAATATATCGGTTTTGGTAAGCCTATCTAGGTTATCGTAGGTAAAGGTTTCGTTATAATTAAATGCACTATTGCTGCGGCTATTGAGGTTGCCTGTGAGGGCATTAAAGTTATAGTTAAGTTTTAGTAATTGGGCAGGGCTTACTCCTATGCGGTTGGTTTTTATTTCTTGGGGTAGGCCATACTGGTCGTACAGGTTAGTTTGGGTAATAGCATTGCCAAGGGTGGCTTGGGTAACCTGCCCACGGGCATTTACGGCGGTTACTTCCCATATTTTTATGCCTGTGCCATTATCTGTAATATTAAGCAATTGCCCATTTTGGTAATTGTTTTTTACGGTTTTGGTAGCTGTTTTATTATTGGCTTTGTTTAATGCGGTAGATTGCTCGGTGTTTAGCCTGCCGTACATATCGTAACTAAATGTTTTTGTAAAGGTGGCGTAGGGGTTGCTTTCGATGGTGCTTAAAGGGCGTTTTTTTTCATCATACGAATAGGTGTAGGTGGTGTTATTACCATCGGCATTGGTTAAATTAAGTGCTGCTAGTAATTTATCAGAATTATAAATATACTGGTAGGTCATATTAGTACCCGAACCTGTTATGACTTTACCTATTAATTTTCCATTGGCATCATAACTAAAGGTGGTTATTCCTTTTGGGGTAGTTTCTTTGGTGGTTTCACCAAAATCGTTGTAGGTGTAGGTATATACCCCAGCACTTGGGTCGGTTAGTTTGGTTTTTCGGCCCCAGCCATCGTATTCGATGCTTTGTACGCTGCCTGCATAGTCGGCAGTTTTTAGGTTTCCATTGGCGTAATAGGTGTTTTTTATAGTGCCACCTGGGTCGGTGGTTTCGGTTACCTGACCTAGGGCATTTTTGGTGGTAATGGTGGTTTTGGTGCCATCGTTTACGGTGGTTTTTAAGCCATCGTAGGTAATGGTGGTAGTTTTGCCTGTGTAGGTGGTAATGTTTTTAACCCTACCAAAATTATCGTAATCAGTTGTATTCCATTGGGTATAAGTGGTGCTGTCTAAAGATGTTTCACTTTCTTTTACCAATCTGTCGTAAACATCGTATTGAAAAGCTTTGTATTTCCAAACGCCAAAAACATCCATCACTTTTTCTTGTAAGGTTTGTCCTAAGGCATTTACTAGGGTTCGTTTTTCAAAGCCTGCCTCAGTCCATTCCTCTATCTCTATATTGCTACCCCATTTGTTCAACCATTTACCAGTAATATTACCAAGCTCATCTGCTGTAAAGCCGAGTCTTCCCCAGTTATCATAATCGTAATTTGTTGACAGATTATATGGATTAATTTTCTTTTTGAGGTTGCCATTAACATTATCAAATTCATAATATGTTTCTAAACTCTCTACATCGGTAGCTTTGGTCATAAACCTACCCGTAGGGTCGTAAGCCATTTTTATTACTCTTTGCGCTCCCGATGGCGCAATGGTTATTTTTTGCAATACGTTTCCAAATACATCATATTGCATAGAGTCTGTTATGAAAGAAGTATTGTTACCTTTTTTCTTAATCTTGGTAAGTAAATACCCTGTGTATGAATATTGTTCTTCAGTGCTAAAAACATCTGCACCATTAATGAGAGTAGTTGTTTTGGTTAAAGGCCTACCCACAAAATAATTTCCATTAAGGCTGTTGGCATAAGTAACATCAACAGTTTTTGTACCCTGCCCATTAAAATTGCTTAGCTCTTTGGTTAAGTTATTATTGTTATCGTATTGGTAGGTAATTGTGGTATTGGTGTTATTCAACAAATCGCGACTGCTAACGTTACTTATTGTGCTTTTGTACACTTTATTGGGTAACAGTTGTGTACTGTAGGTGTAATCGGTACGGTTGATAAAATCAAATAAGGTGCCAGCATTAGGGTTGGCTATAATACTTTCATCAATTTCAGAATTTTTGCTTGAAAATAACTTAATAGCTGCACCCCGATTAAGCGGGTCGGTAATATTGATGCTGAAAACTTTATTTACATCACCAAATCCTGTATGCCAATTACTTTTAATAAATTGGCCAAAACCCATAAAACCCAAACCTAGGCTATTACTTACTGCATTACGATAGCCAAAAATTTGTTGTAGGGTATTGGCTCCAAAGTTCCTTTTTAACTTAGATACTACCTTTAAACCTGGAGCTAATGCTATATCTGTAAAGGGAAAATTTTGGGTATAAGCAGACTTATATAGTTGTATTTCGCTAAAGCCCGATGTGCTAGGTACTAAATCTGCATATTCTATTGTATGGTTAACGCCATCTTGTACAACCGAACCTATCAACGATTCTTTTTTAACATCCTTAGTAAATCCAAACAAACTAACCGAGTTATCGCTAAGCACACCAAACTCAAGGCCCCAATTAGGTTTATCGCTGCTTAAAAATACAGGTATGGGATAATGTATAAGATTAATTGATTTCCCGAAACCTGGCCCCATACCAAACCAAGGAGCGGCATACTGATTTGCAGAACCCATATTAGGATATACCCTTACCGAGAATGTACCCGTAGTAGTACCATTTTTGGTTATTGTAAAATATTTTATGATATCTGTTTTGCCGTCGCCGTTCATGTCGTTGGCTATCAAATGGTTTGAGGTCATGGTTCCTGTATTACCGTCCCATACTTGATCGCCCGAATAAAATAGCATGTTATTTTCTTCTTTTTTAAACCTTTTACCAGTAGAAATAAAAGAAGCAAAAAGGCTATTATTTAAACCAGTAGGAAACAGAAAGTCTGTTTTACCATCGCCGTTGTAGTCTCCAAGTAAAGGTTGATTAGTAAGGTTTATCCTCGAATCACTTTGTTGGCAAAGTAATTGGATATTATTTTGAGCGTTTAGGGTATAAATATAAACTTGGCCGTTTTTAAAATGATAGATATCGGTTTTACCATCACCATCAAAATCACCCGTTGTTATTTTATCGCCTTCGCCATTAAAAACACTTAAAAATCCTGCATCATTTACAAAATTTGTAGTAAGTCTTCTATCTAAATTTATAAAGTAAACTTTAGATTTATATATCATTTGTGAAATAGCACTACAACAACCACCCCTTACGGTGGGATCGCAATTGGGGTCGTTGTTTTGGATCTGAATTTGGTAAGCCTTATTAATGGCTAAAATATCTGTAAGGCCATCGCCATTAAAATCTCCTGACAAATAAGTTTTTTCAATGGCTTTTGAGCCAAAAAGCGGATTTGCAGTACAGGGAGGTATGTTTTCGTAAGGTGGCGTTAGCGGTATGTTGTCCCATACTTTTACATATTGTTGGATTAATGGCTGAGTTAAACTTGTAGAAAGTATTTCAAAATTAACGGTGGATTTATTAATGTTTTTAACCAACACTAGCCCTTGTCCAGCCAGAATTTTGCTGGTATGTGTAAGCCATGTTACTGGAAAAATTTCTTTGAACAAACCAGTATTTACAGAAATCCCCATTTGAGGGATAGCCACCCCACCATAACTACTACCCCCAATTTCATTGCCATAATATAACCGTACAAAATTTCTTTCCCATGTTTTTGTTGGATATATTATAAAGTCTAATTTTCCATCACCAGTAAAGTCACTGGTAAGTACTTCGGTATTGGTTGCACTATATCCGCTGTAATCTAACTTACCCGATGTACGTTCTACCACTAAATTGGCCGTATTGGCATAATTAAATGTGATAGGTTCAAACCCACGTGTTTTATCTCCACTAAATTCTTGCACACTAGTTAATCGCTCATATTTTAATGGTTCTATTGTATTATGGGTTAAAATATAGTTTCTATATCCTGTAAAAGAAGCACCTATTACGTTTATTTCGGTAAGTATTTTAGCACTAAAAAAATTTAAGTCACCTACAAAAACCTGTTCGGTACGTTGCCTATCCTTATATAAAAAACTAATGGTATTTAAGCATAATGGTTCTGTTGCACCTCCATATTTTATTTTGGAAATATAAATCGAATTATTGTCCGTCATGTATTCATAAAATATTTTTAACCCGAGCGGACTTTCTGACTGTGCAAGTGGATAATTTCTTGGATCTCGCGAGCTGCTGTAATTAAATCCATATAAATATTTCGAGCCATCTGGGTATATCACTTCAAAATAAGCAGGCCCTAATACCCTGTTCAATAATTCAGAATACGTACCCCTTGAGATAATTTTAAGGTTGCTATAGTTTTCTGTTTCATACTCTGCACCATCTGCACCATAAATACCGCTTTTTAGTATTAATCTTTGTCCGTCTAATGCAAACCTATCATTCATATCAAAGTTTATTCTACCTACAAAGCCATCATGAAACTGTGTAGCTGCTATGCGGGTAATGGTAGATATGCCAGTTACATTCCATCCGTACCCCGCTAGTCCATTGCCGCCTTGGCTATTATAACTTAGGGCTACTTGTGGCATTACGCCGTTAATACCGGGCGGTACGGCAATGGGTATGGTATAGGTGGCTGCGCCTGTGGGCGATACATCTATGCTGCTGCTGGTACGGCCCGCATCAATTGGTATTGGTGCAGGTAATCTATAATTGTTTACAACGTTTATGGGTGTACTTTTACTAACAATAGTGCCTTGTTCTTCAATTAGCTCTAAGGTATCTGTTTTACTAACCGTAATATTGTTAGGCTGATAAGTTAATGAATCAACTTGGATTAACGTTTTTGATTGTTTTTTTTCGTTCTTTACAGAGTCTTTTTCAGTTTTTTTATCCCCAGATCTCGTTTGTGCATGTAGTGTTGTAATACTAGTAATTAAACACGTTATATACAGTAGGTGTTTTTTCATGATTGATATTTTTTGATTATTTACTAAATTATTGCTTCATTACCTTTACAGTTTCGTGTTTATCATCATTGTAAATCCCTCTTAAAAGGTAAATTCCAGAGCTTAAATTAAGAAACGAAATAGTGGCTTGGTCTTGGTTGGATTTATAAGTTTTATGGTAAATACGAGTACCGTTTAAAGTAAACACTTCTATTAGTCTAATGTAATACAAGTCAGTAGAACTCCACTGTATGTTTAGTGTTTCGGTAACAGGGTTAGGGTAGGCCGAAAATTTACGGCCAGTGTTGCCCAAGCTATCGGGCTTTAAGTCGGCTAATTTATCTTCGGCTAGGCTTGCTACAGCTGGGGGTGTACAGTTTATACATACTAGGTTTCGCTCGGTTTGGTTGCCTGCGGCATCGTAGGTAAAGGTGAGCTGTTGCTGTGCATAGTTTTTGGTGGCTAGTAATATACATAGTACGGTTGCCAATAGGGGTAAGGTAGTGCGCATAAAATATAACTATTTGGTAATTAGATTATTTGCTTTATCGTTCAGTTGTTTAATTTGTTGTTGCTGCTGTTGCAACATAAGTTTCGAAAAAACCCGAAGTTAAACCAGCACTCGCATCGTTACGGGTATCATAAACCAATTGCGAAAATCCTTTTTGTGCTATCATTAGCACTACAATAGTTAATATTTTTTTCATAGTTATATTGAGTTAATTAAATATGAAATGTAATGCCCTCATTATCATTATAAATATTTATTTATGTAACATTTTTGTTGTGCAATATATATTTTACATTAAAACGACAAATGCTGTTATGTTTCAATCTTTAACCCACTGCCTTAACAACTTTATTTTTTTATTGATTTGTAAGCGTGATTTTTGAAAAAAAATACGTGTAATGGTAACTAAATTAACACTAATTGTCGAAAAATCGATTATTGAACGAACTAAATTTTATGCCAAAAGCAATAGTAAAAGTTTATCAAAAATTATACAAAATTGTTTAGACACAATTACGAAAGAGCGTAGCAATCAAAAACTAACGTTCAAGTTAAATAAAATGGTGGGTGCCGTAAAAAATTCCAAAAATTTTAACGAAGATGCCGAGTTACAATCCTACTATAAAAACAAACATTTATGAAAAACATATTTGTGGATACCAATATATTTTAACACAATCCGCAATCAAAAATCCCCACCATATTCCCCTTTTTTAATAATCAAAATCAACAACAAATACAGTTTTCTTTTTAAGCCCTAATTCCTATCTTTGCAAATTATAAAGCAGGATATAAAACGTTGATGTATAAAGAATATAAGCAGTTAAATTTATCGGAAATTGGCAAAGAGGTGTTAGAAAGTTGGCAGCAAAATCAAATTTTCGAAAAAAGCATCACCAATAGGCCCGCCACAAACCCTTATACTTTTTACGAAGGGCCGCCAAGTGCCAACGGTATGCCGGGCATTCACCACGTAATGAGCCGAGGGATAAAAGATATTTTTTGCCGTTACAAAACCCTAAAAGGCTATCAAGTTAAGCGTAAAGGCGGTTGGGATACCCACGGTTTGCCCATTGAACTTGCCGTTGAAAAAGCTTTGGGCATTACCAAAGAGGATATTGGCAAAAAAATTTCGGTACAAGATTATAACGATGCTTGCCGCAAAGAGGTAATGAAATATACCGATGTGTGGAACAATTTAACCCAAAAAATGGGCTACTGGGTTGATTTAGAAAACCCATACATCACCTATAAAAACGAATATATTGAAACCCTTTGGTGGATTTTACAGCAATTATACACCAAAAATTTATTGTATAAAGGTTACACCGTACAGCCCTATTCGCCAGCCGCAGGTACGGGTTTAAGCTCTCACGAACTTAACCAACCCGGCACCTACCGAGATGTAAAAGATACTTCGATAGTGGCACAATTTAGGCCTGTTAAAAACCAAAACCACCCTTTAATTTCGGTTTTATTTGATAATGATGCCGAAGATACCGCCATTTTAGCTTGGACTACAACTCCTTGGACTTTACCATCGAACTGCGCCCTAGCCGTAGGCAAAAAAATTACCTACGTTAAAATAAAAACTGTTAACCAATATACATTTAAGCCTGTTAGCGTGGTATTGGCCAAAAACTTAGTAGCCAAACATTTTAAAGCCGAGCAAGAAAATGGCGATTTTAAGGCTTACGCCGATAACCCCAAAGGTGCTACGCCGTGGCAAATTGTAGCCGAATTTACTGGCGACGATTTGGTGGGTTTACGCTACCACCAGTTAATGCCTTATGTTACCAACGATAATTTACTCGAAAACGCTTTCCGTATTATAGCAGCCGATTTTGTAACTACCGACGATGGAGCTGGTGTGGTACATATTGCTTCGGTTTTTGGTGCCGATGATTTTAGGGCAGCCAAAGAAAACAACGTACCATCGGTAATGATTTTTGATGAAAAAGGAAACGAATTTCCGCTGGTAAATAAGCAAGGAAAATTTGTAGCCGAAGTTACCGATTTTGCTGGCCGATACGTAAAAGAAGAATATTATAGCGATGAAGAACGCAAAGCACCCGACTTTAAACCTACCGATGTTTTAATTGCCATAAAACTTAAAGAAGATAACAAAGCCTTTGACGTTAAAAAATACGAACACAGTTACCCACATTGCTGGCGAACTGATAAACCTGTATTGTACTATCCGCTAGATAGTTGGTTTATAAAAACTACCGCCGTAAAACAACGCATGGTGGAGCTTAACAAAACCATAAACTGGAAACCCGAAAGCACAGGCACAGGTAGGTTTGGCAATTGGTTAGAAAACTTGGTGGACTGGAATTTATCTCGGTCACGCTATTGGGGTACTCCTTTGCCTATTTGGCGCACTGCCGATAGCAGCGAAGAAATTTGCATTGGCAGCATCGAACAGCTAAATCAAGAAATTGATAAAGCCGCTGCGGCGGGATTTATGCCCCAAGGTTTCCGCCTGCAAGATTTGCACCGCCCTTTTGTTGATGATGTATTTTTGGTATCGCCCCAAGGCAAAAAAATGTTCCGTGAACCCGATTTAATTGATGTTTGGTTTGATAGCGGCGCAATGCCTTACGCACAATGGGGTTTAAATAAAAATGCCGCCAACCCTAATTTGCCTTTCGGCGATGGCTTTACAACCGCTTTCCCTGCCGATTTTATTGCCGAAGGCGTGGACCAAACCCGTGGTTGGTTTTTCACACTTCACGCCATAGCGGTAATGTTAACCGATGGTGTGGCGTTTAAAAACGTGGTATCAAACGGTTTGGTGCTGGATAAAAACGGCAATAAAATGTCGAAACGATTGGGCAACACCGTGGACCCTTTTGCCACTATAGAAACTTATGGAGCCGATGCCACCCGATGGTATATGATTAGCAATGCATCGCCCTGGGATAACCTAAAATTTAATTTGGATGGCTTGGATGAAGTTCGGCGTAAATTTTTTGGTACGCTTTATAACACCTACGCTTTTTTTACGCTTTACGCCAATATCGATAAATTTGATTACGCTGGGGCGGATGTAGAAAGCAACCAACGCCCCGAAATAGACCGTTGGGTATTATCTTTACTAAACACCTTAACCCAACAAGTAGATGGTTTTTACGAAGATTTTGAACCCACCAAAGCCGCCCGAGCCATACAAAACTTTGTAGATGAGCATTTAAGCAACTGGTTTGTAAGGCTTAGTCGCCGTCGTTTTTGGAAAACCGATGTAGCGGGCAATAACGATAAACTATCGGCCTACCAAACGCTTTACACTTGCTTAATTACAGTAGCCAAATTAATGAGCCCTATTGCGCCCTTTTTTGCCGATAGGTTGTTTAACGATTTAAACTCGGTAACCAAAAAAGAAAATCAAGAGTCGGTACACCTTACTAATTTTCCAGCGTATAACGCTAATTTGGTGGATATTGATTTAGAAGAACGAATGGCTTTGGCGCAAAATATATCATCAATGGTATTATCGTTACGCAAAAAAGTAGGCATAAACGTAAGGCAGCCATTGGGTAAAATATTATTGCCCGTGTTAGATAACACTTTTGAGGCTAAAGCACAGCGGGTAAAAGAACTCATTTTATCCGAAACAAACATCAAGCAAATTGAGTTTATTGCCGATACCAGCGGTTTTATAAAAAAGAAAATCAAGGCAAACTTTAAATCTTTGGGTAAAAAAGTAGGTAAAGATATGAAGCTGGTATCGGAAGCTATTGCAAATTTTAGCCAGCAGCAAATAGAAACTTTAACACAAAACGGCAACGTAGCTATTGCAAATACCGCTTATATTATCGAAGCCGAAGATGTAGAAATTATTGCCGAAGATGTACCCGGCTGGCAAGTAGCCAACCTAGGCAAGCTAACGGTGGCTTTAGATGTTACACTTACCGCCGAGTTAAAAAGCGAAGGTATTGCCCGTGAGGTAATAAACCGCATACAAAACCTACGGAAAGATATGGGCTTAGAAGTTACCGATAAGATAAAAGTGCAATTACAAAACCATCCTTTAATTGCACAATCGGTGGCTGAAAATTTATCTTATATTTGCGCCGAAACTTTGGCAAATAGCCTTATTTTAGCCGAAAATTTAAGCATAGGCAGCAACATAGAAATACAAGAAACACAATTACTAATAGCAATACAAAAAGATTAAAAAGAATGGAAAGCAAGGCAATAAACCGATATACCGATACTGATTTACAAGAGTTTAAAACCTTAATAGCCGAAAAACTAAAAAGCGCACAAGAAGAATTATTGTCGCTGGCAAAATCAATGAGTAACCCCAATGCTAACGGTACCGACGATACGGCGGGTACATATAAAACGCTTGAAGATGGCTCGGCAACGTTAGAAAAAGAACAGTTAAACCAATTGGCAGCCCGCCAAAAAAAGTTTATCGAAAGTTTAGAGTCGGCATTGGTACGTATAGAAAATAAAACGTATGGTATATGCCGCGAAACGGGTAAATTAATACCTAAAGAACGTTTAAGGGCTGTGCCACACGCCACTTTAAGTATGGAAGCCAAGTTAAAACAATACTAAAATGAAGGGTTATACCAAGCCACTAATTGCTATTATAACTATCCTGATTTTAGACCAAGTATTTAAAACCTGGGTTAAAACCAATATGTATTTAGGGCAAGAGTTTAATGTACTAGGCAACTGGTTTATTATACATTTTACCGAAAACAACGGTATGGCTTTTGGTATGGAGTTTGGCGGCGAGTGGGGCAAACTAGCACTTTCTGTTTTCCGTATTATTGCCGTTGGTGGCATAGGCTACGGTTTAATTCATCTTATTAAAAACAAATATAACCGTGGTTTAATATTAAATGTAGCCTTTATTTTTGCAGGTGCATTGGGTAATATTATTGATTCGGTGGCTTACGGTTTAATTTACGGTTACGAAAAACTGTTTCACGGCCGTGTGGTAGATATGCTGTATTTCCCACTAATAGAAGGCCATTACCCCGCATGGTTTCCGCTTTGGGCAGGCGAAGAGTTTATATTTTTTAGGCCCGTGTTTAACCTCGCCGATGCCTCAATTTCTATTGGTGTATTGTTTATTTTATTGTACCAAAAACGATATTTTAAAGAGGAAGTAAAACCCGAAGCATCGCTCAACAGCGAAATTGTGGAGGAGTAATTAATGCAAATGCATTAACTACTTTTTAAAATATTTTACAAAACTTGTTAGCCGAAATGCTTACATTACAAGTATTTAAAATGAAGCAATAATTTGAAATTATCCTGATATATTTTTTTTGTTCCTGTTTTCTATTCTAAAAAGCAATCATTTCAGCATAAATAATTAATAATAGCACAACTGATGAAATTTTGGGCTTACTCGATTTGTTTAATTTTGTTTTTACATACAAAAGCTGAGGCTCAAGAGACATTTGAATTAAAAGGTATCATTTTTCAATTGGGTGGTACCGAAAGAATTTCGAAAGCAACTGTTTATAACAAAACCAAAAATTTTACCAGCCTTAGCGACGAATTTGGCACATTTTCGCTACCTACTGCAGTAGGCGATACAATTATTTTAAGCAAAAGCAATTACCAAGAAAGCACAAAAATAATAGCCAAAAAACAAAATATAATTGTGTACTTAAAACTTGCCTTAAAGCTTGAAGAGGTAGTGGTAAAAGGCAAATCGATAAGGCAAGAACAGTTAGAAATATTGGATGGATACCGAGCTAAAGGAGTGTATAACAATGGTAAAACGCCTTTTTTAATGTATATTTTTAGCCCACTTACAGCCCTAAACAATTTATTAGGTGGCGATGCTAAAAATGCCCGAAATTTTTCGCGATATATAGCTCGCGAAAATGCCGAAACTGTAGTAGATAGGCGTTTTAATATTAATTTAATTAAAAACAATACGCCAATAAAAGATACTGAAATAGCCGAATTTATGTATTTACACCGCCCTAAATACGAAGTAGTAAAATATTGGAACGATTACGATGCGATAAACTATATCAAAAAAGAATTTAAAAAATATCAAAAAACTAAATAGCAAGTTGCAAACAAGCTTTTTCGGCGGCTAATTTTTCGGCATTTTTTTTGCTATAATCAAGTGCTTGCGTAATAATTTCGCCATTTACCAATACCTGTACGGTAAATAGTTTTTCGTTTTCGCCTTGGGCATTGTTAATAGGTTCAAATTGTATTTCTTTATTTTGCCTCTGCCCCCATTCAATCAATTTGCTTTTAAAATTTGTTTCGGTAAGTTCGAGGGTAAGTATATCTATATGAGGCTTTACAATGCGTTGGTCTAAAAAGTTTTTAGTAAAATTATAGCCTTTATCTAAATAAATAGCTCCTATTAAAGATTCGAAGGCATCTCCCAATAATGAGCTATGCTTTGGGGCAATATTTATACTTCGGCTATCAAAATCAATTAATTTATCGAAACCTAATTTTCGGGCCAATTGGTTTAAATTTACCCTACTCACTATTTTAGAGCGCATTTCGGTTAAAAAGCCTTCTTCTTTGTAAGGGTACATTTTAAACAATATTTCGGCTATTACAGCACCCAAAACAGCATCACCCAAAAACTCTAAACGTTCGTTACTACTTTTTGTGCCTTTTTTTACGGTAAGCGATTTCGATTTATGCCTAAATGCCAAGCGGTAAAGCGCCAAATTACTTGGCACAAAACCTAAAATATTATTTAAGGATTGTACAAATTTACGCTCGGGCGAAAAATATAAGTTGTATAAACTCGAAAATGGCATTCGATGAATAATGATATATTTTAAATAAGCAAAACCTTTTTTTTGTGTAGCTGATTATACTTTAGGCTTCGTATTTTTTAAAAATTACCGAGGCATTATGGCCACCAAAACCAAAAGTATTACTTAATGCAGCATCAATATTTCGCTTTTGAGCTTTGTTAAAAGTAAAATTTAACTTAGGGTCGAAAGATAAATCATCCGTAAAATGATTAATAGTAGGAGGTACAATACCGTTTTTAATAGCCAAAATACAAGCAATAGATTCGATAGCACCTGCAGCACCTAGCAAATGCCCCGTCATTGATTTTGTTGAGCTAATGTTTAAACGGTAAGCATCTTCACCAAATAAATCAACAATAGCTTTTGTTTCGCTGATATCGCCTAATGGGGTTGATGTACCATGTACGTTAATATAATCAATATCGGCAGTAGTTAATCCAGCATCATCTAAGGCCGATTGCATAACTAATTTTGCACCTAAGCCTTCGGGGTGAGGGGCGGTTATGTGGTTTGCATCGGCACTCATGCCGCCGCCCACAATTTCGGCATAAATTTTTGCTCCACGGGCTTTTGCATGTTCTAAGCTTTCTAAAATAAGTGCACCAGCACCTTCGCCAGCAACAAAACCATCTCTATGTAAATCAAAAGGTCTAGAGGCCGTTTTAGGGTCATCGTTTCGGGTAGATAAAGCATGCATGGCATTAAAACCGCCAATGCCCGCTTCGTTTAATATAGCTTCGCTACCTCCCGACACAATCATATCGGCTCTGCCTAAACGTATATAAGTAAAAGCGTCTATCAAAGCATTGGTAGATGATGCGCAGGCTGATACGCAAGAAAAATTGGGTCCACGCAAGCCATAACGCATCGATATATGCCCAGGGGCTATATCGATAATCATTTTAGGAATAAAAAATGGGTTAAACCTAGGGGTACCGTCTCCAGCGGCAAAGTTCATTACCTCATCTAAAAATGTTTTTAAGCCACCAATACCTGCACCCCAAATAACCCCTATGCGGTTGGTATTTAGGTTTGCAAAATCGAGGCCTGCATCTTTAACAGCTTCATCGGTAGCCACTAGTGCGTATTGCACAAATGGATCGAGTTTTCGGGCTTCTTTTTTATCTAAAAAATTTTCGGGTACAAAGTTTTTTACTTCGCAGGCAAATTTTGTTTTAAATTTTTCGCAATTAAAACGCGTAATAGGAGCGGCACCGCTTACCCCTTCTAATAAACTGTTCCAGTATTCTTCAACAGTATTACCAATAGGAGTAAGCGCACCTAAACCTGTTACAACAACTCTTTTAAGCTCCATTTAATTTGATAATGTAACGCTTACTTAACGTTTTTTTCTAAATAAGTGATGGCCTGGCCCACAGTACTTATGGTTTCGGCTTGGTCATCAGGGATGGCTACGTTAAACTCTTTTTCGAACTCCATAATAAGCTCAACGGTGTCTAAAGAATCGGCACCAAGGTCGTTCGTAAACGAAGCTTCTGGTGTTACTTCACTTTCGTCAACACCTAATTTTTCAACGATAATTGCTTTTACTCTTGAAGCGATATCAGACATAATACTCTATATTTTAAGGTTAATTAATTATTTGCAAATAAAAATAAATTCTATCAAATATCAAACCTTTTTGTTTTACTATAATTGTAAATGATTTTTGGCTTAAATTCTTAGAATATTCATCTAAGTAACTTATAATATTTTGAATAAAAAATTTTTAAAACTCGAACTCGACTTAGATTTTTGTTTGATAGCCATAATATCGCCTTTAAAGGGCTATCGCTTATGTTTTTTAATTAATAAATTTTTAAGTACCAATTTCGAACGAACGGCTTTAGATTACTGTTTAAGTTACCCTAACACTAAAAGCAAGTATTTTTCGCAATTTTATTGTACATCAACCAACGATACCGATTGCTACATTTTATCAAACAAAGGAGCCGAAGGATATTTAATACCCGAAATGAAACAAATAGATTATTTTATTTTATTGCGCCATTTTTGCGATAAAGAAGAGCTGGAATTTATTTTAGAGCGCTTAAAGCGGATAAAAGAAATACAAATGGCCATCGAAATTAATCCTAGCAGCTTAAAATCAAAAGAAAATTTAATTTTTTAAATCCTTTTACCTAAAGGCAATTAAAAAAGCTATTTTTGCAACGTATTTAACCCGATAGTATTAAAATTTTATACAAAAAATTATATTAGCTAACATCAAAATATCAGCAATAGCGCAAAAAAACAAACATGAAAATATCTCATAAACGAACCAAAATAGTTGCAACCCTTGGCCCTGCATCGTCTAATAAAGAAATACTGCTCTCATTAATAAAAGCTGGTGTAGATGTGTGTAGGCTAAATTTTTCACACGGTAGCCAACAAGTTCATCAAAACGTAATCAATACCATAAAAGAAATTAATAAAGAATATAACACCAATGTAGGTATATTAGCCGATTTACAAGGACCTAAAATACGCATAGGATTGGTAAAAGAAGGGGGAATAGTGCTAAAAAACGGTTCTCAGATCAAAATTACTACCAAAGAGTGCATCGGCGATGACGACCAAATATACATTACTTACGATACTTTTCCACAAGATGTACACCCCGGAGAAATTATTTTATTAGACGATGGTAAACTTCAAATGAAAGTATTAGAAACCAACAGGCTTGATACCGTACTTTGCGAAGTTATACATGGAGGCATATTAACTAGCCGAAAAGGTGTAAATTTACCCAACACCAAAGTTTCAATCCCTTCGCTTACCGAAGAAGATTTATCGAACCTACATTTAGCTTTAGATAATGATGTAGAGTGGATTGGCCTATCGTTTGTGCGTACTGCCGAAGATATTACCGAATTAAAACAAATTATTGCTGCCCGAGGAAAAGCGGCTAGGGTAATAGCCAAAATAGAAAAACCCGAGGCTATCGAAAATATTGATGCCATTATTGAAGCAACCGACGGGGTAATGGTAGCCCGAGGCGATTTGGGGGTTGAAATGCCTTTAGAAGAAGTGCCCGTATTGCAAAAAATGATTGCCGCCAAATGCAATGCCGCAGCCAAGCCGGTAATTGTAGCTACACAAATGCTCGAAAGTATGATAACAACGCCACGCCCAACTAGGGCCGAAGTAAACGATGTAGCCAACTCGGTTTTAGATGGTGCCGATGCTGTAATGCTAAGTGGCGAAACATCGGTAGGCGATTTCCCGTTAATAGTTATCGAAACCATGGACAAAATTATTCGCCATGCAGAAGATAACGCCTTTGATTATTACAAAACCAAAGATTTAGATGTTTCATCGCCCACTTATTTGGCCGATGCGGTATGCAGTTCGGCAGTGTTTTTGGCCGAAAAAACCAATGCAACAGGTATTGTAGCAATGACAACTTCGGGTTATACCGCTTTTCAAATAAGTAGCTACCGCCCTAAAGCAGGCACTTTTATTTTTACTACTAGCAAAAATTTACTAAACACCCTTAGCTTATTATGGGGTGTAAAAGGTTTTTATTTTGATAAATACGATAGCACCGACGATACCATTAGCGAGGTAAATAGAATTTTAAAAGATGCAGGAATAACCGAGACTGGCGAAATTTTAATTAATACGGCATCTATCCCCATACAAAAACGAGGTACAACCAATATGATTAAAGTAAGCGTTGTGGAGTAAATGTAAGTCCTAAATATTTTTATAAAATCGACTCTTGGTAGTCGATTTTTTTTTATAATTAAATTTGATGATTTTACCTAACCTTCGCATTTTAAAAGCTTAGTATTAAATTAACAGCAAATTATAATTTTATTATTGGTTGTGGGTGTACACACCTGAAGCTGTTTTTGTAATTTAAGGTGTAATTGTTCCTAAAAATATTTTACCGCTTGTTTGTTGATTTCACATTGTTATACTTTACAAAAACAGAATTTCTTGTTCCGAAAAACGGTGTATTATAAATTTGTTTAAAAATGGGAAGATCCAAATGGCAAAGTGTACACTTATATGTTACTAAAATGCGCAGCAAAGCAAAAAGATAAGCTAATTTTAAAAAAACATCCCCTTAATTTTGATAAAATTAAGGGGATGTTTTTTTAAAAGAATTTTGTGTATTATTTAATACAAAACCGATACACCGTTAGCTTATTTTGCAGCTTCGGCAGCTTTTTTATGGTCGGCCAAAAAAGTAGCTAAACCACTATCGGTTAAAGGGTGTTTTAGTAAACCTAATATGGATGAAAGTGGGCCAGTCATTACATCGGCTCCTATTTTGGCACATTCAACAATGTGTACGCTATTGCGGATTGAGGCTGCTAGTATTTGTGTTTCGTAACCGTAGTTATCAAATATTAAACGTATATCTTCTATTAAACCAAAGCTATCGGCACCTATATCATCTAACCTACCCAAAAACGGCGATACATAGCTTGCACCAGCCTTTGCTGCCAATAATGCTTGGCCAGCTGTAAAAATCAAAGTACAATTGGTACGAATACCTTTATCACTAAAATATTTAAGGGCTTTAATACCATCTTTAATCATGGGTATTTTTACCACAATTTTATTATCTAAAGCGGCTAATGCCTCGCCTTCGGCTATCATGCCTTCGTAATCGGTAGCTATAACTTCGGCACTTACATTATCATCAACTATGGCACATATAGCTTTGTAATGTGCTATTACATTGGCTTGGCCGCTAATACCTTCTTTGGCCATAAGTGATGGGTTGGTGGTTACGCCATCTAATACACCTAGGGCTTGGGCTTCTTTTATCTGTTCTAGGTTGGCGGTATCAATAAAAAATTTCATTTTGTTGGGATATTTAGGTGAGTTATTTTATAAAATTATTTTTTGTGGGATTGTGTTACGATATAGGTGAGTTGTGGAGAAAAAAAGAATATCAATTTAACGGGTTAAATGGATTTAAAAACTCAATAAAAAAAAATGGGCTAGCACTTTCTATCGCACCGCTACAACTTCTTACCCTTGCTGTGTTCCCACCCTGGGGGAGTTCAGAAGGAGCTGGTCGTAGAAGACTAACCCAGCGCAAAAGTAGTATTTTTTAAGGTTTTCTTAAATTTATTGGCCTATTATTTGTAATTAATCTGATAATGAAGTATATAAATTTATTTTTTCTTTTTTTTAACAGGCTCTTCGTTTGCTTCTTTCATTAATGCCCGCCAATCGTGTGGGTTATCTTCGGATATGGCTAGGGTTTCTTCGTATTCGGTATGTTGTAACGTCATGGTTTTTATAGGTTTGGTAAGATAGGTTTCTATTTCGGCAAGTATATTTTTTTCTTCATCGCTACAAAACGAAATGGCCAAGCCCCTTCGGTTTCCCCTGCCTGTACGGCCTACACGGTGAACGTAATTTTCGGCAACATCGGGCAAATCGTAATTTACCACATACGCTACCCCTTTTACATCAATACCTCGGCTACTTACATCAGTAGCTATCAGTACCTTGGTTTTACCATCTTTAAATGCTTCTAAAACTTCGAAACGTTGCGCTTGCTCCACATCCCCGTGAAGGGTTGCAGTAACAATACCTACCCTTTGCATGGCTTTAAAAACCCGCTCGGCCCGTACTTTGGTACGCACAAAAACCAATATTTTTTTATCCGAATGTTCGTTAATTACCCGTTCTAAAAAAAAGCGTTTATCGTCCATAGCTACAAAAACAACGGCATGGTCCACGTTTTTTGATACCGGGTCTTTGGGCGATAGTTGTATGCGTACAGGCTTGCTTACTAGGGCGTAAGCCAAATCTTTAATAGTTTCGTTTATGGTAGCCGAAAAAAACATGGTTTGCCTTTGCTTGGGCAAAAACTTTAATAGATTTTGTATATCTCCATAAAAGCCTTTATCAAGTATATGATCTGCTTCATCTAACACTAAAAAGTTTATTTTTTTGAGATTTAAGTGCCCTTTATGCACTAAATCGGCCACACGGCCAGGGGTGGCTACCAGCACATCTACGCCTTGTTGCAGTTTTTGTATTTGAGGGGCTATATCTACGCCACCAATAATGGCTAAGGTTTGTATGGCCGAGTATTGTGCCAGTTCATCAAAAACATTTTTTATTTGTGTAGCCAGTTCGCGGGTGGGTACCATTATTAGTGCGCTTACATTTTGCTCGGCTTGGCGGTAACGCTGGTTTTGCAACATACTTATTATAGGTATGGCAAAGGCGGCGGTTTTGCCTGTACCCGTTTGCGCTATGGCCAATATATCTTGCCCCGATAGTATTTGCGGGATAGATTTAAACTGTATATCGGTAGGTTTTAAAAAACCTAGCTCGCTTAAACTGCGTTTTAGTTCGGGTGTAATAGGGTATTTATCGAATTTCATGCTGTAATTTACCGTAAGCAGTTGCTTTCCTTTTTGTAAAGGTAAAATAAATATCGTTTTTTTAATTTTTGGTATTTTAAATTTAGCGTATGGGGCTAAGTATATTTCTACAAACCTGTAAAACAAAGGCCAATATTTTTTTAACAAAATATAAGTGTTTTACCATTTAGATTATCAATATATCTCCTAATTTTACAAATTGATTTTTAGGTTGCCACATTAAAAAATATTATACAATACCCGCATATGAAAAAACACACCTTAACCACCATTGTTACTACGTTATTAATAAGCACTTTTGCGTTTGCCCAAAAAAAAGTGCTCGATAAAGTGGTGGCAGTAGTTGGCGATAACGTTATTTTATTATCAGAAATCGACCAACAGTATGCCCAGTACCTTGTGCAAGGCAATAAGCCCGACCCTAATATTCGCTGCTACTTTATACAAACCATGTTAAGCCAAAAACTTCTTTCGCAACAAGCTGTAATTGATTCGATTAAGGTAGAAGATGGCCAAATTGATGATGAGATAAATAGGCGGATGCGTACCATGATTTCGAGGGCGCAAGGGCAGGATAAACTGGAGGCTTTTTTGGGTAGGTCGGTAATACAGTATAAAGACGAAATACGTCCAGATATTAAAGAACAAATGGTTGCCCAACGCATGCAACAAAAAATTACCGAAAAGGTAGAAGTTACCCCGCTAGAGGTAAGGCGTTTTTTTGAGGCTATACCCAAAGATTCGCTGCCCAATTACAATACCGAAGTTGAGGTAGGCGAAATTGTTATACACCCAAAATTAACCAAAAAAGAAAAAGAATTTTTTAAAGATAAGGCCGAGGGCTTGCGCTTACGTATTAAAGCTGGCGATAATTTTGGCACCTTGGCAAGGTTATATTCGCAAGACCCTGGCTCGGCAAGGGAAGGTGGTGAATTAGGTTTTTTCGACAGGCAAACAATGGCAAAGGAGTTTACTGCTTGGGCTTTTAAGCTTAAAGAAGGCGAAATTTCGCCAGTTTTTGAAACCGAATTTGGTTTTCATTTTTTAGAAGTATTAGAACGCCGAGGCGAGCAAGTACGGGTACGCCATATTTTAATTATCCCCGATAATACCAACGAATCGTTAATGAGAGATAAAGCCGAGATAGATTCGATATACAAGCTTGTGGTAACAAAAAAGATAGATTTTTCTACTGCAGCATCTTTAAACTCTGATAATAACGATACCAAATTTAACGGAGGTATGCTGATGAACTCCGAAGGTGTTTCGGCCCGAACTACCTTTATACCCACCGATAAGCTAGACCCTAAAGTGTTTTTAACCGTTGATACCATGAAGGTAGGAAGCTACTCAACCCCCGATGTTTTTGTAGATGCTAGGGGAAAATCGGCCTACAGGTTTTTGTATTTAAAATCGAAAATACCGCCTCATGTAGCAAGCCTCGAACAAGATTTACCCAAAATTAAAGATGCCGCATACGAAAACCGTGTAAATAAAGTAGTAAGCGAATGGTTTGATAAACGCCGAAAATCAACCTACATAAAAATTGATAAAGACTTTAGGGATTGTGCAAGTTTAAAAGAATGGATAAAACCCGAAAACGCCTTACCAGCTCAATAAAATGATTTATACTTCCGAAGCTAATGCCATTGATGCGCTATGCGCCTACTATAAAGAAACTAAAAACGAAATTGCTAAAGTAATTGTAGGGCAAGATGAGGTAATAAAAGCCGTATTGATTTCGGTTTTTAGCAATGGCCATTGTTTACTGGTGGGTGTACCCGGCTTGGCCAAAACACTTTTGGTACAAACGGTGGCTAGGGTGCTTGATTTAAGCTTTAACCGCATACAGTTTACGCCCGATTTAATGCCTTCGGATATTATAGGAAGCGAAATATTGGGCCAAGACCGCCAGTTTAAATTTGTGAAAGGCCCCGTTTTTTCAAATATCATTTTGGCCGACGAAATAAACCGTACCCCACCCAAAACACAGGCCGCTTTACTTGAAGCCATGCAAGAAAAATCGGTTACGGTGGCAGGTGTAACGCATATATTACCCAAGCCATTTTTTGTATTGGCTACCCAAAACCCTATCGAACAAGAGGGCACTTACCCCTTGCCCGAAGCGCAGCTTGATAGGTTTATGTTTAACGTTACACTAGGTTACCCAACACTTGCCGAAGAAATAAATATTGTTAAAAACACCACAGGAAACGCCTTTGCCGACTTAAAAAAAATACTTGATGCCACACAAATTAGCTTTTTTCAGCAATTGATACGCAGCATACCAGTAGCCGATAACGTATTGGAGTATGCCGTTACTTTAGTTGCCAAAACTAGGCCCAATACCCCTTACGCCACAACCGAAACCAACAAATACTTAACTTGGGGTGCAGGGCCTAGGGCATCGCAAAACTTAATTATTGGTGCCAAATGCCATGCAGCTATTATGGGTAAATATTCGCCCGATGTAGAAGACGTACAGGCTGTAGCCGAAGCCATTTTACGCCATCGCATTGTGCGAAACTATAAAGCTGAAGCCGAAGGTATAAGTGCCACAGCTATTATTAAAGGCCTTTTTTAGGAGATACGTTTGGTAGCGGCTCAGTTGCCCGTTTTAAATGAGGGGGTAAAAACAGATTAAACTTGATAAAAAATGGGAATAAAAAATATATCCATTCATTAACAACAAGGTTTTAAATATTATCTACCAAAATAAAGGTCTTGTTTATCTACCCTGTTGGGGTCTTCTAACGGATATTCTTTGCGCATAGGGTGTGCTTCCATATCATCCACATTTAAAATGCGTACTAGGTTTGGGTGCCCATCAAACACAATCCCAAAAAAATCAAAAGTTTCACGCTCCATCCAGTTGGCACCGTTCCATAAAGTGGTGGCGCTGGGTAGGCTAGGGTTTAAAGTTGGTACAAATACTTTTATGCGTAGCCGTACATTGTTTACCAAACTGTGTAAATGGTAAATTACGCCTAAAGCATTTTCGTTATCAGGGTAATGTATGCCTGTAATATCGGTTAAGTAAACAAAAGCCAATGTAGTATCGTTTTTTAGGTACGATAATATTTGGGTAATGTTATCGCTTGTGGTTTCGATGGTTAACAGGCCGTAAGGTTCGGTTACGTTAAAAAACTTACCTTCGAAATGGCTGGTAAGTTGTTTTATTACTTGTAAGTTGGTTATTTTACCCATTACTGGATTCCGTATTTGTTTAACAATGCTTTATATTCGGGCGACTCTCTGCGGCGTAACGATTCGTTTTTTACCAATTCTTGTATGTTATTAAACCCATTAATAATGGCTTCGGGGCGGGGTGGGCAACCTGGCACATACACATCAACAGGAATTATCTCATCAATACCTTGTAACACCGAGTAGGTATCAAAAATACCACCACTGCTGGCACAAGCCCCTACGGCAATTACCCAGCGGGGTTCGGCCATTTGTATATACACTTGCTTTAAAACAGGTGCCATTTTTTTTGCTATGGTGCCCATTACCATTAACAAATCGGCTTGGCGGGGCGAAAACGAAGGTCGCTCCGACCCGAATCTCGAAAAATCGTAATGCGAACCCATGGTGGCCATAAATTCGATACCACAACAAGAGGTAGCAAAAGGCAAAGGCCATAATGAATGCGACCTAGCCAAACCTATTACTTTATCTAATGATGTGGCAAAAAAACCAGCACCTTCTACACCAGCTGGGGCGTTTACCATTTGTATATCGCTCATTTAATTAAAATCTTAAAATGATTAAAACCCTCTTTTATTACTATGGTTTTATTGGTGAACAAATTTATTAAAAATTGTATATAGGTGCGTGGCAGAAATAATTTAGAATAATTCTTAATCCCAATCTAGCGCTTTCTTTTTAACTACGTAAATAAAACCCAAAAGCAATGTACCCATAAAAATAAACATTTCTATAAGCCCATTAAGGCCAAACTGCCTAAAATTTACAGCCCAAGGGTACATAAATATTACTTCAACATCAAACAATACAAATAATATAGCCACCACAAAATATTTAATTGAAAAAGGCTGGCGGGCATTGCCCACAACCTTAATCCCCGATTCGAAAGCGGTGAGTTTAACATCAGTAGTTTTACGTTTGGGGCCTATAAAATGGGTAAGTACCATTGTTAATGCCACAAAACCTAATGCCACAGCAATTTGTATAATTACAGGAAAGTAATTTATGGGGGTGCTTAGTGTTTCCATGCGTGTTGTTACAATTATGTTTGCAAATATATAATAAAAGCCCTTACAAGCAAAAGAGGGCGAGGAAGCTAAATAGTTACTTAAAACAATAATTTACCCAATATGCACCATAATTTTTTTAGATTTATTTTTTAATTACCTTTTTTATTATGTGGAAACATAGCCCCAATGCACTTTACCAATTATTTACGTTTAACAATTTTTCAGAAGCATTTGCTTTTATATCCAAGGTGGCTTTATTAGCCGAGCAAAACAACCATCATCCTACCATAAAAAACACCTACAATAAGGTAGAAATATGGCTAAGTACCCACGATGCCGGCAATAGTGTAACACAAAAAGATATACAAATGGCTTCGGCTATTGATACTTTGTAGGGTTTTAGCGTTAAAAATTATCACCTAAACGCATAGTAAAACGCATTTAATTTGCTTACATTTGATTTTATTCGAAGGCTTAAAAAAAGCATAACCAATAGTATACATCAATATGAAATTATTTTTATTGACCTTATTATTAGCGTGTTTTGGCATTGCCCAAGCACAAGAGCTTGCCGATAGCGTATTGGTAATTAAAACCGTAAAGGCATCTTATTATGCCAATAAATTTGAAGGAAAGCGTACCACAAGTGGCCAGCGTTACCGCCATGCAAAAGCCACAGCAGCGCATAAAACATTACCACTTGGCACCCAAGTTATGGTTACAAACCCTGCAAATGGTAAGTTTATTAGGGTAGTTATTAACGATAGGGGGCCTTTTGGCCGAGGTTTAAGTTTAGATTTATCTAAATCGGCAGCCAAAGCAATTGGCTTGTTTGGCAAAGGTATTGGTAGGGTACAAATTAGTTACTGGGTGTACCATACCCCTCCAAAAAAATAATTTTTGTTTGTTTAGCCATACTTTAAAAACTATTTAATAACCCAATATTTAATTTTTTGTGCAAATAACAGCGGTTTTTGCTTGGTATACAATGGCAAAATAATGCAAATCTTAAATTAAAAAATACCTTTTTTTTGCACTTAAATCTTTGGGCTATACTAAAAAAAAGTTTTTTCAAGAAAACAACTTTTCAATTTTAAACACTTTTTACTGTAAAAATTATAGCATATATTATATTTTTTTACCATTTTTGAAAAGTTTACATAATCTTACCTTATGGGATTGTTGCATTTTTTTAAATCTTACCCTAAAAACGATAACCTCGAGTGGCTTGGTGCAGATATGCACTCTCATATATTGCCTGCAATAGATGATGGTTCGCCCAATGTAGCTACTTCTGTAAACTATATAAAACAATTGGCTGCGCTGGGCTTAAGCAAATTTATATGCACCCCGCACATATTTAAAGAAGTATATCCCAATAGCAAAAAAACCATACAGCCAGCCTTAGTACAAACCCAACAAGAGGCGAAAAACCAAAATATTAATGTAGAAATTTATGCCGCCGCCGAGTATATGATGGACGTTGATTTTTTAGAAATACTTAAAAACGAAGAAATTTTAACGCTGCCCAATAAATATATTTTAATTGAAATGAGTTATGCTGCAAAAAACAATAATATTGAACAGTATATTTTTGATTTGAGTATAAAAGGTTATAAACCAATTTTAGCTCACCCCGAAAGGTACAATTATTACCACCATGATTTTAAAAAATACCAAAGATTTAAAGATTTAGGCTGTTTGTTACAATTAAATGCCTTATCTGTAACGGGTTATTATGGTAAAGAGGTAAAAAATGTAGCACTTCGTTTAATACAACAAAACTTTGTTGATGTAGTAGGTACCGATTTGCATCACCAAAAACACCTTGACGCCCTTACCGATTTTACCCGCAAAGGAAAGTTTTACGAACTTTTAAGCAAATGCGATATCCAAAATAAAACTTTATTTATGTAGGTTTTAAATATTATTATAGATTTGAAAAAAAAGAATGCCCATGATGATTTCATCTACAGTAAAAATAAATTTGTTTTTAGTTGCACTATGTGTTTACCTGAGTGCCTGTAACAACTATAAAAAAATAGCTTATTTTAGAGACTTGCAAGACATTGATAAATTGCAATCAATTTCAGAAACAGCTTACACCGAACTAAAAATAAAAGCCGACGATATTTTATCTATTACCATACAAACCATAGATCCTTTAAACGCCACAAGTGTAAATCAAATAACAACAATGCCTTCTGTAGGGGTTAGCTTAGGTACTGTAGTTGCACCTAATGCTCAAATATCTGGTTTTTTGGTTGATAAGGATGGTTTTATAGAATTACCTATGTTAGGCAAGTTAAAATTAATAGGTTTAAGCACCATCGAAGCTAGGGAACTTATAAGAAACAAGGCAAGCGAATTTTATAAACAACCATCGGTACAAGTTAGGTTTGCAAATTTTAAAGTTACTATTTTAGGCGAAGTAGCAAAGCCAGCCCCCTACATTTTACCTAACGAAAAAATTTCTGTTTTAGATGCTTTAGGTTTAGCTGGCGATTTAACTATTTTTGGTAAACGCGAAAACATTATGCTAGTACGAGAAAATAATGGAAAAAAAGATATTTATCGTTTTAACTTAAATTCATCAGAAACGTTTAAATCCCCTGCATTTTATTTACAACAAAACGATATTATATATGTCGAGGGCAACAAAGCCAAAGCGGCAACCCTTAATGCTGCCCGTACACAAACCTTTGCACTTATTGGTTCTATTATGTCGGTATTAGTTATTTTATTTTCTAGAATATAATTTGATGAATAATAACACATCCGAAAACAACGCAATTAATTTTACAGAAACCGAAGAAAACTTTGATTTTAAAGGGTTTTTTTATAAAGTGGTTAAAGACTGGTGGATACTATTACTTAGTATATCGCTATGCTTAACAGCTGCTTACATTTATTTAAGATATACTACACCTATTTTTAAAATACATGCCAACGTTTTGGTAGTAGATGAAAAAAAAGGTGCCGGTGGTGGTTTAGGTGCCGATTTATTTGGTGGCGACATAAGTAGCTTACTAGGGGGTAAAAGCAGTGTAGATAACGAAGCCGAAATACTAAAAACCAGGTTTTTAATGGAAAAAGTGGTTAGAGGTATGGATTTAAACATTATTTATTACCGACAAGGCAAAATTAAACTAGTTGAATTATACAAAACCCCATTTAAAGTAGATATACTTAGCCCTATTGATACCATACAATCTACAATAGTTAGCATTAACCAAATTGTAAACAATAACTTAGAAATCGAATATGTAGATAGTTTACAAAAAACAGAAGTTAAAAAAACAGTAACTTTTGGCAAACCCTTTACCATTAGGGGTATAGGTTGCTTACAAATATCCAAAAACCCTGCAGTAAGTTGGGGTTCATCAAAATACAGTTTCAAAGTTAACGCCTTTGATGCTACGGTAACAAATTTTCAAAAAGAACTCGTAGTTAGTGTACCCAACAAATTGGTTACTACCATAAACTTAGAAATAAACTACCCCATACCTAAAAAAGGTGAAGACATATTAAATCAATTAATTAAAGAATACTTACAACAAAGCATTACCGATAAAAACGAAATTGCCGATAGCACCATACAATTTATAGAAAACAGGTTGATGTATGTTGGTCGCGAATTAGGTGATGTAGAAGGTAACATACAAAACTTTAAACAAAGCAACAAGATTGCTGATATACACGAACAATCTAGATTATTGGTAAACAATACCAGCGATTATGTTAAAAAACTAGCCGAAATCGAAACTCAAATCTCTATTTTAGATGCGCTTGTAGTGTATTTAAAAGATGAACGTACAAATAAACGGGTAGTACCAGGTTCTATTTTGCCTCAAGACCCTGTTTTTGTTGGTTTGGTAGAAAAATACAATGGGTTTTTACTTGAGATTGACCGTTTGCTTTTAAGCTCAACCGAAAACAACCCCTATGTTATTAATTTAAAACAACGCGTGGCCGATTTGCGCTTAAATATGCTTTCTAATTTAAGTAATACCAAACGCTCGTTTATAATTAGTAAAAAAGATTTGCTTAACAGCATAAATAAAGTTGATGGATTAATTAGAAGTGTACCAGCCCAAGAGCGTACTTACCTTGATTTGGCAAGGCAGCAACGCATTAAGCAAGAGTTATATATTTACTTGTTACAAAAACGCGAAGAAACCGCTATTTCTAAAACATCTAATATATCAAGCTCCAGAATTATCGATCCCCCAAAATCAGATTTTAATCCTATTAGCCCCAAAAAAACAACCATTTTAACTATAGCTTTCTTAATTGGTTTAATTTTACCATTGTTAAGAATTTATGCTATTGAATTATTAAACGTTAAAGTTTTAAACAAACAAGATATCGAAAGAAAAACAGCCATACCTGTGGTAGGCGAAATTAGCCATAACGACAGCCAAGAAAGCGTGGTGGTAGTAGAAGATGCTAGGTCGCCCATATCCGAACAGTTTAGAGCCTTGCGTACCAATTTACAGTTTTTTATCGCTCCCAAAAAGGGCAATACTATTTTAATGACTTCCAGCATGTCGGGCGAAGGAAAATCATTTACGGCTGTAAACTTAGGTGCAGCACTAGCTATTTCGGGTAAAAAAGTATTATTAATGGAGTTAGACTTACGCAAACCCAAGCTATCGCAAAACCTTAGCATGCCAGGTAGCTTTGGTTTTACCAATTATATTATCGACGAAACACTTAACGCCAGCGATATTATTTTACCCACCAATATACACACCAATCTTTTTGTAATTAGTGCAGGGCCTATACCGCCCAACCCAGCCGAAACCATTTTAAACCCACGTATGATGGCTTTAATGGAAATATTAAAAGCTGAATTCGACTATATTATTATGGATGCACCACCCATAGGCCTAGTGGCCGATGCCCAATTACTAAACGATTATAGCGACTTAGCCCTATACCTAGTAAGGCAAAAATACACCCACAAAGAGCAATTAAACATACCCGATGAACTATACCGCAACCAAAAATTTAATAAAATAGCCATTATTGTTAACGATATTGGTAAAAATAATGGTTATGGTTATGGCTATGGTTACGGTTATGGCTACGGATATAGTTATGGCTACGGTTACGGCAACGAACCCGAAAAAAAGAAATCATTTTTAGATAAAATTTTTAATAAATAACAATACAATATAGCATGAAAATTGTAATAGTAGGTACGGGTTATGTAGGCTTAGTTACTGGTGCTTGCCTAGCCGAAGTGGGTACCGAGGTAATTTGTATTGATGTAGATCAAAAAAAAATTGATAACCTTAAAAAAGGAATTATTCCAATTTTTGAGCCAGGCTTAGATGCCATTGTAACCTCTAATTTTACTAAAGGTCGCCTAAGTTTTAGCACCAGTTTTGCCGATAGCATTAAAGGAGCCGAAGTGGTTTTTGTAGCCGTAGGTACGCCCCCAGGCGAAGATGGCAGTGCCGATTTAAAATATGTATTACAAGTAGCCGATACCGTAGGCACTTACATACAAGATTATACCATTGTGGTTACCAAAAGTACCGTACCTGTGGGTACAGCACAAAAAGTAAAAGCAAGCATAGCGGCTGCATTGGCCAAGCGCAATGCCCATATTGTATTCGATGTAGCATCAAACCCCGAGTTTTTAAAAGAAGGCGCAGCGGTGGATGATTTTTTAAAACCCGACCGTATTGTTATAGGTGTTGAGTCCGAAAAAGCAAAAGAAACCCTAGCCCGCTTATACGCCCCTTTTGTGCTTAACGACCACCCAATTTATTTTATGGATATACCATCGGCCGAGATGACAAAATATGCCGCCAATGCCATGCTTGCCACCAAAATATCGTTTATGAACGATATTGCCAACCTGTGCGAATTGGTAGGTGCCGATGTAAATGCGGTACGCAAAGGCATAGGCTCCGACCCTCGCATAGGCAACCGTTTTATTTACCCTGGCATAGGTTATGGTGGCTCCTGCTTTCCTAAAGATGTAAAAGCTTTGTTTCACACCGCCGATGACTATAAGTATAATATGCGTATTTTAAAAGCCGTTGACGAAGTAAACGACGACCAAAAACATGTTTTATTTAAAAAAATTAACAACTATTTTAAGGGAGATTTAAACGGTAAAACTTTTGCCATGTGGGGCTTATCGTTTAAACCCAATACCGACGATATGCGTGAAGCACCCTCATTGATATTAATAGATGCCTTATTAGCAGCTGGCGCAAAGGTTTTAGCCTACGACCCTGTGGCTATGGACGAAGCCAAACACTATGCCGACGAACGTGTAATTTTTACCAACGATGCTTTTGATGCCACCAAAGGAGCCGATGCGCTTTTATTGGTAACCGAGTGGGCCGAGTTTAGATTACCCAACTGGGAAAAAATTAAAAATGTGATGACTGGCCGAGTAATATTTGATGGCCGAAACGTGTACAAGGCCGATGATATTGCAAAAGCAGGATTTGATTATTATGGTATTGGTTTACAACCTAAATTAGCAATATAATGAGCAAAAAAATATTAATTACCGGCGCAGCCGGCTTTTTAGGTTCGCACCTGTGCGATAGGTTTATTAGCGAAGGATACCACGTTATTGGTATGGATAACCTAATTACGGGCGATATGCAAAATATCGAACACCTTATGCCTTTACCCAATTTTGAATTTTACCACCACGATGTAAGCAAATACGTACACATACCAGGGCATTTAGATTATGTGCTACACTTTGCATCGCCCGCCAGCCCTATCGATTATTTAAAAATACCTATACAAACCCTAAAAGTAGGCTCGCTAGGCACACATAACTTATTAGGCTTAGCCAAAGCAAAAAAAGCTAGGCTACTTATAGCATCAACCAGCGAAGTATATGGCGACCCTGCCGTACACCCACAAACCGAAGACTACTGGGGAAATGTAAACCCCGTAGGCCCACGTGGCGTGTACGATGAAGCCAAACGTTTTCAAGAAGCCATTACCATGGCTTACCACACTTACCACGGCCTCGAAACCCGTATTGTGCGTATATTTAATACCTACGGCCCACGTATGCGCCTAAACGATGGCCGAGTACTGCCCGCTTTTATAGGCCAAGCCATACGTGGCGAAGACCTTACCGTATTTGGCGATGGTAGCCAAACAAGGGCTTTTTGTTATGTTGATGATTTGGTGGAAGGCATTTACCGTTTATTGCATAGCGATTACGCCAGCCCAGTAAACATAGGCAACCCCGATGAAATTACCATTAAAGATTTTGCCGAAGAAATACTGGCTTTAACAGGTGCCAACCAAAAAATAATTTACCATAACCTACCTGTTGATGACCCCAAACAACGCCAACCCGATATAACTTTAGCCAAGCAACTATTAGGCTGGGAGCCTAAAGTAAATAGGAAAAATGGTTTAGAAAAAACATACACGTATTTTAAATCACTTTCGCAAGAGGCTTTGTACAATAAGGAACATAATGATTTTGCTGGGTATATGCGAATTTAATTTTGACATAACTTAATTAAAAACTTTAATTACTTATATTAATACATACAATATGAAAATAACTGCTGTAATACCTATTAGAATTGGATCACAAAGGGTTAAAAATAAGAATTTGAAGCCTTTTGGTGATACCACATTACTTTCATTCAAAATTGATAACCTTTTAAAAGTTAAAGGTATTGATGAAATTATAGTTAATACCGATTCGGATGAAGCCATTGAGATTGCAAAAGCCAAAGGAGTTTCTTTTCATAAACGTGAGGCATATTTTGCATCTTCTGAATGTACAACAGGAGAGTTTTTTGTACATATGGGCGAGGTTACCCAAACTGATATTTTTGCTTATTGCCCTTGCACTTCACCTTTTATACAACCAGCTACCATCGATGCATCTATTAAAACATTTCTTGATAGTCATGCAAATGATAGTTTAGCAACTGTGTCATCGGTTAAAGAATTTTTATGGCTAGATGGGAAACCAGTTAATTACGAACACAATAATATGCCAGCAAGCCAAAATTTACCAAATATTTGCGCTTTAAATTTTGGCCTTAGTTTAATTTCAAGGTTGGATTTAATAAAATATAGAAACATTGTTGGTGTAAGACCATTATTTATGCTTACTGATGAAATTGAGAGTTTAGATATTGATACTCCTTTCGATTTTTACATTGCTGAACAAGTTTATTGCAGTTTAAAAGATGGCTCATTAAAACAAAAATATGCTTAGTTTTTATGAGTAACACAAAGTTCAAAGATTATGAAAAAATTAAAAAATTATTTAATTTTAAACATAAAAATGTTTACTATAACAAAATACTGACACCTGAATTTATTAAAATAGTGTATTTTGAAGATTTGTTTTCAAAAATGACATTTTATGATTTTTTTAAGATTTTTTTTTCTCAAATATGTTTTAAACAAATAAAGGAATCTTTTGAAGTTAACGATATTTTAGTTACTAATGCTAATGACCGAAATGATACTTTAGAGTTAATTTCAAGTTGTTTGGGCTCAATAAAAAAATATGGACATGTCAGGTTATCAAGCTTAAATCGTTTCACAGCATTAAATCATAATTTTAAAGATATATATGAATGTTTCGCTTTTTTCTTTAGCAAAGAAAATAGTGAATATAGCTTTAAAATTAAGCTATATTTGGCAGTAAGCACAATGTCATACATAAATGCCTACAAATCTTTGTTTAATTTAATGGCCAATGTAAATTTGACTGATAAAAAGTATGTAGCTTTTAATAGTGCATATGATTTAGAAAGTCTTATAACACAATACTTTAAAAGCAGGGGAGTTAAAACTTATCATCTTTCGCATGGTTTGTCATATATTAAATATAATATTTTTCAACCATTTGACTGTGTTACAGGAGAAAATATAAACGCTGATACCATACTAGTGTGGGGTGAATCAAGCGAATCAGATTTATTAACCAATTACCCAAAAACTGTAAAAAATAAATCTATAATTGTTGCTGGAAATGCTAAATACCCATTAAAATTAATTAGTCTTAAAAATAAGTTTAAAAATTGTATAGTATTTTTAGCTAGAAACATTTACGACAAGGAAAACTTAGAATTATTAAAATTAATAGGCAAAGTATCTATTAATACTGGTATCCAATTTAGTGTTAAATGCCATCCTTTTTCTGATGAGAACGCTATAAAAATAATTGCCAATAAATATAATTTGGAGCTACTACCCAAAGCATTAACTATAACTGAATTACTAAATTGTAATAAATATGATTTTTCTATTTGTTACAATACTACTGTTTATTACGAGGCTATGTATTATGATATGTTTTGTTTTAGATACGTAAGGGGTGAAAATGAAAATTACATTGGTTTAAATGATAGGTTTTTAAATGAAATGGAGTTAGAAAAATTAATAGAATTATATAGGAACAAAGATTTAAGCGAAGTTAGTAAACAAGCTGAGGTATTATTAACTAAAACACTAGGTTACGGTATTAATAAGTATAAAATAATTTTTTCATAATGAGTAGTTCTAAAAAAATATTTGGCGGTTTAATTTGGAGTGTGCTTTATAATTTTATTAATGCTATTTATGGTTTTATTTCTGTACCAATATTACTTACAGTTTATGGGAAAGAGCAATACGGTATAATAGGTCTGGCAATGTCGATAAATGTATATTTAAGATTAATGGATATGGGTTTATCGTCCGGTAATGTTAAATTTTTTTCAAGTTTTATCGTAAAAAACGATAAAGTACAATTAAAAAAAGCATTCTCATCTAGCTTAGTTTTATATTTAATAATTGGCTTTGTAAATTTATGTTTGGTTTACCTAATTTCAGTATTTTCTGATAAAATATTTACTTTAAATATCGACCAAAAAAATACTTTAGATATTTTGCTTTACATACTTATGATTACATCCTTTGGTAGTTGGGTTTCCAGTTCTTTGGAACAGTTTATAAGAGCAAACGACCTTTTGGGTTGGCAACAACGTATTATTTTAATACCAAAAGTTTTACAATTTTTTTTAATATTTATTGCATTATATTTTGAATTAGATTTAATCATTTACTTTGCATTAACTACATTATCTGTTTTACTACCATTACCTATCTACGTATTCAAAATAAAAAAAATAAACAGTACAATTACATTTACACCAAAATATTATAAAGATGTATTTAATAGTGTGTTGTTATATAGTATTAGTATTTTTTCTTTTAGTATTTTTCAGTTTTCGGCTAACTATTTAAGACCATTGATATTAGGTGCAAAAGTTGGGATAGAAAGTGTTGCCGACTATCGTATTTTAGAAGGATTTGCAAACGTTATATTGATAGTGGGTACCAGTTTTGTTGGTGTTATATTACCAACTGCATCAAAAATTCGGGCTTTAGATGACAAAAATAAAGAATTACAAATTGCCTTTGATGGCACAAAGTATATTTCTATTTTTTTAGCAAGTATTATATTCGGTTTTGTTTTAGTTTCAAAAGAATTTATTCAAATATATGTTGGAAAAAGCTATTTACATCTAGTAGTTTGGTTAAATGTGTGGATAATTTCATTATTAAGTACACATATATCTGCATTATCAGGTTTAGTTTTAACCAATAACAATCTTAAAAAGATACTTTATATGTCGGGTATTTCTACAGTTATTTCCCTTATACTAGCTTGGTTTTTGGTAGGTTACTTTAAAGTTGGTGGTGTTGTTATTGGATATACGATATATACCATAATGCAGCTGCTTTTTTATTACATATATTATTACCCTAAAGTTATGCATTACGATACAATTAAATTGTTAAAAAACTCTTTTTTAAAACCAGTTTTACCTATTTTCTTAATTTTTATATTCTTGTTTTTTGTTGAAGATTTGATCGTTTTGGATAATTTATATCTTAAAATAATAATTATAGAATTAATATTTGCGGTTTTAATTATACCAATTATATATTTCAAAATATTAAATACAAATGACAAACTTTTTATTTTTGGTTTAATCAAAAAATAATTACCTATGGAAAAAAAACTTAGAGCAATAGCGATTTATTTACCACAGTTTCATCCATTTAAAGAGAATAACGAATGGTGGGGAAATGGATTTACCGAATGGACAAATGTAGTAAAAGGTAAAAAAATTGTTAAAGGGCAATATCAACCACATTTACCTAGCGATTTAGGTTTTTATGATTTACGACTTGAAGAAGTTAGAGAAGCACAAGTTGAATTAGCAAAAACAAACGGTATATCAGGCTTTTGTTATTACCATTATTGGTTTAATGGTAAAAGAATGCTTCAAAAACCTATCGACGAAGTTTTACGATTAAAAAAGCCAGATTTTCCTTTTTGCTTTTGTTGGGCAAATGAAAGTTGGTCTAGAAACTGGGATGGTAGAAATAAAGATATTTTACTTCATCAAAACTATAACGATGATGATGATCGTGAGCACATTAAGTTTCTTTGTGAAAATGTATTTAATGATGAAAGGTATATAAAAGTTGATGGCAAACCTTTATTTATTATTTATAGACCTTCGTTGTTTCCTGATATTAAAAGAACAGTGCATATTTGGCGAGAAGAAGCAAAAAAATATGGCTTTGAAAACTTGTATTTAGGTTCTTTTTGGTCTTTTGATGCCGGTGTTAATCCTTCAAGCTACGGCCTTGATTTTGCCGCAATGTTTCCACCCAATGAAATACCATTAAGAAGAGAAGATAATTACATTGGATACGTTTTAAAAAAACTAGGTATAAAATTAACAGTAAAACAAAAGTATAACGTTTACAAATACAAAAAATTAGTTGATTATTGTTGTAACATGATATTTCCTACAAGTTATTTACTTTACCCAGGCATTACACCAATGTGGGATAATTATGTAAGGAGAAGAAATGGTGGTGGTAGGATTTTCATAAACTCAACACCAACTCTTTATAAAAAATGGCTCGAAAATATAAGCAACAAATTTAACCCACCATCTGCAGAGGAAAATTTTATATTTATAAACGCTTGGAACGAATGGGCAGAAGGTAACCATCTTGAACCTTGTGAAAAATGGGGTCATCAATACCTAGAAGCAACAAAAGCGGTAATGAAAAAATACATGTAAAACTTTAGGTATGCTTACATCATTAACATACTTATTTTTTTCGTTTATTGCTTTTAAAACAATTAAAGGTAATCTACAAAATAAAGTTTTATGGTTTATTTTTGGTATTTTATTGTTGCCACCTGGCATTAATTTATTAGGTAAACCACTAATTTGGTTTTTTTTATTGGCTTTTACATTAAGCCTATTTATTAATAATAAGGGGTTTAAAAAACTTAAGCATTTACCATTAAAAAAACATTTTTTATTTTACTTTGTTTGTTTAATGGTAGTTGGTTTATTTGATAGTAGACTAAATAATTTTGAAAAAATTATACGACCAATTTTATACTTTTTTGAAAACATCTGGCCCTGTTTATTAGTTTATCTCGTTTTATTTAACGCAAAAGAATACAAAAAAATATATATTTATTTAAGTTACATTGGCCTTTTTTTAGGCCTGTATGGCATATTTTGCTATTTAACCAAAACCAATATTTACATTACTGCTATGTCTGATGAGTTTAAACTCAGAAACTTAGCAATTGAGTACCTAAGCGGACTTGATGATAGGGTAAGAATAAGTTCTTTTTTATTTCACCCTTTTTTGTATGGCATATTACTTGTTTTTTTAATTGGCTATACCATTTTTCTATACCAAAATAACAACAGAATAATCAATAAAAACGTTATATTATTATCCTTAACATTATTGATTATTAATTTACTTCTTACAAACTCTAGGACAGTAATTTTTGTTTTACTTTTGCAAATTACTTTTTACTTTTTTCTACAAGTAAATTCAAAAAATATATTAATTATTGCATCAGGTGCAGTGTTTGGTTTACTTTTAATATTTTTTATACCTGCTTTAAAAGAAAAAACTGATTTATTGTTTGACTTATTTCAAAGTGGTGGTTCAAAGGTAGAGGGTAGTAGCGTTGAAATGAGGCAAGGGCAGCTTTTAGCATCATTTAAATATTTTTTTCAAAACCCATATACAGGTAATGGGTTTGGTTACATTTACGAAGGTATTGGTTTTAAAACCGAAATTGCTGATAGAAACTCTGGGTCTGAATTATTTGCATTCGAAAGTTATTTTTTTGTTTTACTAATTGAACAAGGTGTAGCGGGTATAATAAGTAATATAGTTTTGTTTTTTGGTTTAATTACTTACAGTTTTAAAAATTATAATTCGTTGCTTTTATTAAACCATAAACGTTTTGTTTTACTTAGTGCAGTTTTAATTATTTGTTATTTAGTATTTATATTGGGTACCGGTACAATTAATTCGCTACCTCTCTTTTTTTCATTTATGGGTATTTCTTTAAGTTTACAACAAAAACTTGTATCAAAAGGGGTACCTAATCACATAAAAGCAAACTTGATTTAAAAAAACAACATTTAGTAGTTGGCTTATAAACTTTAAAGTTTAATGAGAATAATAATGTTTCAATATAAAAATAGATTCTTTTATAAATTTGAACAATGAGAATACAACAACTAACTTTTACAAGATTTATTGCTTCAATTTCAATAGTATTTTATCATTATGGTATAAACATTTTTCCATTTAATTTTGAATTTTTTAATACAATAATTAAAAAAGCCAATATTGGTGTTAGTTTTTTCTTTATACTTTCTGGTTTTGTAATGATAGTTGCCTACAACAGTAAAATTGATATAAATTTTGCTGACTTTATTAAAAGAAGATTAGCTAGAATTTATCCCATTTACGCCTTCTCTATTATACTTTTATTATTTTATTTTATTATTATTCAATTATTTTTTAAAACCGAAGCATCAGAAATTGATTTTAAAGGGTTAATTTTAAATACATTTTTGATACAAAGTTGGTATCCAAAATATGCATTATCTTTTAATACACCAGGTTGGTCGCTGTCTGTAGAAATGTTTTTTTATACCTCTTTCCCCTTACTTTATACCTATTTATACAAACGATATAGTCTTAAAATCATCACTTTTTCAATAATTTTGATTTATATTATAAGTCAAGTTTTGTTGCACATTTTGCTTTTTTCAAATTTCAATCATATAAATTCAATAGATAGGCATAACTTATTATTTTACTTTCCACTTATGCATTTTAATGAATTTTTAATAGGTAATTTAACAGGGATGATTTTTATAAATCTTAAAAATTTTAAAAACAAGAATTATGATTTATTAATAATCGGTTTATTAATTTTACTTATCATTTTGTTAAAAATTACTACAGTTGTAAATTTTCACAATGGCATGCTTGCTATAATTTTTGTCCCTCTAATTTTATTTATATCAGGTAACAATGGTGTTTTAACAAAGTTATTTAGCTTAAAGCCTTTAGTTTTTTTAGGTGAAATAAGCTTTGGTATGTATATACTTCAAAAACCATTGTTTTTTTGGGCAAATGGTGTTTTCAAATATTTTAACATTACCAATGTAACTTTTATTTTTTATATATATTTAATTAGTTTAATTAGTTTTTCTGCTTTAAGTTATACTTATCTAGAAACACCTGTACGTAAGTTAATTAATAAAATAAAATTATAGATTAATAAATAACCATAACAATTTCCATTTATATAAAGTTTAGTAAACAAAGCAAAATTATGAAATTAACTAGTAAACTTGCTATTGTTATACCTGCTTATAAAGATGTCTTTTTACAAAAAACTTTAGAGTCTATAGCAAAACAAACTTGTAACGATTTTAATTTATACATTGGTGATGATTGCAGCCCTAACAATCTTCAATTAATTATTGAACCATACAAAAGCCAAATAAATATCATTTACAAAAAATTTGAAACTAATTTAGGTGGTTTAGATTTAGTAGCACACTGGAATAGGTGTATTGCTTTAACACAAAATGAAGAATGGATTTGGCTTTTTTCCGACGACGATATACTAGCTCCAAACTGTGTAGCATGTTTCTATAATTTTATTTCTACTAATACTAAAGTAGAATTAGTTCATTTTGATGTTAAAGTTATAGATAAAAATGGACTTGAAATTTTAGATATACCCGTTAATGCTTACCCCAAAGTACTTTCGAGTGTACAGTTTTTTGAAGAAAAAACAAAAGGTAATATACAAAGTTTTGTAGTCGAATATATATTTAAACGTACTTTGTATGATAATGAAGGTGGTTTTGCTAATTTTGATTTAGCTTGGTGTGCAGATGATGCAACGTGGATAAAGTTTGCATCAAAAAATGGTATTTACACCATAAAAGATACATTTGTATATTGGAGATATAGTGGTATTAATATCTCGTCAATAACAACAGATTTAGTAGTACTAGATAGAAAGTTAAATGCAAAATTAGCGTATTTAAAATGGGTAAAATTATTTTTCTTAGAAAAAAACATACAATGTAAAGTTAAAAAACATATATTAATTAAGTGGTTTATGTATGAAATAACTATTAACAAATCATTATCAACTTTTTATAGAGGACTTACAGCTTTTAAATATTCAAAAAACCTAATAGGTTTTTTTTGGGCTATATTTTCGGTTTTTTATGTTATTATTTCTCAGTTTAAACAAATATTATTATACAAATACCCTAAACTTTTTAATTACTTTTTTAAATTGTTTAACAGCATAAAAAATAGCTCTATATAAATACTTTTTTTGAATTTTTATTATTAGCGGAGTTAAATCAATAAATATTTAATTTATTGCATAGTACAAAATTACTGTTTTATTCAAGTTTTTTTACTATAATTTTAAGCATACATATATAATGAATACTTTTTTAGTTTATTACGATTTTAAAAATACTATGGGCAATCATGCTGGTATGGCATATTTAGCTAATTTTCTTAAATTAAACGTAACAAACTTAAAACTCATAAAAAACCCAAACCAAGAATTTAAATTTGGTGGTTTTTTATCAAAAATTTATGCCATATATCTAGGCATTTATTTAGCCCTCAAAGTAAAAAAACACGATAAGATTTTCTTTTTTGAATATTTAACTAAAGATATTGCTTATCAAGATTTAACTTTATTTATACTACGAAAACTGAATATAAAAAATCAAATCTATGTACTTGTTCATTTATCAGGTAATAATTTATTAGAATTATATGGGTATAAAAGTACGATAAAGGAAAAACTTTTACTTGCCGACAAAATTTTTACACTTGGTAGCAGTTTAACTAAGTTTATTGATGAATTAGATATTAAAAAAGATGTTGTTACTACTTTTCATTATGTAGATACAAATTTTTATAAACCTTCTGATTTTAAAATCGAACCATCAAATAAATTTACACTAAAAGTGATTTGCATGGGCAGTTTAAAAAGAAATTTTGATGATTTAAAAAAAGTTATCGAAAAATGTAAGCATATCGAGTTTCATTTATGTTTGGGTAGGATGAATAAAAAGACCCTTTTGGGCAATTTAAACAATGTTAAAAAATATGATTATCTTTCTGAGATTGAATTGTTAAAGCTAATGCAATCATGTAATTGTAGCTTATCTATATTACACGATACTGTTGGTAGTAACGTAATTACATCTTCATTTTCAACTGGCCTAGTGCAAATTGTTTCAGATGTAGGCTCAATACGTGATTATTGTACTACCAAAGATAGTTTTTTATGTAATACTATTACTGATTACGTTGCCGCTTTAAACACCTTAGCTTCAAATAAAGAAATTTTAAATAGTATGAGAGGCTATTCAATAAAGAGAGCCGAAAACTTATCAAAAGAAAAATTTCTTAACGAATTTAAAAGTTTTATACAGTAAAACCATTTTAAATAAAAGTTAAAATTTAAACACTTAAAATTATTATGAATAAACTTAATCCAACGATATCAGTTTTGATGCCTGTTTATAATGGAGAAAAATATCTAAAAGAGGCCATAAACAGTATCTTAAATCAATCTTTTAAAGATTTTGAGTTTATTATTATAAATGATGGTAGTACCGATAGCACCGAAGAAATAATTCTTTCTTACACCGATCCTCGAATAGTTTATGTTAAAAATGAAGTTAACCTACACTTAATAAAGACATTAAACAAAGGTATTGATTTAAGTAAAGGTAAGTACATAGCTAGGATGGACGCCGACGATATTTCTATACAAAATCGTTTTGAACAACAAATCAAAATTTTTAATCAATATACTGAAGTAGATATAGTTAATTGCCAATATTTTTTACTTACTGCAGATGGTAAATCATACAGAAACGATAGAACAAGTATTATTATTAACACAGAAGCTGTTAAATATATTTCTATTTTTCAAACTATGATACAACATCCTACAGTGATGATAAAAGCGGAATTAATGAAATTAAATAAATATAAAGATAATGAGGATGTAAAGCACATAGAAGATTTTGAACTTTGGAATCGCCTTTTCGAAAACAAATGTAACTCTTACATTATTGAAGAACATCTTTTGTTTTACCGAGTTAATCCTGCAAGTATAAATAATACAAAAGGTGCCGAACAAAACCTAAAAATGAATAAGTTAACAGAAAATATTCTTAGTAACCAATATAATTTTAAGATAAACCAAAATGCATTGAAATTACTACAAGGTGATTTTAATACTTGTAGCTACAATCTTTTAAAAAAAATAGATTTTACTTTAATTTGTTTTTTCAAAGAAGTTAATAAAAAACATTCGATTTCTGTAAAAGTTTTTAATGATATGCTTTTTTGGCAAAAACATAAAATCTTTACAGTTTGCATTAAATCTATTTCAAAAGTTAATTTTGTTAATAAATTAGGTATTATAATGTTTTTAGTATCAAAAATTTTATGGTTAAAAGACGCTCGTTGGAGAGCAAAGCTAAAAGAAATAATACTTGATTTTCGTAATTTACAAATTGTAGCACTTTAAAGGTAACATTATAAATACTTTACAATTGCATTTTTGTAAAAAAAATTATTTTACAAAAACAAAATCTTTAAGTTTAACTGTTGGTAATATTATATAAAATTTTTATTTAAAAGCTTTTAAGTGTAATTGATATCTCAAAAATAGGTTTTGTTTCAATATATATTATGGGTAATCATTAAAAATTAAATTTGGCAATATTTTCGGCAAAAGCGTATTGGTAAGTTATTATTTTACTTTTAATAAAGCGTAAATAGGTGTTAAGTTTTGTGATTCAAATTTTACCCTTACAGGAAAACTAGCCTAAATTAATTAATACAAATCATGAAAAATAATAAACGGGTATTAGTTGTAGCAACGTCTTCTAAAACCAGAGGTGGTATAACAGCTGTAATTAATTCATATAAAAATACAAAGTTTTGGCGTGATTTTAATTGTGTTTGGATTGAAACGCATATTGATAAATCAAGTATACTTAAGATTGTATTTTTTGTTCGTAGTCTAACAAAATTTATTTTATTGTTACCCCAAACAAGTTTGGTTCATATTCATCTTAGCGCACCAATGTCTGCAATAAGAAAGTTACCTTTTTTATTTATTGCTAAAATGTTTAAAATACCAATAATAGTACATTTTCACGCTTTTAGTGCTGCATCAAGTATTGATAAAAAGCACTCTAAACTTTACAACATTATATTTAATACAGCAGATACAATAATAGTACTATCAAAAAGCTGGATGAGTGGTTTGATAAATGATTTGGGTATTGATTCTAAAAAAATAGAAGTTCTTTACAACCCCTGTCCTATCATAAATAATGTAAATAACATTATCAAAACCGATACGATATTATATGCAGGCACATTAATAGGCCGTAAAGGGTATAAAGATTTAATAAATTCATTTGCAATAATTTCTAAATCATATCCAACGTGGAAGCTTGTTTTTGCGGGTAATGGTGAAATTGAAGAAGGTATAAAACTTTCTAAAAAATTAAATATTGAAAATCAAGTTATTTTTAGTGGGTGGGTTTCTGGTGTTGATAAACAAAAATTATTTAATGAGGCTAAGCTTTTTTGCTTGCCTAGTTATGCAGAAGGGTTTCCAATGGCCATACTTGATGCTTGGGCTTACGGTTTGCCTGTAATAACAACACCCGTTGGCGGTATTCCCGATGTTGCAAAAGATGGTATCAATATGTTGCTGTTTAACCCAGGTGATGTAGATACTTTGAGTAAAAAGTTGGAAATTATGATTTCAAATTATGAACTAAGAAATAAAATTAGTGATGCTTCATTAGTGTTTTCATTAAACGAATTTTCATTAAATACAATAATTAAAACTTTGGCAAGTATTTATAAAAAACATATAAATTGTAAATGAAAATAACACTATCTGTATATTTATATACTTTGGTACTTTAGCCTAAAGGTGTTTTTTTAAAATTAATACAATTATTATATCTGTAACATTTTTAAAATTTACCTAGTTAATTAGTCATAAAAATAAGCCAATGGCCCACAAAACTGCATCTTTTTTATCTTATCCGGTGTACTCAGGTAACTTAAATCAAATTAATTTTACCAATAAAACACTCATCAACACCATTAATCAATATTCGTTTTGCATTGCTCAAAAAGATAAAGAATTTAAACAAGCCTTACAACAGTCGGATGTTTTGTTACCCGATGGCATTGCAATAACACTTTCGGTTAAGTTTTTAACTGGTAAAAAAATAAATAAAATTGCAGGTGCCGATGTACACCAATATTTATTAAACCATTACAATAATATTGCGGGTACTTGCTTTTATTTAGGTTCATCAGAAAAAACTTTAGCCAAAATTGTAGCTCGGCTACATAACGAATATCCTAATTTAAAAGTGGGCACTTATTCGCCACCGTATAAAGCGCAATTTAACGATGAAGACAACCACAAAATGATTGAAGCCGTAAACAAATTTAAACCCGATGTTTTATTTATAGGGCTAACAGCGCCAAAGCAAGAAAAATGGGCTTTCGCACATAAAAACGAACTTAATGCAACAACTATTTGCGCCATAGGTGCTGTATTTGATTTTTATGCAGGCACTATACCTCGCCCAAGTAAATTTTGGATAAATTTGGGGCTCGAGTGGTTTATACGTTTAATAAAAGAACCCAAGCGTATGTGGAAACGCTACTTATATTATGGCCCAATATTTATAGCTTCGGTAATAAAACAAAAAATTTTTTTATAAAAAATTATAATCTTAAAAAACATGAAAAAAGTAATAGTAAGCGGCTGTTTTGATTTGCTGCACAGTGGCCACGTAGCCTTTTTAAACGAAGCCGCCAAGCTAGGCGAAGTACACGTATGTATTGGCAACGATGAAAATATACACCAGCTAAAAGGCCGGCATACCGTAAACCCGCAAAACGAACGACAGTATATGCTGCAAGCCCTATCAGCGGTACATAAAGTATATGTAAGCGAGGGCATGGGTTTAATAGATTTTTTAAAAGAGTTAGAAGAAATTAAACCAGATATTTTTTTGGTAAACGAAGACGGGGCATCGCCAGCTAAAGAAGCTTTATGCAAAGAGCGAGGGATTGAATATGTAATTTTACCACGCTTACCACACGAAAACCTACCCGCCCGTTCTACCACAACCCTGCGTACCGAATGTTTGATACCTTTTCGTATCGATTTGGCTGGTGGCTGGCTCGACCAACCTTACGTATCTAAGCATCACCCAGGCAGCGTATTAACCATATCTATCGAACCCACTTTGGAGTTTAATAACCGTAGTGGCATGTCATCAAGCACACGTAAAAAAGCTATTGAACTGTGGCGCACCGAAATACCGCTAGGCGACCGCGAAAAACTTGCCAAAATATTATTCACTTATGAAAACCCACCAGGTACGGTAGAAATTGCAGGCTCGCAAGATGCCCTAGGTATTGTAATGCCAGGCGTAAATAAATACGATTACGAGGGTGATTACTGGCCCACAAAAATACAAGCCAACCATAACGAAGATATTTTAGCTTGGTTAGAAAACCATTTGTATTTAATTACCCTAGGGCCACGCAACTCGTCGTACAGCGTTTTAGATAATACCCACATTAGCCAAGCAGGTGCTAAAGCCCTATCCTTGGCTGCCGATAATTGCTGGGATGCTATTATAAATAAAGATATTAAAGCTTTTGGAGCAGCCTTTACGGCATCTTTTGAGGCGCAAATAGCCATGTTCCCCAATATGGTGTATCAAGATATTTTTGATTTGATTGATACCTATAAAAGCCAAGCATTAGGGTGGAAGTTGAGCGGTGCAGGCGGTGGTGGTTACCTTATTTTAGTAGCCGAAAAACCCATTGCTAACGCCATAAAAATAAAAATACGAAGAAAAGATAGACAATAATTTTTATACAGGGTTTAGGCTTGATGCACTTATCATTTGAACTTACAAATTAAAAAAAAATGACAACAAAAAAAAGACGGCCGAAGATTTAGGTTTAAGCAAGATTATCAACCATGCATGCACAGAGGTGCCAAAATTTGCAGCATATCCCAATAAGATGAGAGTGTACCCGGTTTTTGTTCAACATAGGTTTTATTATTGGCTTTGCAAGCCCAATGAACCCTTAGCTGTTGTGGGCGGTTTTATTTTTCGGTTCGTAATTTCTCTACTTGTTCAATAGTTAGTCCTGTATCTTCTACTATTTCTTGATTAGGTCGTCCTCGTTTAATTAGTTTTCTTGCTATTTCTTCATTATTTTTTCTAAGAGCAAAAGTCACTCTTCCTTTGTCGTCTTGTTCTCTTATAAAAACTTTGTCGTATGCTTCAAGTTCCTGCTGCGTCCAATTATGTTTGTTGGCTTCTTCATAAGCCACTTTCAATCCTTTGTCGGCTATGTTTTCAGGCACAACTTCCAAGTTTTCAGCGTTCTTGATAAAGAAAACCCATTGGTCAATTATTGAAGTTAGTTCGTTTGCTTTTTTAGTGAATTTTGGAAGTTCTATAAAGTTAAATTCTATGTCTTTTATGAAATGTTCTGAAGTATCAGCATCTTTTATAATATGTCGGTTAAGAAAATTGTTGTTTTGTGTAGCTACAAAATCTAAAATGCCAATGAAAAAAGTAGGCATTAAATTTTCGTAGTCGTCTCCTCTGTTTATTTGCGATGAATAACTTTTTGAAGCATAGTAAAGCACTCGTTTATGAAATCCGTCCACTTGTGCAATTTGCATTTCTATAATATACGTTTTTCCGCTACTGTCTTTTGCTTTTACATCTACTATTGTTACTTTTCCACCTCTCAATTCTGGTAGTTGATAAGGTGTCAAAATAGTAACATCTGAAATTATGTTGTTGTTTTTAAGGCATAAAACTGCATTCAGAAAAGAAATAAGCACTACTTTTCTGTTTTCGTTTCCAAAAATTTTTCGGAACGCTACATCGTTTTTTATGTCCACAAATTTCATTATGTAAAAATACTAAAATTTGGTTTCGTTAGCAAAAAAAGCCAAGGATATGAGGGTGTTCAAAAATTGCCCATAAATTTGAACTTACAAATTAAGATTTTGGTAAATAAAATTTTTATACAAAGCTGGTAAACCATTGCTTTGTTAATAATTATAAACCTGGGTTTCATTATTAATTTTATTTGAATTTGTATTTAACAAGTAGTTAAACAGTTTATTCGCGTTAACGATTGTAGCGGCCTGCCTGCCGGCAGGCAGGAAACGCCCTAATCAATCATAAAACAATATTTTATTATCGAACCTAGGTTATAAAATTTCAGAAAATAAAAACGCAATGTTTTGTCATTTCTGATTGCAACAAAGCGTTTTTAAATAAGTGTTCCCTCTATTTTTATATCTATTTTGTTGTAATAAAAATAAAATCCTAATTTTGGTTATGATGAAAACAATATTAGTTACCGGCGGTGCTGGTTTTATAGGCTCCGAGGTGGTTCGTAAGCTGGTAAGTAAATATCCCAATTATAAAATTGTGAACTTAGATGCGCTTACCTATGCAGGTAACCTCGAAAACCTGAAACCCATAGAAGGCGCAACAAATTATTTTTTTGAAAAAGCCGATATTACCGATGCCTCAGCAATTAACCACGTATTCGAAAAACACCAAATTAGCGATGTAATACATTTAGCGGCCGAGTCACACGTAGACAGATCGATAAGCAACCCTTTAGATTTTGTTTACACCAACGTAATTGGTACAGTTATACTGCTCGAAGCAGCAAAAAAATACTGGAAAGGCAATTACCAAAACCACCTTTTTTACCACGTATCTACCGATGAGGTTTATGGCAGTTTAGGTACCGAAGGTTTTTTTACCGAAACCACCAACTACGACCCACATTCGCCATACAGTGCCAGTAAGGCATCGTCCGATCATTTTGTGCGCTCGTACCACGATACTTATGGCCTGCAAGTAGTAATTTCTAATTGCTCGAACAATTACGGCCCCTACCATTTCCCCGAAAAACTAATCCCGCTGATGATACATAACATCATCAATAATAAAGCCTTACCCGTTTATGGCAATGGCAAATACACCCGCGATTGGCTGTATGTGATAGACCACGCCCGAGCCATCGACCTTATTTTTCATACAGGTAAAATAGGCGATACCTACAATATTGGCGGCTTTAACGAGTGGCAAAATATAGATTTGGTGCACCTGCTTTGTAAATTAATGGATGAAAAATTAGGGCGTGAAACTGGCACCAGCCAGCAATTAATTACTTATGTAAAAGACCGCCCCGGCCACGACCTTCGCTACGCTATTGATGCCACAAAACTTAACAAAGAGCTAGGTTGGAGCCCTTCGGTAACTTTTGAGGAAGGCCTTTCGGCTACTATTGATTGGTTTTTAAGCAACCAAACTTGGTTAAATAATGTTACCAGCGGTGCTTATGCCACTTATTACGATAAACAATACAGCCATTAAAATATGACCATTTTACAAACCCCATTAGCCGGTTGTATAGAAATAACGCCACGCATATTTAACGACGATAGAGGTTATTTTTTTGAATCGTACAACACAAAAACATTTAACAATGCCCTAGGGTACGAAGTTAATTTTGTGCAAGATAACCAATCGTACTCTACCCGAGGCGTTTGCCGAGGTTTACATTTGCAAAAAGGGGAAGCCGCACAAGCCAAATTGGTACGGGTTACCCAAGGCGAGGTGTTAGATGTAGCCGTTGATTTACGCAAAAATTCGCCCACGTATGGGCAATACCACAGCGTAATTTTAAGTGCCGAAAACAACAAACAGTTTTTTGTACCACGGGGCTTTGCACACGGTTTTGTAGTGTTGAGTGATGAAGCCGTTTTTGCTTACAAATGCGATAATTATTATAACAAAGCCGCCGAAGGCGGTTTACATTATGCCGATACCGATTTAGGTATTGATTGGGTTTTGCCTCATAACGAGTTATTGGTATCGGCTAAAGATATGGTATTGCCTTTTTTAAAAAATGTAGGCGAATTAGGCTTTTAATTGCGATGATGCAACTAATAACCGTTAATTTGTTTACCCTATTGCCAAAATTTTTTATTGTAGGCATAAAAAGCTAATTTTTAAATTACCATCATTACCTCTTTTACATTAAACCATTTTTGCCCAGTTTCAGTTTCTAAAATTAAAAGGCCGGTTTCGCTTACGTCCACAATGCTGGCCCAAAAAATTTCATTTCTATTGCTAAATTGACATAGGGTATTAAGCCCGAGTAAACGCTGTGTAAAGTCCTTATCTAAAACCGAAATCATGCCAGCTTCTAGCATATCGTAGCGAATTTCTATAGCTTTTAGTATATCGCCCAATAGGCCTATCAAATCAAAATCAACACCTAAAATATGGGCCAACGAATTGGCGTTTTTTAATGAGCTATCAAACTGCTTTTGGTTAACGTTTAAACCTATACCTACTACGCTTTCGCTGATTTTATGGCCTCTAACCGTGTTTTCAATCAAAATACCTCCAATTTTATCGGCATTAAAATAAATATCGTTCGGCCATTTTATTTTACAATTGTTGCCTAAAAGTTTTATCAAGCAATCGGTAATACCTAATGTAATGGCTTGGTTAAGTTTAAATTGCTGTTGCACAGCCAAAAAATTAGGCATTAAAAAAATACTAAAAGTTAAATTTTTACCCTTTTGGCTTAGCCATTTATGATTACTTTGCCCTCGTCCGGCAAATTGTTCATCTGCCATTATTACAGTACCTTGTGGCAATGGCTCAAAATTTGACAATAAGTTTTTTAAATAGTTGTTAGTAGAATCAACTTTAACTAATTTTACGAAACTATGCCCAACAAAACGGGTATTAAAAACGTTACTTTGCAATATGTACTGGTTTTAAAAATTAATTGTAACCACAAAACTAAATATTTTTGATGTTAAAAAACAAGGTAGCAAACTTATCTATTCCTTTATCCGAAGTTATTGTATATGGTATTCAAGAAAAAAAAGGAAACGAAATTGTTCGGTTAGATTTACGCAACATACACAGTTCTATTGCCGATTTTTTTGTAATATGCCATGCCGAATCATCTACGCAAGTAAAAGCCATAGCCAACAGTGTAGATAAAGAGGTACATAAAGCGCTAAAACAAGAAGCCATACGTAAAGAAGGCATGCAACACGGCGAATGGGTTTTGTTAGATTATGGCGACGTGGTAGTACATATTTTTAAAAACGAAAAACGCCAATACTACGGCATCGAAGATTTATGGGGCGATGCAGAAGTTAAAAATTATTTAAGTGCCTAAATTTAGGTTTAATACAAAAAAATGAAACAAATGGTAGAAAAAACAACCAAAATAGAAAAACAAAAAACAATAAAAAAAGTACCAGGTAAAAAAATAATACCCAAGCCCCCTAAGTTTAATTTTATGTGGATTTATGGGATAATTATTGTAGCCATTTTAGCCACACAGTTTTTAATGAACACCAATACATCGCGTACCATTACGTTTCAAAAATTTGAAAACGAAATGTTAAAACCAGGCGATGTAGAAAAAATAGTAGCTTACAAAATGGAAGACTTGGTGGTAGCCGAAATTTTTATAAAAAAAGATAGCTTATCTAAAGCACTTTACAAGCCATTTCAAAATAAAAACGAATACAGTTTAAACACAAATAACTCGGCGCAATTTAACTTTACGGATGGCACTTTTGAGTCGTTACAAGCTAGGCTTAACGAAGCGCAAAAAGAAATGCCCGAAAATAAACGAGTAGCCATAACTTTTGAAACAAAAAGTAACCCTATATCAAGTTGGTTTTGGACTATCATTTTCCCGGTATTGCTTTTTGTGTTGGTGTGGATGTTTATTATGCGTAAAATGGGCGGTGGTGCAGGCGGTGGCGCAGGGCAAATATTTAATATAGGTAAATCAAAAGCCACTTTGTTCGATAAAGAATCGCAAATATCAACCACTTTTAACGACGTTGCAGGCCTCGAAGAAGCCAAGCAAGAGGTAATGGAAATTGTTGATTTTCTTAAAAACCCCGATAAATACACCAACCTAGGCGGTAAAATACCCAAAGGCGCTTTGTTGGTAGGTTCGCCTGGTACAGGTAAAACCTTACTTGCCAAAGCGGTAGCGGGCGAAGCACAAGTACCTTTTTTCTCGATGTCGGGGTCCGATTTTGTTGAAATGTTTGTAGGGGTAGGCGCATCGCGGGTGCGAGATTTGTTTCGTGTAGCTAAAGAAAAAGCCCCATGTATTATATTTATTGATGAGATAGATGCCATAGGCCGAGCCCGAGGAAAAAACAGTATGGTAGGCGGTAACGACGAACGCGAAAATACCCTTAACCAATTATTGGTAGAAATGGATGGCTTTGGTACCGACTCTCACGTTATCATATTAGCCGCTACTAACCGAGCCGATGTATTAGATAAAGCCTTGCTAAGGGCTGGCCGCTTTGATAGGCAAATATATGTTGATTTACCCGATGTGGTAGAACGTAAACAAATTTTTGAAGTACACCTTACACCGCTAAAAAAAGTAGCCGACCTTGATACCGAGTTTTTAGCTAAGCAAACGCCAGGCTTTTCGGGTGCCGATATTGCCAACGTATGTAACGAAGCGGCCTTAATAGCTGCCCGAAAAGATAGAGCCGCCGTAGAAAAACAAGATTTTTTAGACGCCGTAGATAGAATTGTAGGAGGTATGGAAAAAAAGAACAAAATTGTAACCCCAAGCGAAAAACGAGCCATTGCCGTACACGAAGCTGGCCACGCTACCGTAAGCTGGTTGCTCGAGCATGCTGCCCCATTAATAAAAGTTACCATAGTGCCCCGAGGCCAAAGCCTAGGCGCAGCATGGTATTTGCCCGAAGAACGCCTTATTGTAAGGCCACACCAAATGCTTGATGAAATGTGTGCCACCATGGGAGGTCGAGCAGCCGAAAAAGTAATGTTTGATACCATATCAACAGGTGCATTAAGCGATTTAGAAAAAGTAAACAAACAAGCCCGAGCCATGGTTACCATTTACGGCCTAAACGAAAAACTAGGTAACGTAACGTATTATGATTCTTCGGGCCAAAATGAATACAATTTTTCGAAACCATACTCCGAAGAAACCGCTATTTTAATTGATAAAGAGGTATCTAACTTAATAGAGAGCCAATACCAAAGGGCTATTGATATTTTAAGAGATAACAAAGATAAACTAACTCAACTGGCCGATATTTTGATAGAAAAAGAAGTATTGTTTAAAGACGATTTGGAAGTTATTTTTGGTAAACGATTATACGGCGAACCCGAAGAGCAAATAACATCTAAAGATGATCCATCGCATATTGCTTCGGTAGAGGCATAAGCATTTTTACATTTAAAGCCATCTTAATTAAATTATTAAGATGGCTTTTGTTTAATTTTATTTATAAAACATTAAAAAGAAAATCTGATTTTATAAGTATAAATTTGCCTTTTAAGCCTTACTGTTTACATGCCGAAACAAATGGCAGGCAAGGCAACATGCTGTTATATACCTATTTGCGGGCAATAATCTTCTTTAAACTATGTATATAAATAGAAACTGGTAAAAATGCAGAAAACAACGGCCAAAGAACAGATTTTAAAAAAAATTAGAAAAGCACTTTTAGAAAAACGTGACAACCCTTATCCCGTTTTAGAAGACCTACCTCTATATCCCGTAAATACCGAGATGCTTGAAGTAGAATTTGCCCAGCAATTAACCGCTGTAAATGGTAATTTTATTTTTTGTGAAGACGAAATACATCTTTTAGAACACCTAATTCACCTATCCGAAAAAAATAACTGGCGTAAAGTATATTGCTGGGAAGCCAAAGCACAACAACTACTGGATAGATACCAATACCCATACTATGCTGGCGACAAAGATTTTGAAGCCGCCGAAGTAGGTATAACCTTATGCGAAGCATTAATAGCCCGTAATGGTTCGGTAATGGTAAGTAGCGGCAACGCTGCCGGTCGAAGGTTAAGCATATATCCACACAATCACGTAGTTATAGCCTATACATCGCAATTGGTGTTAGATTTAAAAGACGCTTTTACACTATTAAAAGAAAAATATAGCAACCAAAATCCTAGTATGTTATGTACCATAACTGGCCCTAGTCGCACCGCCGATATCGAAAAAACATTGGTTTTAGGAGCACACGGGCCTAAAGAATTGTACGTTTTTTTGTTGGATGATGTGGGCTAAATATTTTTATCATTATTGTATGATCATATCCTAAAAAAATTAATGTGTTGCTAATTAATCCTCAACCTCCATAAGTTCGGTTATGGTAAACCAAACATTTTCGTTGGGCATAAAATTTAACATTTGGTAATCGTAAGCGGTAATTTTTAGGTTTTGATAAATAATTTCTATCTCTTCGAAATTTCCAGCAAAGGAGGTACTTTTTACCCTTGCGGCGAAGCCCTTTTGCTCTTTATGTAGCAACACATGTTGCGGATATATGGCGTATGTTTGTGATATATTTGGCAATAAATTACTATTGGTTAATATGTTGGCTTTGCCTAGCAGTTTAGCTACATAAGCGTATTGCGGGTTTTGATAAATGGCTTTGGGCGTACCTTGGCGTATAATTTTTCCCTCTTTTAGTACCACTATTTTATCGGCCATTGATAGGCCATCAATAGGGTCGTGTGAAACCATAATTACTGTGATATTTAAATAATGTGCCAAGCGTTTTACATCTTCACGCAATTGTTTTTTTAATATGGCATCTAATTGCGAAAAAGGCTCGTCGAGCAGTAGTACTTCGGGTTCGGTTATTACAGCTCGGGCAATAGCTACCCTTTGCTGTTCGCCACCGCTAAGGTCGCTTACTCGCTTATCGGCCAAATGGCTAATACGCAAAAAATCCATGGTTTGTAGCGTTAGTTCTCGTTTTTCATCGAGGTTGGTATTGGCTATTAAGCAAGCAATATTATCGTAAACTTTGGCATAAAGGTTTAAGGTTAAATCTTGGCTTACCATTTTCATTTTATTATGCCCGGGTATAAGTTTTTCATCGGCACCTATTATTTGTACTCCGTTATAATGTACCTCACCACTTTGTGGCAAAATGGTACCATAAATTACTTTAAGTAGGGTGCTTTTACCGCTTCCACTTTCGCCAATGATACTTACAATTTGCCCATGTTCTATGTCTAAATTAATTTGGGTAACGCCCGAGTGTATTTGGCTTAGGTAGTTTTTTATTATCGAAAAAAGTTGAATATGAGGCATAGCTGAACGATATCTTTAAAATAATTAAACCCAATTATTTTAAAAATTCGAATGTAAGCATAAATTTTTAACAATTAACCGTATTGGGTGGGTGGCACTTTGAAGCATTGTGTATGTTTTTTTGTTTCAAAACTAAAAGTTGATTTTTAAATGAAGGCTTAGGCTACTTCTTGTGTAAATTTTTTAAACAACTCGTTTACATCCAATTTTAAATTAAGGTCTTCGGTATCGCTTAGGTCTTCGTCTTCGGGGCTAAGCAGGTAATGCTCGGGCTTGTACCTGTATATTTTCCATTGGCCGTTGTTGTATTCGAGCGAGCTTAGGCTTTCGACCCAATCGCCCGAATTAAGGTAAGTTACTGTTCCTTTATCGGTTTTAATTTCTTTGATTTCGGCGTGGTGAATATGGCCACATACTACGTAAGCATATCCTTTTTCAATGGCAAGTTCGGCAGCGGTTTGCTCAAATTGGTTGATAAATTTTACAGCTTCTTTAACGCTGGCTTTTATACGTTGCGAAAACGAAAATTTTTCTCGTCCCATTTTGCTTAAAAACCAGTTTACCATACTGTTAATAAGTATCAAGGTATCGTAACCTACAGCACCTAATTTTGCCAGCCATTTACTGTGCTGCATGGTAACATCAAACACATCGCCATGGAAAAACCAAGCCTTTTTACCGCCTAAGTTAAGTATTAGTTTATTAAGTAACTGAAAGCCTCCCATATTAAAATCGGCAAATTTTCGCAGCATTTCATCATGGTTACCTGTTAAATAATATACAGGAACACCATCGGTAACAAATTTTAAAATACGGCGTATTACTTTGGTATGTGCCTCGGGAAAGTACCGCTTGCTAAACTGCCAAATATCAATAATATCGCCATTAAGTATTACCATTTGGGGTTTTATACTTTTAAGGTATTTTAACAGTTCTTTGGCTTGGCAACCGTAAGTGCCCAAGTGCACATCGGATATTACAACAATATCTACTTCGCGTTTAGGCATATATTGATACGTTAAAGTTTGGGGGTTCAATTTTAAAGGGCTTATGCTGGTAAGCCCGATGCTAAAAAGCCTTACTTGCTGCTTAATCTCGTTCCTCTTCAATGGTAAATTCAACCGGGCTGAAATAAAAAACAACAACAGCAACAAGTAAAATAGCAATAATAGAAGTATAAAAAAAATCGGTTACCATATTTTTTGCGTTTTACAAATGTGTACAGTTAAAATATCTTTAAGGTTAAATTTGTATTAAGTTTTGCGGGAGGCTATAATGACTTATTGCTCAAAACAATAAATTAAAACCTTTGCCTTTTTGGGGATTAACCATTTCTTCAAATTTTTGGATTTCATTAGTTAGCATTTGGGCGTATTGTGTGGCCATAAATGCTCTAAAAATTTCGCTATCTTCTTTTTCTCGGGCATTAATAAGGGCTTGTATATATTCCGTTTTGGCGTGGCAATAAACAATTGCTAAAGGCAAACCAAAATAGGCTTGAAAATAATTCATCAATAACCTAGAGGTGCGCCCATTACCATCGTAAAAAGGGTGTATGCTTACCAAATTAAAATGTGCATCGAACGATAAATTAATTTGCTCGGCTTGGCTTAGTGGCTTGTTTAAGGTACTCGTTATTTGGCTTACCATTTGCTGGGTTAGTGGTGCTACCTTATCATAATTAGGAAAATAAGTATCGCCGGCAAATACATTCCCTTTTCTAAAGGCACCTGTTTTTGCATCAATATCGCCCAATACGGTTTTATAAACGCTACCCGTATTTTTAAGCACCAATGCGTTTATTTGTTGTATAAAAGCTATCGATATTTTTGTTTTTGCATTGGCTTGTTGTACTACAAAGTTTATTGCCGCAAAATGGTCGGTAGCCATTAAGGTGTGTTGCAATGGTTTATCTTTTGGCGTAAGCCCATAATTTAATAAAACCTGTGTTTCTAATTCGCTTAATGTAGAACCTTCTATTTTGGTAGAATGGTGTACAATAGCAATATGGTTAAATTTTTGATGGTTTATTACCTCATCAATTCCCAAACTTTTGTAACGTTTTATTAAGTTTATCAAATCCATTTTAGGTAATTATAATGGGCTAAATATACGGTTTTAAATAAGGTTAAAACCGCTCTTGCAATTCGGACAAACTGTGTATCTGTATCGGCACATCATCGGGTTTATCCAGCTTATTCGGGTTAAAATAAATAGCATCCATACCAAAATTTAGCGCACCACGTACATCGGCTTCCAAGCTATCGCCTATCATTACGCTTTCGCCGATTTTACCGCCAGCCTTGTTTAATGCGTACTCAAAAATTGCTTTATCGGGCTTGTTTATGCCCACCACTTCCGATATAATTACGTTTTTAAAATAATGCGTTAAAGCTGTGTTTTTAACCTTATGTTCGGTACTTTCTTTAAACCCGTTAGATATTAAATGTAAATGATATTTACTTTCTAAGTAGCTTAAAGTTTGGTGTGCGTAAGGGAAAAGGTTAGTTTTAGTGGGGCAAATATTTACATAATCATCTTCAAAATTTAGCGGAATTAAATCTGGCGAAAGCCCCAAATCAATAAACGTTTTTTTAAAACGGGTTTCCCTTAATTGTTCTTTATTGATGTTTCCTAAATGATAAGCCAACCATAAAGCGTGGTTATTAAGGGTATAGGTTTCTATAAAAGTATTAACCGAGTGTAAGCCTAATTTTTTAAGTTGATACAACGCATAAAGCTCGAAAAGCGTTTCTTCGGAATTTTTATCAAAATCCCATAAGGTATGGTCGAGGTCGAAAAAAATATGTTTTTTGGTTTTCATTAGTTTGTATTTTGGTTTTGATGGGCATATTCCAACATTTCTTCGTAAACCTTACGCCAGCTTTTCCATGTGCCAAAATCGCTCAAGGTTTCGTTATGCCATAAACTTATAAATGTGCCGTTTACTTTTTTTACTTCATCTATCAAGTTTTGGGTGTTGATGATGGCTTCGTGGGAGTTTAAGTTAAGGTATTTTTTTAGTGTTTGGTCCATTACCGCAAAGGGATGAAGGGTTAAATCGCTAATGATTTCATTTTGTAAATCGTACCAAAAAAATGGCGTACAAGTGCTAGCCCTAAAGCCCGTATGCGAGGCGTATCCCATGGTATAATCATGCTTAATGGCAGCATTTAATAGGTTTTTATACGTATCGGGTAGGTTTAGTTTAAGGTAATGTTGCCTAGCTATTTCTATTTTTTTATCGCTTAATGCGGAGGCTAAAACGTTGATTTCGGCAGTTAAAGCCGTCCCGTTTTCATTAGAATGGTAGGATGGATGGATGCCCACCTGTGCATAATTTTCTATAGATTTTATCAATAGTTTATAACTCGCATTATAATCTAACATAGCTGGCGCAGTATCGTACAGGTGCGTATTCCCTACCAAAAAGAAAAATATGGGCTGTAAATTATACTGTTGATGTAGGTTTTTTAAATAGGCGTAAGTATCGTAAGGGTCGTATTTTAAAATGCGGAAATTTCCTTTTATAAGTGCTTTGGAAATTTTTACATACTTCCTCAAAAAAGTTTCGGTTTTAAGATAATAAGGATTATCCACATCAATAGTGGGTATAAACGTAAATTTTCGGGCTGTTGATTTTAAGTTGGGATACCGTTGTTTTAGCTTGGTTAAAAGGGAAAAAGCCCAATTATCAATTACGGGCTTATGTAAAAACCCATGCGTAAATGCCATGCTATTAGTGGCTTGGTAACGATTGTGGCTATCTTTTGTATTGGGCAAATATTCTTCGTAGCGGCTTAGTAAATAAAAACTTGCCGAAAAAATATCGAAAGGAAATAAGGGGTTTTTTAGGGCAAAAGGCACATTATAATTTTCGTACTTTACAAAAGTAGGGTGTTGTATTTGTATCGTTTTTTCATCTATAAAAGGATGCTGGGCTAGGTGCAATTCATCCCCGAAAGGGAAAGGGGCATAATTTAACTTGGCTTCGGTATATTGTATAAATGCCTCTTTGTTACTGGTAAAAGTATATTCAATACCTAAAATATCAACCAAAATATGGTTAAAAATATAGCTTTTACGTTGGTTAATACTGGGGCTGTAAACTAAAAGTGGCATTGCTGTAAAAATGCTTATTAAATTTTGATATCTTGTAAAATCACGAGAACATTTTTGTGGTTTTATATGCGCCTTTTTAAAGTGATAATTGCTCTTTTTAGGGTTTTGTTTTGTTCATATTCAATAAATAAGTTTTTATTGTTTTGCGATTGAAAAAGCGCAATAATATCTTCTAAACTCATTTCTTTTACTTTTTTTAAATTTATAGTACGCAGTTCATCATTTTTTTGGAGGCCTATTTCTTCGGCGGGCGAATTGGGTTCAACACGGTTTACAAAAATACGGTCGAGGTTTTGGCCACTTGCAAAAACTTCGAGCCCACTCATATCATGCTCAAAAACACTTTTAAAATTTATATTGGGTTTAAGGTATACAAAGCCATTTTGGTAATCGAAAATAACATTAAATTTTTTGAGCAATACATTACCAATGCTTCCATTTCGGGCAATACTAAAACTTTTTAAAGCCACATCTTTATAATTTGGGAAAGCGCAAATAGGCTTATTTAGGGTAAATTTAGCAATTTTTATATTATTTAACCGCCCCAAAAAACCGCCAATGTTGCCCCCAAGACCGATGCCTAAATTAGCGGCAATGTTTGGTGTTGGTAAGGGGAAAGGTACATCGTTATAGGTTTCGAGCGATACCACATGGCCAGCTCCGGTATCTATCAACATTTTTACAGCATATTTTTTTTTGGAGGTAGTTTCGGCACTTATTTGGCAATAGGGTTTATTGTTTTCGATGGTGATGGGTGTTTTGGTGTATCGTTTCGAAATTTTTTTAAGGTTATTTGTATATAAATTTATTCTTTGCGTTTCGTAAAAAATATGTACAATAAAACTGGCAAAAAAATTGTAACCAATTAAACCATGTATGGGTATGCCAGCATAAGCCGAAAGGTTAAAAACATCATCATCTAATATGGCCGCTGGTAGCTCATCGGCAATTGTATTGCCTATTTGTACTTTTAGGGTTGGTGTAAAGTGCGCTTGTATATCGGGCTGTTCGCCAAGGCCACTAATGGTAATTTTTTTTAAGTATTTAATAGTTAGCGAATCGCGAAGCGTGGGGTCGGTAATTAAAAATATGCCTACCCCGGTATCTAATATCAAATTAAATGGACCTTTGTTATTTATACTAGCTTGTACTACCATAAGGCCACGTACTTTTTTAAATACTATTTTTTCGGTTTGGCGTGGGTAAATAAATTTAAAATCGCTTTGTGCTACAATATGCCCACACGCAAGGCAAGATAGCACAAGTAAAACAATTTTTTTAAGCTGCTTTACAGGGTACATTTTTTTAATTTGATGTAAGGCATAATTACCATTTCAGTACATTTTGTTTAAACCTATAAAAAACACTCCAAGCACCGTAACTATACCCCGTAGCTGTACTTTTTACTTCGTTACTTTTTAGGGTATATACAAAATTAATAGTCCACCGTTTAGATGAAAAGCCAGCACCTACTTCTTGTACAAATACAAAAGGTTTCGCACCAAAAGTGACAAGACCTTTATCGTTTATAAACATACCACCTTGTATTGTAGCATTGTATGCCACAAAATTAATTTGGGGTCGCAAAAATATAAAATATTCGCTAGGCAAAGGGTTTGGGCCATTTGCTTGGCTACCTATTAAACTATTAAAACTTAACGATTGGTACAATGGGTTGCAACGGCCCCAACGCAATAACATGCCTACATTGGCTCCCGAAAAGGTGTTTCCTAACATTGCCGATGAAAGCCCAGTAATATCTAAATGCTTGCTTGTGTTGCGGTAACATAAGCGGTTATAATCTGCCGAAAGGTTTAAGCCTATTTCGTTTTTTAGTTGATACTCCCAACCTTGTGGAGTAAATACTTTTAACATTTTATGATAACCTTTTTGAATTTCCTCTCCTAGTGCATTGGGGCCAATAGTACCCATTCGGGCACTTAACTTTACTATTTTTTCGTTGGTATAAAACCAACTTAACGAAGAGCCTACATAAAGAAATGCCGCAAACGGACGATCGTGTGTAGCAGGATTAGGCGCCTTGGCAAAAAAAGGATTGTATATTTGTTGCCCAGATGTTAATTCAAAAATTATTTTTTTTTGTGTAATCTCTTTTTTCACATTTTGTATGGCATGGCGGTAATAAAATTGATTTCCGTTGGTGTAGTACCTGTCTTTTTTCGAAACATAAAAATCATTGTCGGATGCGGTACCGATTTCGTCGGTATAAACCTGTGCGAAAGCAAAAATACTTGTAAATAAGTTAATTAACAGTAAACTAATAAAAAAAAATCTCTTAAATATTAGCAAAATCGTAAAATTTAGTGTTGTACATATTTAGTGTCGTAATTTTCAAGTTTAGTATTTTATTTTTAAATTTATTTAAGATATATTTTTATTGATAATGAGTAGCCACCATATTGTACGCGAAAAACAAGAACCAGCATTGCTAATTTTAAGTTTGGATAGTATTGATGAAGAACATTTAGGGCAGCTGCTAGAGTGGTCGCCCACGATTATAGTAAATACCAATGTGTATGAGAAAATAACGGCTATGGGTATAAAAATTGATGTTTTAATTTGCGAAACAAAAACGTCTATATACTTTCAAGAAAGTATCAGATTTATCTATACAACAAAATCGCAAACTGCACTACAAGCAGCTATTAGTTTTTTATCGAACCAGAAATATCCAGCTGTAAATATTGTTTGTAAAACATTTGATTTACAAAAAGTTGAGCCTTTTGTTGGCTGTATTGATATTGTTGTATTTACCGAAAGAAAAAAATACTACCCTATAAAAAATGGTTTTAATAAATGGGAAACTGCCAATACCACGATACATACCTTCGGAAATATTAGTAACCATTATGGTACAAAAAAAATTGCACCCAATAGTTACATTACCTTGTACGATGGTTTTTTTGGTTTCGATTTTGAGCAAAATTATTTGTTTATTGCCCACAATGTATGATACAAATTACCACTGCAAGCCCTAACGATGTAGCTATTATTAGCCTAATGGCCGAGCAAATATGGAGGCCTACTTACTATAAAATTATTTCGGAACAACAAATTAAGTTTATGCTAAAAGATATGTACCGCCCCGCATCAATACATCAACAAATGAGTCAGGGGCATACTTTTAAGCTATTAAGCTTAAATAAAAATTATTGTGGTTTTGCAAGTTTTTCTGAAACTAGTGCCAAAAATGTTTTTAAAATTCACAAACTATATCTTCAGCAAAACTACCAAGGCATGGGGTTAGGCAAAGCACTTTTGGGCGCCATTGAAAACGAGGTGGGTTTATTGGGTGCTTCGGAAATTCAACTGCATGTTAATAGAGCAAACAAAGCGCAATTTTTTTACCTAAAAATGGGCTTTAAAATTTTAGAAACAGTGGATACACCTTATCATCATTTTTTGCTTAACGATTATATTATGCAAAAGAAATTGTACCGTTAATTAAAAAAAAACGAGTTTACTTATTTACGCTCTCTTTTAATACTTATTTTTTACTAACAAATGCGCTTTAAAATCATCGAAACTATTACGCATTAGCACTTTGTGTTGTTGTTTTTGCTTCATTGTTTCTACCTGTGTGGGTTCCTCAATTTTAATATGTAACTCCTCAAATACATCGGGGAATTTACATGGGTGGGCGGTAGCTAAAATGATGTATGCTGTATTTTTGGTGTTTGATTTTTGTACTTCTTCAACAGCCAGATAACCCGTAGCCGTGTGTGGGCATAGGATGTAATTATTGTTTTTGTACACCGTAGCAATGGCGTTTTTTATTTGTGCATCGGTATAGGATAGGGAAATAAGTTTGGTACGCAGGGCTTCGATATCGTTATTATACATATCTAAAATGCGTATAAAATTACTGGGGGCGCCTACATCCATTGCATTGGCTAGGGTGGCTACCGATGGGCGGGCGGTATAAATGCCTGTTTTAAAATACTGTGGTACAATATCATTACTATTGGTGGCGGCTATAAATTGCTTTACAGGCAAGCCCATTTTGTGTGCTATTATACCCGCAGCTATGTTACCAAAGTTACCGCTGGGGGTAATAAATACAAGCTCCTCAAAATCGGCTTTAAGCCTAGCCCAAGTATAGGCGTAATAAAACATTTGAGGTATAAGGCGGCTAATATTTATAGAGTTGGCCGATGTTAGGTTTATATGTGCATTTAGTTCATCATCTAAAAAAGCTTGTTTTACTAGCCGCTGGCAATCATCAAAAGTGCCATCAATTTCTATAGCTTCGATATTGTTGCCATTGGTGGTAAGTTGTAGTTCTTGTATGGCACTTACTTTGCCTTTGGGGTACAATATACTTACGCTTATGCCTGGCACATTTAAAAAACCTAAAGCTACGGCACCACCAGTATCCCCCGAAGTGGCTACTAATATTTTGATTTCTTTGTGTTCATTTTTTAAAAAATGTGCCATAATGCGGCTCATAAACCGCCCTCCAAAATCTTTAAATGCTAGGGATGGCCCATGGAAAAGTTCTAACACAAAAGTATCCCCGCTAAGGGTATGTAATGGTGCTTCAAAATTAATGGCATCATCAATAATGGCTTTTAAATCGTGTGCCGAAATTACCTCGTTTAATAACGTATAGGCAACATCGAAAGCTATTTGTGGCAAAGTTTTTTTATCCCAGCTTTGCATCATTGCAGCATCTAATTGTGGCAATATGGTGGGCATGTATAAGCCTTTATCGGCTGGCAAGCTGTTAAACACAGCGGTTTTAAAATCAACAGATAGGTTATGGTTGGCGGTGCTGTATAGTTTCATTTATGAATTAATTCGGGCAAATTTACCGATTTTTTAGTGCTTTTAAATAAAATTAATGATCGCTATTTTCAATAAATCAGATTTTTTTTTACATTTTCTCTAACAACACTTTTTGGTTTGTAAAATCAAAAGCTACATCTAATAAACTGTACAGATTATCAAATGTAACATCTTCAAATTATAATTCAACCAATTGGGTTAAAAAATTTACGCTTATGTTCATAATTTTTTGTGGTTACCATCGTTAAATTGCACATTTTTACAGCCTTTGCCATTATAAACCCTTAGCGTATATTTATCCCATTATAATCATAAAAATGATGAAAAAAATTAGCCTTCTATTTGTAACACTTTTGCTATTTACAGCTTCTTTTGCACAGGGTTTGCTATCGTACATTAACCTATCCAACGATTTTTTAGAAACCCTAGATAAAGGTAAACCCAACGAAGCACAAAAATTTTTCGATGAAAGTTTAAAAACAGAAGTAACAGCCACTATGTTAAAAAACTTTTGGGCAAATACAACCTCTCAACTAGGCGAATTCAAATCGGTTGACGGTGCACAAAACAATACCATGGGCGAATACCAAGCCGTAGTATTAAACTGTACTTTTACTAATGGAGCGCAATCGTTTCGTTTTATTTTCAATAAAAATCAAAAATTAGTAGGCATCAATATAGTTCCAAAAAATAATGCAGCAGTATATGAAAACCCCAAATATGCCGATACCACACTTTATACCGAAAAACTTATCGACCTAAAAAGTGGTACGCATTCCCTTGCGGGGATGGTAACGACGCCAAAAAATGCGAAAAAATTTCCGATAGTGGTATTTATTCATGGCTCGGGGCCAAATGATATGGACGAAACCCTTGGCCCTAATAAGCCATTTCGTGATTTGGCCTTAGGCTTGGCAGCAAAAGGGATTGCCTCTTTTCGCTACGTTAAACGAACATTGGTGTACCCCCAAGAGTTTAAAAAAGTTTTTACTATAAAAGAAGAGGTAACCGATGATGCTTTAATGGCCATAGCTTATGCTAAAAAAATAGCTGGCGTAAACCCATCACAGGTGTACATATTGGGGCACAGCCTTGGGGGTATGCTTGCGCCAAAATTGGCAATGGAGGCCAAAGATATTAATGGCGTTATATTGGCTGAAGCACCAGCCCGTAAATTTGCCGATGTATTGATAGAACAAACCAATTATATGTTTACCG
>RDYW01000070.1 GCA_004293485.1 Sphingobacteriales bacterium | reverse complement strand
TATACCTAGTAAACCAGCATTTAAAAAATATTTGCTTACAGGAACACTCCCCACCCGTACAAGCGTACCAAGTACACTAAAAAGCACACTCCCTTTTACAAACGTATAAAAAACCATATATGAAACAAATACAAAGCTATTTAGTAGCTGTACTATTAATAGCAGTTATGGCTACCTGCAAAAAAACAGATAGCCTAGATGCCGAACTAGCAAAACTACCACCCATTACCCAAACCGGTGCTAAAACATTTGGGTGTTTGGTAAATGGCAAGGCTGTTACACCCAATAGTAGTTGTATAAATTGCCCCCCCCCCCTTATTGCTGATTTCGATTTTACTAATAATGGAGGATTTGGTATAATATGTTACTACGATAATGGTAAACGTTCTGTAATTCTAGGATTAGATTCCATTCTAACTTATCGAAACTATGTCATCAAAGATTCAACTAATAAAAATACCAGAGTATCAATTACAAACTTAAATGACACTTCTATTTGTAGGAGAATTGGAACTTTTTATCCTTTTGAAGCTATAGAAGGAAAAGCTCAATTGACAAGGGTCGATGTTCCAAATGGAATATTTAGTGGAACATTTGAGTTTACAATCAAGACAAAGAATTGTGGAAACTATGAAGTAACCAATGGACGCTTTGATTACAAATTTTAAAAACAAAAATAAATTACAATGAAAAAGTTAATACTTATAATTTTATGCTTTTTGCAAATTATAAAAGTAAGTTCGCAAACTCCAACTGCCGATAGAGTAGCATTGGATAATATTTACCAATATATTAATAAATCAGCAATACCCACAGGCTACTTAAACGATTATGGTGCAGCTTTCCTAAAAAAGACAAGGTACAATGGGCAAATGACTGATAGTAACTTTATACCTAATATAAATGTGTTTAGGCTTACGCTCAATGATTTATTGAGTGCTAAAATAAACCCCACAGCACCCAACCTACCAAGTATAGAAAGTGTAAACAATACCATTGATCCAATGCTGTATAATGCTGCTACACCTTTAATATTCAACATTAGCAGGTACGATACTTTGCACGAAATGGCAGTAATCAACAACCTTCTTAGTTTTAGCAATGGCAGCTATTACGATGTGGCAGGGCGTAGCCAAAGCCCTTACCAAACTGTAAACTTTTTCGCTGCCTGCCCTATTAATGATGAGGCTACTGCCACAGGCACCATCACCCTTACTTACAATAGCAGCTTGGTGTATAGCAATTGTGGCAAGCAAATAAGTACGGTGGCTATAGATTTTGGCTTGGGTGCAGGCTACCAAACCCTTGCTAGTGGTGCCACCCTAAGCCAAACCTATACCGATAGCACAGGCTACAAAGCCTTTGGCATAAAAGTTACCTGTACCGATGCTACGGTGTATGAGTGTATAAGCACCCAATATGTAACAGTACCAGCTGTGGGGGCAAGGTATGCAGCTAGTAATATTGCCTCTCTTACACAATTTCCAATTGGCACACCCACTATGCTTACAGCTTACGCTACGGTGGTGTATAGCAATCTTCGCAAAAACACCCCATTAGCCAATCAACTAGTAAAACCATTAATTATGGTGGAGGGGCTAGATGAAAATGATTTACGAAAAACATCCATCTTCTTTCAAGGTATTGTATTGGCAGGCAATAAAAACATGAGAACTTTATTAGATGATTGGGATGATTTAAGAGATAATAGAGGTTACGATTTTAATGGTCAATTAGATGATATTGCAGGGTACGATTTGGTGTATATAGATTACCATACCCTAAGCACCATACCCAATAGTGCCGATGTGTTTATTGGCTTGCTCAACCAAATAAATGCTCTTAAAGTAAACAACGCCAGTGGTGTAAAAGAGCAAAATGTAGTATTAGGTATAGAACTGGGTGGCTTGGTAGCAAGGTATGGCCTAGCCAAAATGACAAAAGCTGGGCAAAACACCGATACTCGATTACTCATCACCCACGATGCACCTCACCAAGGGGCATATATGCCCTTGGGTTATCAGCATTTAGCCGAAGATTTTGGGGGGATGCAATTGGGCTTCACCCGCTTTAAAGACATGATAGAGGACTTTAGAAATTTTGAAATTTTAAAAAATACTGAGGTATTCAAACAAATGCATGTGTATACTGTAAACAACGGCATTGTCTTTACATACACATTCTTGTCACCAACCGACCCTAATCCCAATGCATACCATCAAATGGTCACGTTTCCGGCAGGCATCACACCCAGTTATCAATTTGTGGCCACAAGTCAAGGTTCACAATGTGGTACGCAGGTATTGAGTCCCGGCGAAAATATGTTGAAGTTTGATAATGAAATTCAAAGTTTTAATCTATGGAGTAAGAGCTGGAAAATAGGTTCAATAAAGTTTAAGATAGGGCCGGTACCTGTTTGGATTGATTTAAAAATGGGACTTAGCTTAGACGCGAAGTTCAAGCTAAAACTTGGGGTAAATGCATTGCCTGCTGCTGGAATTGCAGAAATATCTAAGGCACAGCTAGACTTAGATTTAGTGTTGAAAACAAAGTTTTCGGCGTGCCCGTATAGCTTTGTTTGTATTACTGTTGGAAGTGTTAAAACTGCGACACAAACTATCAATATCTACAATTACGTAAGAAGTTCTCCCTTTGATGCAAAACCGTTTGAGAGTTATGCAGGTGGTACAAAAAATTTGAGCAATGTTTCATTTAGGATAACTAGATTGATAGAACCACCATTTTCAAGTATTGGTAATATTCCTGTTAATGGCGTTATAGTTAGTTCTCCTTACTTCGTAAACTATTCCAAACCCACCTACAGCTACGTTTCTCGAGTAAGTGCTTTGGATATTCAAAACCCCCTACTATCCGTAGAGTTAGGCTCGCCGCTCTACGGATGATTAATGAAATGTAGAGACTCCGTCTCGGTGTGTAATTGATTGCACATTCTAAGTCCGCGGTTGGCATTTCGCCGTTGGTGGTGTTCTTCACCGCCAACTCCTCAACGGATAGCTGTGGGTTTAGGCGTCAAGCGGATTGGAAGTCCTATTTTATTGGTAATTCGACATGCCCTACGGAACATGTCGCATAGCAGACAAATTCCCTGTTACAAACTAGCCGCCGCCAAAAAGCTACGGTGAATGATTATTCGCCCTAACTTGCCACAAAATGGTTGGCCCTTGTTAAAAGAAC
>RDYW01000005.1 GCA_004293485.1 Sphingobacteriales bacterium | reverse complement strand
AATTTTTAAACCTGCAAAATAATACTAAAAATCGACCACCATTTTTGTCCACATGGAACAAACGTCTATCAAAAAACACCACAAATGTCCATTACGTCAGAAAAAACTTTAATTTTTTTACAATAAAAACAGTAGTAAAATCCACCTTGTATTTTACATAATAAATATTTATACTCCAATAAAACAAATATCCAATAAAGCTATAACCATTTTTTTTTCTTGCACTTACATTAAACAAAAAAAGGCAAATCCTTTACGGATTTGCCTTTTTAAAATTAAGACATACCTTGTTAAGCTAAACTTTGATGTAAACTAGGGCTAACTTCGTTTTTGGTTATTTCAAATTCCATTACTTTTGCTTTAAAAGTAAGTAATACAAAATAAGCCATACTTAAAATCAACGAAAGTACTACGCTTATAATAATGGCTATTTTAGCTATATTTTGAAATTCTGGGTCTTTAAAAGCTAGCATCGTTGTGAAAATCGACATAGTAAAGCCTATGCCAGCCAACATACCCATCCCTAGCACTTGTTTCCATTTAACGCCACGAGGCAAACTTGCAACATTAAGCGCAACAAGTACTCGGCTAAATATAAAAATACCCAACGGCTTACCTACAACTAAACCAAATATTATACCTAAGCCTACAGTTGTTTGTAAGGCAGCCCCAATATCTGATGGTAAAAATATAGCTGTATTCGCAAGGGCAAATAATGGTAAAATTAAAAAATTTACATACCGATGTATGGCTTTTTCAATGTTAGGCAAAAACTTAGTTGGCGTTGCAAATGCAACCAAAACACCCGATATACTTGCCTCTATACCTGAATTATAAACCGTGTACCATAATATAAGTGAAATTACAATTTGTAAGGCCCCAAACTTTATTTTAAAATAGTTACACGCTAAAAGCATCGCATATATTACTGCACTTATAGCCATAAACACCCAGCTAAAGTGGTTTCCATAAAATAAGGCAACAATAACAATAGCTCCTAAATCATCAATAATAGCCAAAGCCATTAATAATATTTTTAAACCCATAGGAACGCGCTTACCTAATAGTGATGCTATACCAATAGAAAACGCTATGTCAGTAGCGGTTGGTATTCCCCAACCATGTATATGGCTGGTATGTAGGTTAAATGCTACGAATATAAAGGCAGGTACAACCATACCACCAAGTGCTGCACCAAAGGGCAATAAAGCTTTTTTAAATGATGATAACTCGCCACCAAGTAATTCTCTTTTAATTTCCATACCGGCCATTAAAAAGAAAAACGACATTAAAAAGTTGTTTATCCAACTAGCAAAACTTTCGGGCAGGTGTATATTAAAATGGTAATTTATGGTAGCATTCCATAAATTAGCATACATAGCTTGGTATTTGTTTGAATTTGCAACAAATAAAGAAACTATGGTACAAATAATAAGCAGTAAGCCTACAATTCTGCTATCGTTTATTAAAATTTTTAGAGGATTAATTGCTTTATTTAATATCTTTTTCATTTTGGTCGTAATTAAGCGTATTTATAAAAAATAACCCGCCTCTACTACCGGCGGGTTATTTTGACTTTTAGGGGCGCTGTTAAAATTTATTAATCAATGTAACCACGTACGCCCATTTCTGGAATATCTAAACCTGCAACTTCATCTGCAGCTGGTACTCTTATAGGGGTAATTTTATTAGAAATTTTAAAGAATGCGTACATCACTATAAACACAAATATAAAACAAGTGCTTACGCCTATTAATTGGGCATATAGTTGCGAAGCGCCACCACCAAAAAACAACCCAGTTACTGTTCCTGCAACACCATTCCACCCATCACCGTATGAACCGTTTGCAAATAAACCTACAGCTATACAACCCCAAGCACCGTTTGCTCCATGTACTGCAAAGGCACCAACCGGGTCGTCAATTTTAAGCGTAGAATCTAATAAATTATAAACTCCAATAACCAAAACACCACCTATAGCACCAATGATTACTGCCGAAGTGGCATCTACAAAGGCACAAGGTGCTGTTATCGCAACCAAACCAGCAAGTAAGCCGTTGGCTAGCATACCAGGGTCTGGTTTTTGTCCTTTAATAGACATGTAAAGTAGTGCAGCTAAACATCCACCTGTACCAGCCAACATGGTATTTACAGCGATGATAGAAAGACGTAAATCAGTTCCAGCTAAAGTTGAGCCTGCATTAAAACCAAACCAACCAAAAGCTAAAATAAAAGTACCAATAATTGCCATTGGTATATTGTGCCCAGGAATAGTGTTAACTGTACCATCGGCGTTATATTTACCTATTCGTGGGCCTATAACAATAGCACCAGCTAAAGCTGCAACACCTCCTACAAGGTGTACTACCGATGAGCCTGCAAAATCAACCATACCATGCCCTAAACCAAAGTTTGCGCCAAGCATAGCTAACCAGCCACCACCCCATACCCAGTTACCAAAAAGAGGGTAAACAAACATCGAGATAAACAAGGCAAATAATATAAAAGATTTCATACTCCATCTTTCGGCCATTGAACCAGTTGGGATAGTAGCAGTAGTATCCATAAATACCATTTGGAATAAGAATAAAGCATAAACTCCTACATCATATACTTTGCTGTTTAAGAAAAAACCAACTGTACCTGCTATACCAAAATCATGCCCGAATAAGTTTATAACATATTCGTTTCCTACTACACCAGCTGCACCGCCTAAAGTTGCAGGGTTAAGCGCACCGCCAAACATAATGGCAAAACCACAAACCCAAAAACCAAACATCCCTAGTGCGTACACTAAAAAATTCATACCCATCGTATGTGCTACGTTTTTCTTTTGCGTAAATCCTGTTTCAACCATGGCAAAGCCAGCTTGCATAAACATTACTAAAAAACCACAAATCAAAGTCCAAGTCATGTTAATAGAAATTTTATTGTGGCCTGCAGTTGAAGCAACCTCTTCTAACGTAGGTTTACCTGCTGTTGCCGCTGCTACATCGCCTATGGCACCAGTAGCACCACCACCGGCATCTTGTGCTAAAGATAATGATGGAATTATGGTCATAAATACCATTAGTAACAATACAACACCTGGAAGATATTGTATTAATTTTTTAGTTGTTGAATTTGTATTCATTTAATTAGGGTTTAAAGTGTGTAATTTTTATTAATATGTGAAAGATTTTTAAAAAAATGATTGTTTTGCACTAGTTATTATTAAATAATATTACTAAAGTATAAACATAATTCTAATTATTATAATTTTTTGTAATTTTTTTTAATTTTTTACTTGAAAAATACATAAACCATTTTTTTGTACAAAAACAAACACACTTTACTAAATTTTTATTTGCATTAATTAAAGTTTTATTAAAAAAAATCAATTTAACATCGATATTGTAAAATAAAAAGTACCTAAATGCTAAAAATTCGGTTTTTCAATACAATTTTCGATTGGATAAATAAAATAAGTCTATTCAAAAAGTAATCATCAAGCAATACAATTTTTTCTTTCATTACTATACTTTAAAACCACAATTACTATATTTACAGCGCATGACACTTATAAAGCAGATACAATACCTCATCAAAAAAGAAATAATGTTAGAATGGCGTTCAAAATATGTTTTAAACGGTCTTTTACTTTATGTATTTGCTACTATATTTGTGTGTTATTTGTCTTTTAAAACTACCCAGCCTATTGTTTGGAATGTTTTATTTTGGATAATTATGCTTTTTGCAGCTGTAAATGCCGTAGCAAAAAGTTTTATACAAGAAAGTAATGGAAGGCTTTTATACTATTATAGCATAGCCTGTGCTCCGGCCATTATTATAGCCAAAACCATTTACAACTTTTTACTTTTGCTTTTAATATCCTTTACGGCATTTTTAATGTATAACCTGGTTTTTTCGAACAACCTAGGCAACCCTTTATTATACCTTATCACTATTTTTTTAGGAAGCCTAAGTTTTTCAACTGTGTTTACAATGACCTCTGCAATAGCATCAAAGGCAGGTAATAATGGCACACTTATGGCCGTTTTAAGCTTTCCGCTGATTATACCTTTATTAATGTTGTTGATAAAGCTATCAAAAAATGCAATGGATGGATTGGCTGGCAGCGTATCCTACGATGAAATAGGAGTAATCTTGCTAATTAATGTGATAGTTGTAAGTATATCGTTGCTGTTATTTCCTTACCTTTGGAGAGATTGAAATTGTATGACGATTATTTATAAAAAATGGTGGAAAATTTTAGCAGTGTTACTGGTTTTTTACACCCTTATTTCAGGTTTTTTATTCAAAGTACCCTCCAAAGTAATTTTAAACGAAAGTATTCGTAACGTGTATTTTCATGTACCAGTATGGTTTGCCATGTTAGCTTTGTTTGGCATTTCGGTTTATTACAGCATAAAATATTTACGCTATGGTAACGAAACCTACGATATAGTTGCTGTAGAGGCTGTAAATACGGGCATTTTATTTTATATTTTTGGTTTAATAACGGGAATGCTTTGGGCTAAATTTACTTGGGGCGAAGCCTGGAGTGGCGACCCTAAACAAAATAGTGCCGCCATTGCATTTTTAATATACTGTGCCTATTTGGTATTACGCTCATCTATTGATGAAGAACAAAAACGAGCCAAAATATCCTCTATTTATAACATTTTTGCGTTTCCAATAATGATTGTATTGTTGTTTGTGTTACCACGATTAACCGACTCATTGCATCCAGGAAACGGTGGAAACCCTGCTTTTGGTAAATATGATATGAACAACCAAATGCGTATTGTTTTTTGGCCCGCTTGCATAGGTTGGATATTAATAGGCGTTTGGATAGCAACCATTCGCTATAGAATTAGAAACTTAGAAAACAAAACAATAAATAAATTAAACAAATGAAAAAATTTTTATTAATTACTATATACCTAATAACAAGCGTGGCGGTAAAAGCACAAACCGTAGAAATGGCCGATGTATTACGCAGTTCGGGCAAAATATATGTAGTGGTAGCTACAATAGCTATAATTTTTGTAGGCTTAACTGCGTATTTGTTTATGCTTGATAAGCGATTAACAAAACTAGAAAGAAATAAATAAGCCCTTTTTTAAGCTTGTTTTTTTTAAATTTATAATTTGCATTAATTGCGTAAAACTACAGCATCCATATTAGCCAATAATCATTTCATATAAAACAAATCTATTGTAAAAATACTCCAGCAATTATAAAGCAACTATTTATCAATCAACCCTAAAAATAAATAATTTTTTAATTAGCAATATTAATTTCATACCTTTGCAATCCCTAAAAGAAAGGGACAAAGGAGATAAATTATTTAATGGCAAAAAAACTAGTAGCAGAAAATGAATTATCCGCAAAAGAAGCGGAGTTTCAGGGAACTGAAAAAAGAGAAAAAGAAGTCTTCGAATCCGAAGCCGATTCTATTTCAATTAATGAAATTAAATCGTCATCATTACACATAGATGCAAACCCTGCAGATTTTGATTGGGATGCCGACGAAAAAATGTTTGGCAATTACAACAAGGCCGATCGCGAAAAAATGGAAGAAATGTACGCGGGTACTTTTAATTCGGTTGAAAAAGGCGAAATTATTTCGGGCATAGTAGTTACCATTAACAGTAAAGATGTAGTGTTAAACATTGGTTTTAAATCGGATGGTTTAGTACCAGTTAACGAATTTAGAGATACACCTGACCTTAAAAAAGGCGATATTGTAGATGTATTTGTAGAACAAAGAGAAGATGAAAATGGCCAATTAGTACTATCAAGAAAAAGAGCTAAAACGCAACGTTCGTGGGAAACCATTAATTTGGCATTAGAAAATGATACCATCATTAATGGTTTTGTAAAAAGCCGTACCAAAGGGGGGTTAATAGTTGATATTATGGGCGTAGAAGCATTTTTGCCTGGCTCGCAAATTGATATCAAACCGATTAGAGATTACGATGTTTATGTGGGTAAAACAATGGAATTTAAGGTTGTTAAAATTAACCACGAATTTAAAAACGTTGTTGTATCACATAAAGTGCTGATTGAGGATGATTTAGAAAGTCAAAAAGTTGAAATTGTTTCTAAATTAGAAAAAGGACAGGTACTAGAAGGAACTGTTAAAAACATTACCGATTTTGGTGTATTTATTGATTTAGGTGGTGTTGATGGTTTATTACACATTACCGATATTTCTTGGGGACGAATTGAGCATCCACGCGAGGTGTTATCGTTAGATGAAAAAGTAAACGTTGTTGTATTAGATTTTGATGATGAGAAAAAACGTATTGCCCTTGGTTTAAAACAGTTAACAGCACACCCTTGGGAATCATTAGATACAGAACTTGCTGTAGGTTCAAAAGTAAAAGGCCGTATTGTTACTGTTGCCGATTACGGTGCATTCTTAGAAATTATACCCGGTGTTGAAGGTTTGATACATGTTTCGGAAATGTCGTGGTCGCAAAACTTACGCAACCCTCAAGAGTTTATGAAGGTAAACGACGAAATTGAAGCTGTAGTATTAACTTTAGACCGTGAAGAACGCAAAATGTCTTTAGGTATTAAGCAATTAACTCCAGATCCTTGGGAAAACGCTAGCGAAAAATACCCTATTGGAAGTAAGCATGTAGCTAACGTTAAAAACATGACTAACTTTGGTGTTTTTGTAGAAATCGAGGAAGGTATTGATGGTTTAATTCATATTTCGGATTTATTATGGTCGAAAAAAGTTAACCATCCTAACGAGTTTACTAAAATTGGCGAATCGTTAAATGTAATTGTATTAGAATTAGATGCAGAAAATCGTAAACTCAGCTTAGGTCACAAACAATTAGAGGAAAATCCTTGGGAAACTTTTGAAACTATATTTTTAGTAGATTCGATACACGAAGGAACAGTAACCAAAGTTACTGATAAGGGTGCCATTGTAGCTTTACCTTATGGGGTTGAAGGTTTTGTACCCTCTAAACATGCAGCTAAACAAGATGGCTCAACTTTAAAAGTTGAGGATGCTACCGAGTTTAAAATAATTGAATTTAACAAAGATTCGAAACGTATTGTGGTATCACACGCCCGTATTTGGGAAGAGGTTGTGGCCGAAGCCGAAGCCGAAGTACGATCGACTAAAAAGAAAGAAGCTAAAGCTGCCTCATCTGAGGCTTCATCAGCAGTTAAAAAAGTGAAAGATTCGATTGAAAAATCTACACTTGGCGATATGGATATTTTATCTCAATTAAAAGATAAAATGGAAGGCGATGCAATAAAAGCTTTAAAAAACAAAGAAAAAGCAAAATAGTTTTTCTTTTAAAACTTAAGACCTCTCTAATTTATTGTTAGAGAGGTCTTTTTTTATATGTTTAGTTTTACAAATGGTACAACTTAAATCACATTTGTATCACTTTTTTAAACTGTTTTTTTTATAGCCTACCTTTAGTTTTCTTGCTAATTTTATCGAATGTTTTAGTGCATTTACGTTATTCCAGTTGTGATGTGAAACAATAATAAATTTAGCGTTAGGACATTTTTTTTGCACTTTTATAAGCGTATTTTCATATTCCGAAACATTAGCATCGCCTAAATAACCCAAATTTTCGGCCTCTGCTCCTTTAATTAAACAACCGCCATACAGTATTTTTTCTTTGTTAAACCAAACAACTATATTGTCGGCTGTATGTCCTTCTCCTGGGTAATAAAGCTCGAACGAATATCCTCCTACATTAAAAGTAGTATCATTTTTTATTAAAAATTCGGCTCTTTTTTTGTTGTTTTTTTTGCTCCATACATCTGTTAATAAAGTTGTATAAGTTATTACCCCTTGTTGCTTGTAATACGTTAGCCCTTCTCTTCTATCGCTGTGCCAATGGGTGGCAAAACATAAAATCAAACTTTTGCCGTGTTTTAATTTTATACTGTCTATCAAAGGTTTAAATTGTGTTGTATCCCAAGGTGTATCAAACAATACAGCACCACTATTTGTAAGCAGGTACATTCCATTAGCAGGAATTTTGCTTCCCTCGTAAGTGTTATATGTTGTGTAAATGTAAAAATTGCCCGTTAGGTGCGAAATTTTTAGTTTTGATTCCGCTATCTGCCCAAAAATATTAAAAAACGAAAAAGCAAATAGTATCGTAAATATGGTTTTTTTTATCATTTTAAGTAGGTTCGTTGGCATTGTTAAATTTTGGTTTCGTTGTTTATGTTTTCGGTTTTATTGTAATAATCATTACCAATAAAGGCAAATAAACGCCATACAATTTTTATATTATTAGCATACAAGTATTTGTTACTGCAAATGCAATGTACGCTGGACGCTTTTAATTCAGATTTGCCTTGTTAAACCGCACCCTTGGTACTTTTAAAAGTAGCTAAAATCTAGTATATTGTTGGTAAAATTCTAAGCAATATCACTCATTAAGAATTATTCTAAATTAGATAATTGCGCCAAGCATAAATTATTTGTTAATAAATTGCGACTTTATTTTTAGCTACATAACACGTTAAATTTTAGTAAAACACTTAATTTTTAAATAAAAGAGCTGTAAAAAATCCAAATCAAGTAGATAAAAAAATAAAAATCAGGACGTTATTAATCTATAAATGAGCAACATAATTACCAACACAACGCCAAACGCACCCAATTTTTACGATAACGACCCACAATCGGAGTTGTTTACCTTAAACCTTGGCCCTACACATCCCGCCACACACGGCGTTTTCCAAAACGTTTTACAAATGGATGGCGAGCGCATTGTAAGTGGCGTATCCACCATTGGCTACATACATAGGGCGTTCGAAAAAATTGCCGAACACCGCCCTTTTTACCAAATAACCACCTTAACGGATAGAATGAACTACTGCTCGTCGCCCATTAACAACATGGGATGGCACATGACGGTAGAAAAAATGTTAGGCATAACCATGCCCAAACGAGTTGATTATATGCGGGTTATTGTAATGGAACTCAGCCGCATTAGCGACCATTTAATTTGCAACGGTATCTTAGGGGTAGATACTGGCGCATTCTCGGGTTTCTTATATCTAATGGAAGAACGCGAACACATTTACGAAATTTTCGAAGAAATTTGCGGTGCCCGTTTAACCACCAATATTGGTAGGGTAGGCGGTTTCGAGCGTGATTTTAACGCCATTGCTTTTGCAAAAATCCGTCAGTTTTTAAAGAAATTCCCTCCTATTTTAAAAGAGTTCGAAGCACTGTTTAATAGGAACAGAATATTTATAGACCGTACCGCAGGCGTAGGTGCCGTAACACCCGAAGTGGCTTTGGGTTACAGTTGGAGCGGCCCAATTTTACGAGCCACAGGCGTAGATTATGATGTGCGGGCAAACGAACCTTACTCATCTTATCAAGATTTTGATTTCGAAATCCCGGTAGGTACAAAAGGCGATGTTTACGACCGTTTTATACTCCGTAACGAAGAAATGTGGCAAAGCCTGCGCATTATTGAGCAAGCATTAGATAAGATTGAAAAAGAGCCCAAAGGTATTTTTCATACCGAAGTACCCGAAATTTACCTTCCACCAAAAGAGGATGTTTACAATAAAATGGAAGCTTTAATTTACCATTTTAAAATTGTAATGGGCGAGGTGGATACCCCTGTGGGCGAGGTTTACCACGCCGTAGAAGGTGGCAATGGCGAGCTAGGTTTTTATTTGGTAAACGATGGTGGCCGTACACCTTACCGCCTACATTTCCGCCGCCCAAGTTTTATAAATTACCAGGCTTACGCCGATTTAAGTAAAGGAATGTTACTATCGGATGCTATTATTAATATGTCGAGTTGGAACGTAATTGCAGGAGAATTAGATGCTTAGAGTAGAAGATACCCAAATTGTAGAATTTTCATCAACTTTGATAAACAAGTTTGATGAAATTGTAAGTCGTTACCCAGCGGGGAAACAAAAATCGGCTTTGCTGCCTATTTTACACGAAGTACAAGCTGTTGAAGGTTGGCTAAGTGCCAACGCAATGGATAAAATTGCCCATTATTTAGAAATACAACCCATAGAAGTGTACGAAGTAGCTACTTTTTACAGTATGTACTTTATGCAGCCTTTGGGCAAATATGTGTTAGAAGTTTGCCGTACTGGCCCTTGCTGTCTAGTAGGTGCCGAAAAAATAATGAATTATATTGGCGATAAACTTGGCGTAAAAGAAGGCGAAGTAACGCCCGATGGTTTATTTAGCTACCGTGGGGTAGAATGTTTGGCCGCTTGTGGTTACGCACCCGTTTTACAAATTGGCCCCGAATACACTTTTTACGAAAACCTTAGCGAACAAAGCGTTGATAAATTGATTGAGGATTTAACACAAGCCAGCAAAGCATAAAATTATACGTGGCAAATTATTATCATTAGAACCTATCCTTGTAGGTGATGTATAATGTACTTTAATCCAGTAAGGTTTATTTGTATTATTTTGTTACCTACTAAAGAATTAAGAGAAGGTTTCACCTCAGTTTTTAAATCGACCATAATTTTGGTTTTAATATTTTTTATAGGCATTATAATGCGCAGTTTTAATTTTATCTACCAAAGATTGCGGTTGTAAAACTTTTAAATCGTTGCCAAACGATAGTAATTCCATCGCAAAATCGTGGGTGATACACAGGTTGAGTTGTATTTGTACTTCGTTTACATTATCTAAAATTACAACTTGACTATCGTGAAGTGGTAACGATTTTACATATTTTCCTTGAAACGCATTAAAGGATAAAACTACTTTTTCGGGCAGTAATTCATTGGGACTAATAATGCCAAAGCTATTTTTGTAATGTGTATCAATATCGAAACTATCTTGTTTTGGGTATCCCTTTTTGGTAATATCGAGGTTGCTCAACCTATCTAAACCAAAACTTTTTATTTGATTGTCTTTACCATCCTTAGCTATTACATACCATCGGTTTTTGAATTCTTTGAGTGCAAAAGGGGCAACCATTCGTTCGGTTTGCTCATCAATCCAATACTTTTGGTAATCAAATTTTATGAAAACTTTGTGTTGTATAGCGTGGAGTAATCCGTTAAGGTTTTGTGTTCCTTGTGGGCGGCGTTTCTCAAAATGTATCATCTTAGAAAAACCATCGGCTAGTTTTAAAGCATTGCTTATATCAAAAGCTTCGAGCATTCTATTATTAGCTTCGGGTTGACCATTTTGTACAATGGCGTATTGCTTTTTCGAAAAATCGTATTCAATTTCTATCCCATAAAGCGATAAAATGTCTTCACAATCTCGCTTAAAGGTGCGAGCCGAGGTTACCAACTTATAATCTAGCAACTCTTCCTGTAAACTTAAATAGCTAGCCATTTGCTTTAGGGTTGCTGGGCCATTCCGTAATTTATGGATAATTGCGTTAATGCGGGTAATAGAATCTTTTAAAGCCATATTTCTTATATTTTGAAAACCAAAGGTAATTCTTAGGTACGACAAAATTTGGCGTGGTATAAAATTAATATTGAAGAAGTGAGAAATTAATAATATAGGCTGATATTTTACCTCCGCCATATTTTGGCTACCCTCGCACTTACTTTTACTCCATAAATTTAAAAACTAAAATTTTAAAACAATGGAAAAAAAATACCGTTACCCACACATACATAATATTTCTCTCTTGCAGCTTTTGCAAAAGCCCGATTTTGCAAAAGCATTAGCGTATTTGGTAAGCTTTAAAAATTACAAAAATTTAGAAATAATACCCAAACCGCATCCCATAGAAATAACCAATAATGAAATTAGTATTTCTGTTATTATTTACAGTGGCTTTGAATTAAACGAATATAAAGATTTGCAAAACCGTACAAATGTACATTTGGTAAGTTTGTGCAGCACACTTTTAGAAATGTTTGAATTTAAAGATATGCTCGTAAAGCATATTGATAAATTAGCGTGGATGTTTTGTGTAATTAACAAATCAGAAAATGAGATGGTGCAAAAAATAAATAGGATAAAGGGTTTGAGGGGGTATTGAAGAGGGCGGTTTTTGGTTATTATTGATGCATCGGTTTAAATAGAAAATATCATTTAAACAATCTTGTTTAAATAACTACTTTTACAAACACCCAGTTAATAATTCCGATTAAAAAATATGATACTATCCGATATACTAAGAGATACAAATTACAAACTAACACAGTTTAGCCAAGAGCAAATACAATCTCTCGAACAGACCTTAATAAAAAGAGAAGATAAAACTGGATATTATGCCGTTTGCCTTGTTCGGAAAAAGGAAATTAAATTAACTCCTGAAGAAGCCGTAAGACAATTGTACGTTTTAGTGCTTCGTGACAATTTTGGTTACTCAACTGATAGAATGGAACTTGAATATGCTGTTTCTTTTGGACGTGAAAAGAAAAGAGCCGACATAGTAATATTTGACAAGAACCAAACAACAACACCTTTTATCATGGTGGAGTTGAAAAAACCAAAACTAAAAGACGGAAAAGAGCAGTTAAAATCTTATTGTAACGCAACAGGTGCACCAATTGGAATTTGGAGTAATGGCGATTCAATTTCTTATTATCATAGAAAAGACCCTAACTATTTTGAAGATATTCCTGAAATACCAAGAGCAGACCAAAAGCTTTCTGATATTTTAGAAGAACGTTGGACAATTGACGACCTAATAAAAAAGGACAAACTGGTAACCGAAAGAAAATCTTTGAAAGATTTGATTTTGGAAATGGAAGACGAAGTTTTGGCTAATGCTGGTGTTGATGTATTTGAAGAATTATTCAAACTAATTTTCACTAAGCTATTTGACGAAATGCAAAGCGGTAGAAACCGCACAAGACATTTGGAATTCAGAAATTATGGTGATACTGAAACCGAACTAAAAACGAAAATCCAAAACTTGTTTGACAAAGCCAAACAAAAATGGGAAGGTGTTTTTACTGACGATGCAAAATTAATGCTTACACCTTCTCACCTTTCTGTTTGTGTTTCGAGTTTGCAAGATGTAAAACTATTTAACTCTAATCTTGATGTAGTTGATGAAGCCTTTGAATATTTGATAAACAAAAGTAGCAAAGGAGAAAAAGGACAATATTTTACACCACGTTATGTAATTGATATGTGTGTAAAAATGTTGAACCCAACACATGAAGAAACCATTATTGATACTGCCGCTGGTAGTTGTGGATTTCCTGTTCACACTATCTTTCATGTTTGGGAACAAATACTAAAAAAGAAAGGACTTGACAAGAGCCATTTATTTACTCTTGAAGATAAACCGCAAGAATGCACTGACTATGTAAATGATAAAGTATTTGCAATTGACTTTGACGAAAAAGCAGTTCGTGTAGCAAGAACTTTGAACTTAATTGCTGGAGACGGACAAACAAATGTTTTGCATTTAAACACATTAGATTATGAAAGATGGGATGAAAAAATAGAAGATGAAGACTGGATAGACACCTACAATGAAGGTTGGAAAAAATTAAAAAAACTAAGAACTGATAAGAATAGTAATAGAGATTTTCAGTTTGATATTTTAATGGCAAATCCACCTTTTGCAGGCGATATAAAAGAAAGCAGAATTTTAGCTAAGTATGAATTAGGAAAAAAAGATAATGGAAAATATCAAACTGCCGTTGGCAGAGATATTTTATTTATTGAACGAAATCTTGATTTTTTAAAATCTGGCGGTAGAATGGCTGTTGTATTACCTCAAGGAAGGTTTAATAACAGTAGTGATAAACAAATACGTGAATTTATCAGCGAACATTGTAGAATACTAGCTGTTGTTGGTTTACATGGCAATGTTTTTAAACCACATACTGGCACAAAAACAAGTGTTTTATTAGTTCAAAAATGGGATGATAAACTTTGCCCCAAAGTAGATGACTACCCTATTTTCTTTGCTACCATGCAAGAGCAGAGTAAAGATAATAGCGGTGAGAAAAAATTCGTACGTAAAAAAGATTTTCCAAAATCCGCAAAGAAAGAAGAAGATATTAATATGGTGGCAGAACCTGTTGACCGTTATGAAGCAGCGCCGCAAGTATTAGATGAATATTTACTGGATACACACGGACATTTAATTGTTAAACATGATTTGTTTAACCATGATGGGTTAACGAAAGATGGCATTGCAGAAGCATTTAAGGAATTTGGTAAAAAGGAGAAATTAAGTTTTTTTCTCTAAGCCCTTTTAATGAAGCAAAGTATAATGCTTTGTTGGAAGGGCTTGAAATCAAAGAAATTCGATTTAAAAACTTGCATATCGATAATGACAAATTTAGAATTGATGATGAGTTTTATTTAAAAAAGTATCTTAATGCGTATCATACAATTAAGAGCAAACCACATAAACAAATTGTAAATATTTTAGAAGTTCTTTCTGACTTTAGTGCAAATGGAAGTTATGAATCAATAGCTGCTAATTTCACATTATTAGATGAAGAAGATTACGCTTATATGGTGCGGAGTACTGATTTAGAAAAATCAGATTTTACAACAAATGTGAAATATGTAAGTGAGCATAGTTATAATTTTTTAGAAAAATCGAAACTTTTTGGCGGTGAAATTTTAATAAATAAAATTGGTAATCCCGGGAGAGTTTACATGATGCCCAAATTAAATAAACCTGTTTCACTCGGCATGAATTTATTTATGCTCCGATTATCCGACAAGTCTAATTATAAAGAGAAATATGTTTGGGCGTTTTTTAATACTGAAATTGGACAAAATATAATAAAACGAAAAGTTAATGGGACAGCACCTTTAACAATAGATAAAGAAGCAGTAAGGACTTTGTATCTTCCACTGGTTAGTTCAGATTTTCAAGATATTATTGATAATACAATATCAAATTCAGAAACCACTTTAGAAAAATCGAAATTAGCATATCTAAAAGCAGAATCAATTTTATTAGGTGAAGTTAAATTTGACAGTTCACAACTTAATACCGAAGCTATAAACATTAAGAATTTCAAAGAAAGTTTTGGTAAATCCAAAAGATTAGATGCCGAATATTACCAAATTAAATACGAGCAAGTCATTGAAAAAATTATAACTCAAAGACATGATACTTTAAATAGTATCGTAGAAATATCTAAATCTATAGAGCCTGGTTCAAATCATTATTCAGATGAAGAAGGTTTACCATTTTATAGAGTTTCTGACTATAACAAATTTGGTCTGAGTAAACCCGATAAAGAACTGACTAACTCATTTGTAGCAGACAACAAAGACTTAATTGAGAAGTTAAAACCAAAAAAAGACACAATCCTTTTTAGTAAAGACGGAAGTGTTGGTACAGCCTATTTATTGCGTAATGATTTGGACGGCATCACCTCTGGTGCAATTTTGCATTTACAAGTAAAAAATACCAAAGAAATTTTACCAGAATATCTCACATTGGCTTTAAACTCAAAACTAGTTCAAATGCAAGCCGAAAGAGATGCGGGTGGTTCTATCATTTTACATTGGAGAAAAGAAGAGATAGAACAAGTAGTTGTTCCTATTATTGATTTCAAAAAGCAAGAACAAATTGCTGAATTAGTAGAAGAAAGTTTCAAACTAAAAGC
>RDYW01000004.1 GCA_004293485.1 Sphingobacteriales bacterium | reverse complement strand
GTACTCGCCAAACTCGTTGGGCAAGCCAGCATTAGGGTAAGCGGTAACAAACATATCGGCTTTTTCGGCCAGTTCTTCAATATGTGGGCGCATATCTTTAGCACCCAAAGCGCAGTTTAAACCTATGGAAAGTAAATCGCCGTGGCGCATCGAGTTTAAAAATGCTTCAACGGTTTGCCCAGATAAAGTACGGCCAGAGGCATCGGTAATGGTCCCCGAAATCATTATATCGCCTTTAAATTTTATGTTGGGATTTAAAGGCAGCAAGGCCAATTCCTGCTCGTAACGTTTTACGGCAAAAATAGCGGCTTTGGCATTTAAGGTGTCAAAAATGGTTTCAATTAATAACACATCGCTACCGCCATCAATAAGGCCACGCACTTGTTCGTAATAGGCTTGTTCCAACTCCTCGAAAGAGATAGCCCTAAAACCAGGGTCGTTTACATTGGGCGAAATAGATAGTGTACGGTTGGTAGGCCCCACGGCACCAGCTACAAAACGGGCTTGGTTTGGGGTTAGTAAATTATATTCGTCAACCGCTTCACGAGCTATGCGGGCACCTTCGTAACTTAACTCGTACGATAAATCTTCCATGCCATAATCGGCCATTGATATGCGTTGGGTACTAAAAGTATTGGTTTCAATAATATCGGCCCCAGCCGCCAAATATTCTAAGTGTATGGCTTTAATAACATCGGGGCGGGTAATGTTTAGCAAATCGTTATTGCCTTTTACATCGCTTGGGTGGTTTTTAAAACGCTCGCCTCTAAAATCGGCCTCGCTAAGGTTGTAACGTTGTATCATAGTGCCCATTGCACCATCAATTATTAAAATACGTTTTTGTAGTTCTTGTTTGATATTCATTTTTTAAGCTTTACAGCGATGATGGTTTAACAAAACTTTTAGAGCTTGGTTTTTAAAATACCATATCGTAATTTTTTTTGCTTATGTCGAAAAAGTCGGGCTTGGGGGGTTAAAGACTTTCACTTATCTGTTCCCAAAATTTTGGGATAGAATTTAGCACCTTGAGTGTTTACAGGTTGCTAAGACATCTTTGGGTCTAATCCCTCCGCCTTTCGCTATAAGTGGTGCAAAAATGCAATTTTATTTGCTAGGAAGCAAATGAGGGCTAAGTTGTGTATTTTAAAAAGAGTACGAAAGACCCGCCAACACGTTTAAGCCAAAACCTGGGTAGTATAAAAACCTTTGGTAGGTATTGTTTAATATATTATTGGCTTTGGCAAAGGCTGTAAACTTTTTACTATGGGCATAATTTACCCCAAAACTTATATCAAAAAAACTAGGTAAAGTGTTTACCACATTTGGCGTGTAACCAGGTGCTGAAAATGCTAATGGGTCGGGGTAATTTAACACAAGTGCTTTGGTAAACGACTGGTAATAAAAATCGGCCTCGAGCTTAAACTTTTGGGTTACTTTAACACCAGCCGTGGTGCTTAGTTTTAAAGCGGGGTTAAACCAAGCATATTGTTGCGTTTTTAGGTTGTATTGGTTAAAATCGGCTTTAGTATCGAGGCTAAAATTGTTAGAAAATTTAGCATTTATTTCGCCTGTAAAGTTTAATATATTGGCATCATCGTAAGCAATATCAAATTTTTGTTTTTCATCAATATTGTTTATAAAATATTGGAAGTTTGAAACTGATAAGCTTTTTACCATGGCTTTAAAACCCACGTTTGGTATAATGGTACCACGTACCCCGCCAGAAATATTTAATTTTTCGATGGTGTTTTTAATGCGGGGGTTTACGTTTAAAAACGGATTTTGGGCTACTAAATCTTTAAGTCTAGTTTTATACACATCGCCATTAAGCTGACCAAAAAGCGTTACATAATCGGCAATTAAAACATAATTAATGCTTGCATTAGGAAACAAGTGGATGCGCTGGCTTGTACCAAATTCGTTTACATAATTTATACCAGCTGTAAGTTTAAACCTATCGCCATCTAGTTTTATGTAGGGATTTAATTTAACTAAGTGATTGCCTAATTGGTAGTTAACATCTTTGGTATTGGTAATATCTACCACTATATTTGCTCCTCCTTGAAACTTTTGTGCGTTTTTACTTGCCCCAGCACTTAGGGTAACATTGTTTTCGGTACCGTTAAAAATATTATTTAGGTGGTAAGCATTTATTTTGGATGTAAAGGCTAGTTGATTGCTATTGTTGGATAAAATTCGTTTATACACTTCGGCATTGGCCTCAAATAAATTTATTTTTTGCAGTTGCGGATGTAGGTTGCTAAACGTTTGCAATTCATCTACACCATAAAAATAATGGGTGCGGCGGTTGTATTGTAAATTACCCGATAATACTAATTTATCGCCCGTATATTTACCGTAAACGTTTGCCAATTGCTGGCTGGTATTTTGTTGGTTTAGTTTGCCTTTTTGTGCCAAATGGTTAAAGTTGAACCCAGCTTGTAAGGCTTCGTCTTGGCCTGTGGCTAGGTTAAGCTGCGCAAGGGTGGTGCCAAAATTGCCCAAAGCAATTTTTGCAAAATTGTTTTTTAACGCCTGTTCGCTTAGTTTTAGTAGCTTTTGTATTTCTATTTCTTTAATGTTTGTATTTAGTTCAAGGCGTTTATCGAGTATATTGTAGTTAATTTTTGGTTTGGCAATTTTTATATCAGATAAATTGGGGTTTCGCCTAATTTTAACCGCTTCGGAAAGTATTGGTTTGTAGGCTCTTACTACTTCTATTTCTTGTGTAACTGTTTTGCTGGTATCGGCTAAGGGCTTAGTTTCTATTTTTTTTACCTGTGCAAATAATGTTGTAGCATTAAACAATATCGCCAAAAAAAACAGTACATTTATTTTATTTTTGGTAAACATATTTATTGGGCATTAAGTAGTTTTAATTTTTGTTTGGCTGTATCTAGTATTTCATCTTTACCTTCGTAATTATCGATAATGCTTTTTAAAGTAGCAATAGCTTGTATGGTATCTTTTAAAGCTGCGTAATTATCAGCTAGTAATAAAAAACTTTTGCTTACCCAATAATCATAATTAGGCATATTGTTTATTAAATCGAAGCAAGTTTTTTGCGATTGTTTATACTCTCTTTTTTGATATTCGATTTCGGCAATGGCATATTTGGCTTGGGCTGCGGTAACTGTTTTGGTAGCTTTTACTACGGCATTAAATTGTTGAAGGGCTATGGTAGTATCGCTTTTAAGCAAATACGCCTTGCCAGCGTATAATAAAGCTTTGCTACGATCTTCGTCGGAAGCTTTTTCGTAATTTTTTACCAAATCTACGTATTTTAGTGTTTCATCGGGCAGTAGTATACCTGCATAAGCAAGCATTAAATTATTTATAGCAAAACTGTAATTGGCTTTATATTCGGATGTTATTTCGAGTTTTTTGAGGTGTACAATAGCTTCGTTGTACTGCTTATTTTTTAAATAAATATTAGCAATGCTTAACAACGCCCGTTCGGTATATTCGCTGGTCCAATCTTTTAAAATATATTCGTAATCGGCAATGGCGGCAGTATAGTTTGCTAGTTTATTGTAACTTTCGGCCCTTATAAATTTGGCTTGTTTATCTTTAATAGGCGTATTAAATTTATCAAAATAACTATCTACCGCCAGCACTGTACCTGCCCAATCGTTTTGGGTAAATCTATTGTAAGCCGCTTTAAACAAAATATTATCTTGTTCGGCAGTGGTATAATTGCCTATGGTGGTACTGTTGGCATAATTAATAAATTCGGTAGCGTTGCCACTATCTACATAAATACGTTCTATTAGTTTTAAGGCTTGCTGGGCTTCGTTGCTGGCTTTGTAATCGTTAATTACTTTTTTAAATACTTCAAGTGCTTCGGCATCTTTTTGCTGGTCGTAGTTTACAAGCCCAATGGTTAAAAAAGCCCTTGGCAGGTACGAACTTTGTGGATATTTATCGGCCAAAGCCTGCAAATCTGTTTTTGCTTTATTGCCCTGGCCAATTAAAAAATAAGTGTAAGCAATTTCAAAACTTGCATCATCGGCATAGTTTGACGTAGGAAAACGCTGCAATAATGCTTGTAAAGTAGCTATTTTTTCGGCTGGCTGGTTTTGTAAACCTTGTATTACCCCTCGCTGAAAAAGAGCATAATCTTCGCTGTTTGTATTTTTGCTTATAGCTCGGTTATAATATAGCAGTGCTTTGGCATAACTTTTTGCACCAAAATAAGCATCGGCAAGGCGTAGTGTTGCGTCGGTTAAAATTTTTTCGTCTTTTTCGTTAGTAAGTAAAAACTTATCGTAATAGGCAGCTGCTTTGGTATAATTTTCGCTTTCGAGTGCGGCATAGCCAAGGCCATAATTGGCAAAGTTAAATACCTGGGTTTTTTTAGCCGCAGGCATAGCTAAAAATTTAGTAAAATAATCTACCGCTTCGTTGTATTTTTTTACTTCGTACATAGCTTCGGCACACCAATAGGTTGATAATGCAAGCGTTTCATCATCAATACCAAACCTATTAGATCGTAAAAAATGTGAAATGGCGTTTTCAAATGCCCGTTCGTTGTAAAACTCGAGCCCTCTAAAATAGGTTACTTTTTGGTATGTTTCTTTATCCTCATCGGTTTTATCGGCCATAGCTTCTAACACATCAATAGCGGCTTTGTAGTTTTTAGTGCCTAATAAAATTTTAGCTTGCAAAGTTTTTGCTTCGTTTTTTTTATCAGAGTAAGGGTAGTTTTTTATAAATTCTTCGATGGCATCTAAGGCTATGCCATGAAACTCTAGTTCGTAAGAAAGTTTGGCAAAATTTAACAGCGCATCTTCTTGTAAAGCCTTATCAAAATCTAATTTCGAAGCTACCTGAAAAGCATTTCGGGCACTTTGTTTATTTTTTGTTCTAAGGTAAGCGTCGGCTAAGGTATGTATGCCATGCTGGCTATATTTGTTTTTTTCGTTTATTAATTTTCCTATTTCGGCTATTGCTTGGTTGTACTTTTTTAGTTTATAATAGGTATAGCCTATTTGGTAGCTATCTTGGTTATTTTTGGTAGCATTTTTATCGTTTGCTATAAAAGTTTCGTAATATTTTGCTGCATTTTCATAATCGGCTTTTGCAAAGTACGATGCTGCCACTATCCTTAACATTTCGGTAGCATTTGTTTGCTGTGTGTTTTTAAGTATGGGTATAGCGTATGCAAGCACATCGGTGTAGCGCTTATCTAAAAAATAAATTGCTGTTATGTAGTAAGGGTAGCTGTTTTCGTAATTTTTTGAACCCTTTAAACGCTCGAAATTTAACAGGGCAAGTTTGTAATTTTTTTGTAGATAAGCTATGTAGGCATAGTAATAGGTAGCTTGCTCTGAATAGGCCGATGGGCTATCTTTAATTAGGCCGAATAAAGGTTTTGCTGCTTCATAATCTTTGGTTTGCAAATAAGCATACGCTGTTTTAAACTTATATTCGGTGTTATCACTGTACGATAAATTAAGTGAATTTACCTTTTTAAACCACACTAATGCGGCGGTATGGTTGCCTTTATTAAAATGGTATTCACCCACTTGGTAATAGGCTTGTTGGGTATTTGGGTTTTCGGGATGTTGCTTTATAAAATTTAAAAACTGTTCTTCTGCATCATCATTATCAAGCTGTAAGGCGCATAATGCTATAAAATATTGTGCTTCGGCCACTAAATTACTTTTATCGGCATTACTTGTATTGGGGCAGGTGGTATAGCTTTTTTCTACTTCGCTAAAGGCAAACGAGGCTGCTGCATATTTGCCGTTTTGGTAAAGTTGAAGGGCATTTTTGTAGGTTGTATTGGTGGTAAAATAAGCCGCTGTTTGGGCATTGGCATTGGCACTTATCCATAAAATAATGGAGGTAATAAATGTTTTAATACGCATAATTAAAATGTAATACAGCTATTATTAACGAAGATATTTATTTTATTGATGAAGTTTTAAACGGTTATTTTTAACAATTTATATTTTATACTAAAATTTCGAAGCAATGTAACGTTTATTTATACTAGCATATTAAAATTAAAGAAGTTTTTACCTATTACATCGCAAATCTATCCCCCCGAAAAAAAATTTGGGCACAAAATTTTATTTCTGCCTAAAAAATATTTGTATGGGTGCCCCTTCAAAATCAAAGTTTTCTCGCAACTTATTTTCTATGAAACGCTTGTAAGGGTCTTTTATGTATTGAGGCAGGTTGCAAAAAAAAGCAAACATGGGCGATGTAGCGTTAATTTGGGTAATATATTTAATTTTAATATGCTTGCCTTTGGTAGCTGGCGGTGGTGTTTTTTCTATTATAGGCAATAAAATATCGTTTAATTTTGAGGTAGGTATTTTTTTTGTTTTGTTTACATACACCTTGGCAGCAGCCTCGATAGTTTTAAAAATACGTTGTTTTTCGGTTACCGAAGTAAATATAATTGGCACATCGGTAAAAGGTTGTAGTTTTTCTTTTATTTTGGTTTCAAATTCTTTAGCCGAACTATGGGTTTTGTTAGCCACCAAATCCCATTTATTAACCACCACAATAACGCCTTTTTTATTTTTTTCGGCTAGGTGAAAAATATTAATATCTTGAGATTCTATCCCATCAACTGCATCAATCATTAAAATTATAACATCAGCTTCTTCTAAGGCTTTTATAGTACGCATTACCGAATAAAATTCGAGGTTTTCGCGTACTTTTGTTTTTTTACGCAAGCCAGCAGTATCAATAAGCATAAACTCGTGGCCAAACTGGTTGTAATGTATGTGTATGCTATCGCGAGTGGTACCAGCAACAGGCGTAACAATATTTCTATCCTTACCTATTAAAGCATTTATCATGGATGATTTACCCACATTTGGCCTACCTACAATAGCGTATTTGGGCAAGCTATTATCTTCAACAAGTTCGGTATCAAAGTTTTTAATTACATCGTCTAACAGTTCGCCTGTACCCGAACCACTCATTGATGATATACAATAAATTTCGCCCAAGCCCATGCTGTAAAACACACTTGCATCTGATTGTAGCTGAAAATTATCTACCTTATTTACTGCCAAAAAAACAGGTTTATCGCTTTGGCGTAAAACTTGGGTAATATCATCATCTAAATCGGTAATACCTGTGGTAACATCTACCACAAAAACAATAACGGTAGCTTCTTCAATTGCAATTAAAACTTGCTCGCGTATGGCGGCTTCAAACACATCGGTTGATTGTGCCACGTAGCCTCCAGTATCTATTACGGTAAAGCTTTTGTTTGTCCACTCGCCTATACCATAGTGCCTATCGCGGGTAACGCCACTTTCATCATCTACAATGGCTTTGCGGCTTTCGGTTAAACGGTTGTATAAGGTAGATTTTCCTACATTAGGCCTGCCTACAATTGCTAAAATATTACTCATTTTTTTGTTGTATTACTCTCCAATAGCTATTACTAGAGTATGCGTTAATTGGCAAAAATACTTAAAATTTATTTGGGGATGTTTTTTTATTTAGAAAAGCAATTGCTGGGCTTGGGTGCTAACAAAAAACCGTACAAAAAAATCAAATCTATAGTTTTTGATTTTTTTTGTACGGTTTAAAAAAGTGTATTTTTTACTATTCCTCTTCAACTATTAAACTTTTATGTCTAATTTCGGTAGAGCGGATTTTTTCTTTAAACTTAGTAATTTGTTTACGCAACGATTCTACCGATAAATCGGTAGCTTCTTCAAAAGTTTTACACTGTTCTTTGGCAAATAAGGTAATACCAGGTATAATAAGTTTGATTTCCGAAATTTTATTCGCTTCATCTACTGCATTATCTAGTTTTAGGTAAACCTCACCCGAAATAATTTGATCGTAAAACTGATCTAACTTATTTGCTTTTTTTTGAATAAAATCTAACAATTTTTTATCCGCTGTAAAGTGGATGGATTGAACGCCTATTTTCATAATTAACTTGTTTTACGCCTTTGGATGGGCTTGTTTATAAATTGTTTTTAATCTTTCAACGGTGTTATGGGTGTAAATTTGCGTAGCCGATAAGTTGGCATGGCCTAGCAATTCTTTTATCGCATTTATATCTGCTCCTTTATTTAACAACGTAGTGGCAAACGAATGCCTTAGCACATGCGGGCTTTTTTTTTGTTGGGTAGATACGATGGATAAATATTTGTACGCCACTCGGTATATTAATTTAGGATATGCTTTTGCACCTTTATCTGTAACAATTAAATATGGGCTATCTATTTCATTAATGCAAATTTTTTTTTGCGCTAAATAGTAATTCATTAATACACACAACGATTTATTTAAGGGTATTATTCTTTCCTTGTTTCTTTTACCCAAAACTTTTACACAAGCTTCGGTTTGCGAAAAATCATTAAGTTTAATATCTATTAATTCGCTTAGCCTAATACCTGTACCAAACAATAATTCAATTACCAATTTATCCCGTGTGCCGCTAAAACTATCGTCGAATAGGTTTTCCGAATCAAGTAATGTAATAATTTTATCTTCATCAATAAAAGTGGGTAATTTTTTACTTTTTTTGGGCGATTGTACCGCTTTTGCGGGATTTTCGGTTAACATGCCCTGCTTAACCAAAAACTTATACAAGCTTTTAAGCGACGATAATTTTCGGCTAATGCTTGCTGGCAATACTTCGGCCTCGGCTAGCTGTATAACCCACGAACGCACCATTTGATGCTTGGCAGCAAGTAATTGTGTTTCGAAAGTATTTGTTAAAAAATTGCTAAACTGTGCAATATCTTTTTGGTAAGATAGTAGGGTATGCTGCGAATAGCGTTTTTCGTAAGTAAGGTAGTTATAAAATTGCTGTAAAAACATTAAAAACTATTTATATAAACAAAAAATGAATATACAAATAGTTTTAAATATGTTTTGGTTAAAATCTAAAAAAATTAAGATTCTAAATTTAAGCCTTGTATGTACACTGCGTGTTTTACTTCTAACCTGCGGGCAACCGATTTTTTTTCGTATGCTTGGCGGCTGCGTAGTTCGCGTAAAACGCCAGTTTTTTCGTATTTCTTTTTAAAACGTTTTAAGGCTCTATCAATTGATTCGCCATCTTTAATGTTAATTATAATCATAGTTCCTTACAATACCTCCTTTCAGGGAGGGCAAATATAGAATAATGTTTTTGAAAGTAAAAATTGAAATTAAATAATTCTGTTAAATGGGCAGCGAGCTTCGGGCAACGGGCTTTGAAAAACGTAAGTTAAAAAAATTAAAAGTAAAAATTTAAAATTAAAAACTTTCTAACCTTTTTTCATTTTGAATTTTAACTTTTGAATTTTTAATTTCCTTTAAGGCCATATACCTAAATTTTGGTACGAAATAGCTATTTTATCAATGGCGCCAATAAAGGCTGCAGTGCGTAAGCTGGGTATAAGTGGGTTGGCGTTTTTAATGTTTCTAATTTCGTGGTACGAGCGCACCATGGTATCTTCTAAACCCGAGTTTACCAATTCTAACTCCGATGCACCTTTACCTACAATGGCTCGTTGCTCGGGTGTAAGTTTTACCCCGGTTGATGATTCTAAAGTGTTTAATATATTTACGTTTGATGTTTCTTCATACCTTCTATCCATCCTACCAAAAGCAACATGCGAAAGGTTTTTTAACCACTCGAAGTACGAAACCGTAACTCCACCTGCATTGGCATACATATCGGGTATTATAATGCCCCCATTTTTTACAAATGCTGCAGCGGCAGCGGGCGTAGTTGGGCCGTTAGCACCTTCGGCAATAATTTTGGCTTTTATACGGGCTACATTGGCTTCGGTAATTTGGTTTTCGAGGGCGGCGGGTACCAATATATCACATGCCTGCTCTAGCCCTTCACTCGAATCTTTAAATTCTTTTTGGGCTTTGGTGTACCCTAAAATGCTGCCTGTTTCTTTACGGTATTTAATTACATCCTCTACATCTAAACCATTGTCGTTATAAATAGCACCATCAAACTCGCATAAGCCTACTACAGTTGCCCCTAGCTGTATTAAAAACTTTGCCGAATGGTAACCTACATTTCCTAGTCCTTGAACAATAATTTTTTTGCCCGATAGGCCTGTAGTTAAGCCAATTTTTGCCATATCCTCGCTTACCGAAACGCATTCGCGTACGGCAAAAGCTACGCCTTTACCTGTAGCTTCTTTACGGCCAGCAATACCATGTAGGGCTAATGGTTTACCCGTTACACAGGCCAAGGCATCTAGCGAGCCACTATTCATGGTTTGGTAGGTATCTGCAATCCACGACATTTCTCTTTCGCCCGAGCCATAATCGGGGGCGGGTACATCAATACCTGGGCCAATAAAGTTTTTTTTAATTAGCTCTACCGTGTAGCGGCGAGTAATGGTTTCTAGTTCGGCAATCGTATAATTTTTAGGGTTAATTTTTATGCCGCCCTTTGCACCGCCGAAAGGTACATTTACTATGGCACACTTATACGTCATTAAGGCTGCCAAAGCCATTACCTCATCTTCGTTTACCATTTCGCTGTAGCGGATACCCCCTTTTGTGGGCGACATGTGGTGCGAATGCTCGATACGCCAAGCATCAATAATTTCGAAACTATTGCCTTTGCGTATAGGAAATTTAAAATGAAAAACACTATTACAAGCTTTTATTTGGTTTAATAAGCCTTTATCGTGTTGGGTAAATTGTGCAGCATCATCTACATATTTACACACATCATTAAAAAAATGAGGAGCTTCACTAAAAGTAATATCATTTAAGTTTGACATAATTTTTGGTTTTTTTATAACGGATTATAAAATAGAATTGTATTTATTTACAAGGCTGTAATTTATAACTAGTTTAAGCTAAGAAACAAATAAAATGAAAAATTTATTTTTAGCCGTATGCTGTAAGTTTAATAATGATATTAAATTATGAAGTAACTGATGAAAAAACCAAAACCATACGCTTTGGTGTTTGTTTTATAACATTTTTTATTGGTGCGGTTTTATACCCCAAATTGGTTTAAATGATGATCTAAATGTTTGTAAAACAAATTGCTCCATTCGGTAGCAGTTAATTTACCAAACGAGTTAGAAACTTTATTATCGAAAGTGGTTTCGCCCAATTGTTGTGTTTTTTTGATGTATTCAATCAAACGAGTTTTCTCGGCTTCAAAGTTTTTATCACCTTTCATAATAAACTCAGGTGCTGTTTGCGAACTTTTTTTGTAAGGCGTTTCGCTTACAACTATATTTTTTACAAACGTTTTTAAAATAAAACCCATAAAAAAATTAGGCTTGGGGTGTATGTTATCGTACACCAACTCGTAACTAACGTTACAGTGTGCCAATACTTGGTCAACACTCATTTTACCCCATTTTGCTTGGGTACTGGGTTTTAGTTGTTCGATACGTTGTATCACTTTTTCTGAAACCTCTTTGTTGAAAATATTTGGTAAGCTCATATAAATTTATTTTAGTTTTTAGTTTTAAAATATATTAAAAAAAGGTGTTGTTAAAGTGTTTTTGATGTACTAGTTAAACATCAAGAGTAGTATTAAATGTAATAAAAGCCATTTTACTGTTTCTTTTTTTTTAACAGTTTTTAGTTTCTCAAAAATATTAATTTCTTACTAAATATTAGTTTAGTGACTATAAATGTAAACTCATTTTTTGAATTAAGGGTTATAAAAATCTTAAATTGTTGGTTGTTATTTGGATTGATTAAAATGCCTTGATATTTATTTGGCTTCATAAATTTTAAGTCTTTAAATATTATTTTACCATTTATATCTTTGCCTATAAAAATATTTTCTGTTTGGGTAAAAATAACCATTTTTTCAGGATGTGATTTATCTTTCCAAGTTCCAACTATTTCTGTTTGAGCTTTGGTTGTAGTAAAAACAAAACTTAAAAAAAGAAAAATAAAAGCAGCTTTTTTAATTATTTTAATTTTCTGTTTCCTTAAAAACCCAAACCAAGGTGTATAACCATCTGCAAAATGTTCAACATGAATATTGGTTTTGCTTACTTTCAAATCTTTTAAATGTTGGGTTATTCCATTTTTTAAAGAATTGGGGCCACAAATATAATATACTGTATTTGTGACAGTGCTTAAATCCTTTTTGCTTATTCGTTTTTGTTGTGAAATAAAATTTGAGTATTTAAAATGAGCGTATTGTTGCAATAACTGGTTTAATTCTTTTTGAAAAATGATATTTTCTTCACTTGCATTTGCATAAAGTAATGTAACTATGCTCATAGGTTCAAATTGAAGCATTTGTTTAATCATACTGAATAAAGGAGTAATTCCGCTTCCTCCTGCTATCATCATATAATGTTTTTCAAAACTTGCATTTGGTGTAAAATTAAAATCCCCTACAGGTAATAAAGCTTCTACAATGTCGCCAATTTTTGCATTATAGTAAAAATAATGAGATACTTCACCTTTTATTTTTACTGTTATTCTTAAAAAATTATCAATGTTTGGCGAAGAACTCAATGAGAAACAACGGTCTTGCGTTTTGCCATTAAGTTTTACTTTTAAAGTTAGGTATTGTCCAGCTTGATAATTATAAAATTTATTATCACTTGGTTTAAAATATACTGAAACGGTATTGCTATTTTCTTTAACAATTTTAGTAATTACCAGTGTTTTGTACTTTGAGTTATCAATTATTTTCTCGTTTGTACGTTGATGAATTTCTTTAAATGTACTATCTGTTGAATTTAATTCTGTGGCACAAAAAATGTCCCAAAACCTAAAGAATAAACCATAATTACCGTTGTACTGAGTGTGATGAAGGCTATGATTGGTAGCTGTAACCAACAGGTTAAAAGGCGCTACACTAAAGAAATTAGGGAAAAGCTCGTATCCAAGATGAGATTTTAAATTGTTAAAAGTGCCAAGCACTTGCATTACGCCTAATGCTGTTATTGAAACAGGGATAAATATTGTTAAAGGCAAAATCCAAATAGTAAGCCATAAAGATTCTAATACATGAAATGAAGTAGATGTATAAGGATTTACATCTAAACTTTTGTGGTGTAAAGCGTGAACATATTTATATATACTTGGGTGGTGCATTGTTCTGTGGCTCCAATAAAACCAAGTATCGGATAATAACAACATAAAAATAACTATGAGAACTTCATACCACCAACCATATTTACCTGTTTCTATGTAAAATTTGGCTATGCCTTTATCTTTAAACAACAATAGAAGTAACATAAAAGCCGTACTACCAAGAAACGAAAAAAACGTTACACCAATTTCGCCTTTTATTTGAGACCAACCAGCTCTTTTGGAAAGTTGTATTTTTCGGTTGCTTAGTTTTTTGCTTAAAGCCACCCAAAATATAAGGTAAGCTATACTCATTATTAAAAGTGCCGCTATTAAGGTGGTTAAATATTGTTGTATAAATGCTAACATTGCTTTTCAAATTTTAATATCATTAAACATGATGCTAAATTAACCAATGTGTTACTTATACGACTTCACATTTGTTACTTAATTAAGTGCTTACGAATTCTGCTAAGGCTTTGTGGTTTTATACCTAAGTAAGATGCTATGTGCTGAATAGGCACATTCTGTATAATTTCGGGATGTTGTTTTATAAGTTTCATATATCTCGAATTTGCAGTAAGTGTTGCAAAGTCGTTGGCTCGTATTTGTGTAGTTGCAATAGCTTGTTCAAAAATTACAAGGCTAAATTTTTTAAAATTTTCATTTTTATCAATCAATTCGAGCAATTTGCCTCTTTCTATTTCGTAAAATTCACAGTTGGTTACACATTCTAAGTTCTCAGTAGATTTTTTTTCGTGAATAAAATTCAAAAAAGAGGTAATAAATTTATTTGGTGATGCAATAAGTGTTGTAATCTCTTCTCCATTGTTATCGTAATAAAATAGTCGCATAAATCCTTTGGTAATAAAATATAAATGCTTTGGCACTTTATTTTCTTCTTCAACAATTGTGTTTTTTTGCATTGATTTTAGCACAAAGTACTTGTTAAAAAACTCTATATCGCTTTTTGTAAGCTTAACATAGTTACCAAATAAGTTTAAAAAATTGTCAGTCATTTTAATAGTACTCAATATTTAAAAAATGTATATTAAAGAATGGTATTAGTTAGCTGAAACATCAAAGCTTAAATATAAAAAAACGGTATTTAGCCAATTTTAATGCTAAAAATACCGAAATGGCTTGGTAAATATTTCAACTTTTTTAGGATGAGGCTCAAAACATTAGTAAAAATACTATTATGACTTAAAAAATTAACTTTAATAAAACCGTTTTACAAATTATGCTCAATAATAATTTCTAATGCATTGCTGTACTCATTTTCGGGGATATGCACCTCAACCTCTCCAAATTTGTAAGCAGTATCTTGCTTATTCATTATTACAGCTTTAATACCGTTATCAATTAATATTTGCTTTACCTTTTCCGCCTTAAAAAACTGGTGCGAGGTATAAATTTTTATCCATTTATCGTTCATATTACTTGGGTTTAGGATAAGATGCTTGTTTAAAATAAATATTTATACATGCAAAAGTAAACACAATGCTACACAAAATGGCATACCAGCTAGGCGAAAAGGCATTATCAAGTTCGCTTATGCTTTTGCCCTCTTGTTGCAGCCTAAAAGCCATTATTACCGCAAAGCCATTGTTTAAAAAATGCCCTAAAATGGGTAGCCAAATACTTTTACCCCAAATAAATAAATAACCAAACAGTGCGCCCAAAAACATCCTCGGCAAAAAGCCATAAAATTGTAAATGGATGGCACTAAATAATATGGCGGTTAGCCATACGGCTACGTGTGGGTTTTTAAAAAGAGCTGTGAATATGTTTTGTATAGTGCCTCTAAAAAATAATTCTTCGCCTATGGCGGGTAATATGGCTATCATTAATAAATTAATGGCTAAATCTTTATAGCCCCTCATTAGCAATAATTGCTGGGTAAGGGCGGCGGCTTCTAATTCTTTTTGCTTCATCCAATTTTCTAGAGGTTGTAAAAAGTTGGGTAAAGCCATTTTTTGGTTTAGGGTGTTTACGGCATCTAACCAAGGCGATGAAAACAGCATAATTAACACCACCAGTAATATTAAAATAGGTTTTATAGGCGTGTTTATTTTAAAATATTGGCCTACGTTGTAATTATCTATTTGGGCATACACCAGCGGGCCAGCAATAAAAATACCTATGGTGCTGCTTATTTGTAGCATCCGCATAAAGGGTAAATCCATCGTATGGGCTTGGTTTTTAAGCATTTCAAGCATCGGCGCAAAGCCATAAAAAAAACTATACGCTGCAAAACCCACCGCAACGCATACAAACCCACACAAGGCGGCAACTAAAATTAAAACAGCCAGTTGCAGTACAGGGTGTAAATGAGATGACTTTAAACGGTTGTTCATATTGTTTAGTTATTAGACTAAGTTTTATGGTGAAATTTTATAAGAAGCTAATATTCAATTATTTTACCGATTTAGAGCGTTCACGATTGCAGCGGCATCCTTTTTTTTATCCCCCCGGCCCCAAATAATGGCACTAACATAGAATAATTTATTTATATTTTCTATATTTACCCATTTTGGTTTTTCTATCATATTGTCTATATAGTTTTCTGTTAGGGAGTATT
>RDYW01000040.1 GCA_004293485.1 Sphingobacteriales bacterium | reverse complement strand
GCTTACAAAATAATCTAAAATTTGCCCCAGTGTGGGTATGCTACCTTGCGCATTTTTATACACTATATGTATGTTTTTACCATCAATAAAGCCATTTTTAGCTAAAGCTGCTACAAAACCTGTTTTTGCTTGGGCTATGGTGGCATCTTCAAAAGCATCAACAAAACCTATTTGTGTTAAGGTGGTTTTTGGTTTTAAGGTACATGATGCAATACCAAAATATAGGATTAAAAATGTGTAAAAACGCATCATTAAAATTAGAAAAAAAGATTGATATGTACGTGTTTATTATAAATTTTAACAAAAAAGTAATAGGTATTTAAATGGCCCCACACATAAAAATATGGATGTAAAAAAAAGCGGCACTAATTTTATTTAGTGCCGCTTTGTGAAATATTATTGTAGGGTTATTTTAAAGACTTAGTAATTGGTATAAAATAGAGTACGTTTGCATCTAATTTGCCCGAAGCTAATTTTTTAGCAATAAGGGTATTATTGGCAGTTGCTGGGCTGGTAACACCAAAATCGTCGTCGTTGCTTACTACTATTAAATTGTTATTAATTATGGCCAATCCTTCGGCTTTATCGTGTGGGTATCCGCCGGGTATAGTTAATAAATCAACTACAAGTTCTTTGGTAACAGGTATAATATTGTTTGCTGATAATTCGGTTACTGATAATTCTTCTAAAGTTTTACCTCCAAACATTAATCCTCCAGCACCATTTTTAGGGTCCGAAATATCTGTAGCTCCCGATATATCAATTTTATAAACTTTTTTTACCTGAGCAGCAGGCGTACCACCTGCAAAATCACCATCTCTTTCTAACACTAAAAATGTGCTAGCCGTTATAGCTACAATTTCGCTCGACAATGTTTTGGTGTTATCTATCAAATAAGCGTATTGCTTGGTAGTACCAGTAGCTATATCAAAGGTTAATATGCGCAATAATTTACTGTTGGCTACTTTATCTTTTGCAGGGTTGTACATGGGCGACTGCATCATGCCTATTAGTGTTTTTCCATCGGGCGATAGGGTTAAACCTTCCATACCACGGTTTGCTCGGCGTTTTTTAAATACTTCGGGTATTTTTCGACCACCTGTACCATTGCCATAAGGATTAATACGTTCGATAGTTTTACCGTTTTTATCAAAATGAACTAAGTGAGGGCCATACTCGTCGCTTACCCAAAATGTGCCATCGTTTGCAACAGCAAGTCCCTCGCAATCAATACCATCGGCATCATTTGTTAAAGTGTTTCCTAAGAAATCGAGGGCTACCTCGCCGGTATTTCCTTGCCCAATAGGGTTAGGTAAACCTGTTACCTTAACGCCAAGTGCATTTTTAAATTCGATAGATGAAAGGTATTCTAACGAGTCGCCCACTAGCTTAAATTTGGCAATGTGTGGGTTAAAATTGGGTAAAGGAAACAGTTTCGAATCTTTTAATGAGCCATCAACGTTTGGGCCACGGTCGGTCATCAAATAAAATGCATTTGGTTCGCCCGGCACCTTGGCCAAAGCCGAGCCGTAGCCGCTACCATACACTTTAACAGCATTTGGGGCAGTAAAAATTACTTTAGCCGATTTTACAGTTGCCTTTGCAGGATAATTTACGGGTACATCAACATCGTTTAAGGGTTGATTGTTTTTTTTGCAAGATGTTGTAACAATGGATACAAAGGCTAGGCATACAGCCAAATAAGGTTTAATTTTCATGTATATATTTTTTTTTACAAAAAAACATAGCCTAAATTAATTGCTTGTTAATAAAATATTATGAGTTTATAATATTACACCCTAAAATATAAAAAAAATTAACATGGGCACAATAAAGAAATAAGTATTGGGTACAAGTAAAAGGCAAAACCAGCTGTGAACACTTTAAATATGAACACATTAAAGTAAATAATTTAATTTTTGGCAAAAATTCAAAGCTTATAAAGTACAAGTTGCGTAATATCTTTTTAATACAATCACCCTTTTCTGTTTTTTTACTACTAATTGGGGATACAATATAAATCAAAATTTGCTGTTTTGCCCGATAAACCAATCTCAAAAAAAATTGTGCCCGTGGTTGCTTTACCACCAACCACAGAAGAAAATTAGTAACTTTAAAAAACATGCCTAATTTTCATATTTTTGCACATCTAAAAAACAATATGAGCGAAGAGAAGTCACTAAATTTTATAGAAGAAATTATCGAAAGCGATATCAGTACAGGCAAATATGATGGGCGGGTTTTAACCCGTTTTCCGCCCGAGCCTAACGGTTACTTACACATTGGCCACGCAAAATCTATTTGCCTTAATTTTGGCTTGGCGCTAAAATACAATGGCGCTACTAACCTTCGCTTTGATGATACCAACCCCCTTACCGAAGATACCGAATATGTAGAAAGCATAAAAAACGATGTAAAATGGCTGGGTTTTACTTGGCAAAACGAATTATACACTTCTGATTATTTCGAACAATTATACCAATTTGCCATCAGCTTAATAAAACAAAATTTGGCTTATGTAGATGATAGCACAGCCGACGAAATTGCACAACACAAAGGAACACCTACCATCCCCGGAAGAGAAACCCCATACCGCAACCGTTCGGTAAGCGAAAATTTAACCCTTTTTGAAGCCATGCGTAACGGCCAATACGCCGATGGCGAAAAGGTGTTGCGGGCAAAAATTGATTTACAAAACCCCAATATGCACCTGCGAGACCCGCTTATTTACCGCATAAAACACGCTACACATCACCGCACAGGCAACACATGGTGCATATACCCTATGTACGATTTTGCCCACGGACAATCCGACGCTATCGAAAAAATTACCCATTCGGTATGTACCCTCGAGTTTACAACTCACCGGCCGCTGTACGATTTTTTTATCCAAAAACTAAACCTTTTTCCATCACAACAATACGAATTTGCCCGTTTAAATATGAGCTATACCGTAATGAGCAAGCGTAAATTAATGCAACTGGTAAACGATGGTTTGGTAAATAATTGGGACGACCCACGCATGCCTACCATTAGCGGCCTGCGCCGCCGAGGGTTTACGCCTGCCAGTATCCGTAATTTTTGCGAACGTATAGGTATTGCCAAACGCGAAAATGTGATTGATTTTAGCTTGCTCGAGTTTTTTATCCGAGAAGATTTAAACAAAACCGCTTGGCGACGAATGGCAGTGTTAGATCCTCTTAAAATGATAATTACCAACTTCCCCGAAGGTAAAACCGAACTGCTAGAAAGCGAAAACAACCCCGAAGTAGAAGGTGGCGACGGTGGCAGAGCTTTGCCTTTTACCCGCGAGCTATGGATAGAACGAGACGACTTTATGGAGGAACCACCAAAGAAATTTTTTAGGCTGGGGCCCGATTTAATGTGTAGATTAAAATCGGCTTATATAGTACGTTGCGATGGTTCTGCTAAAGATGCCAACGGTGTGGTTACCGAAATTTATTGCACCTATTTCCCCGAATCTAAATCGGGCAGCGACACATCGGGCCTAAAAGCCAAAGGAACTATGCACTGGATAAGCGCCCACCACGCCCAAACAGCCGAAATACGCCTATACGACCGTCTTTTTACCGCCGAACAACCCGATACCAGCGACCAAGATTTTAAAACTTTTATTAACCCACAAAGCCTAGTGGTAATTAAAAATGCATATATAGAACCTGATTTAGCCAATGCCGCAGCGCAACTAGTAGAGCACCCCGATAGGCGTTACCAATTTATACGTAAAGGATATTTTTGTTTAGATAAAGATGCCAGCCCACAACACTTAATTTTTAACAGAACTGTTACGCTAAAAGATGGCTGGACAGGATAATTTTTTGGTCTAAAAAAAATAAAACCATAAGCAACTTATTTAAAGTACTTATGGTTTTATTACAGTTTAGCCTATTACGGTACCGTTTGGAATTACCGCATTTTTTTTCACTACTACAATGCCATCTTTGGCGGTATATGTTTCGTAATCGCCCTCTTTAATGTGTGCGCCACCATTTATGGTAACATTATTGCCTATAAAGCAATTTTTATCTAAAATGGCATTTTTTATCACACAGTTTTCACCAATACCTGTAAGTGGTTTGTGCGATTGGCGTAATCCTTCTATTTCTTCAATAGTTTGGTAATAATCGCTACCCATAATGTAACAGTTTGATACTGTGGTATTGTGCCCAATACGCGACCTAATACCTACCACACAGCGGGTAAGTTCTTTGGCGTGTATAATGCACCCATCGGCAATAATGGTATTGGTAAGTATAGTACCCGAAACTTTAGAAGGTGGCAACATACGGGCTCGGCTGTATATGGGTGCGGGGTCGAAAAGGTTAAACTTTGGCACATCATCAGTAAGGCCTAGGTTGGCTTCAAAAAACGAGTCGATGTTACCAATATCAGTCCAATAACCCTCAAATTGGTAGCTTATTATTTTATTTTTACCAATAGCTTCGGGGATAATTTCGCCGCCAAAATCGTGGCGTTGGTTACCCTCAAGCATATCAATTAATACTTTTTTATTAAACAAATAAATACCCATTGAGGCTAAGTGAATACGGTTTTGTGCCTGCATTGCTTCGCCAGTATCCGATTGCCATTCTTTTAATAAATTTGATGCGGGTTTTTCTATAAAAGAGGTTATTTCTAAATCGTTGTTTGCTTTTAAAATACCAAAACTGGTGGCATCTTTGGCTGTAACAGGTATGGTAGCAATGGTTATATCGGCTTGTTTAGCAATATGGTTTTCAATCATTTTTCTGAAATCCATTTGGTACAACTGGTCGCCCGATAGGATTAGCACATACTCAAACTCGTGTTGCCTTAAATGGTGTAAACTTTGCCTTACCGCATCGGCAGTTCCTTGGTACCAGCCTTTGTTATCGGGTGTTTGTTCGGCAGCCAGTATATCAACAAAAGCATCCGTGAAAACGCTAAAATGATAGGTATTTTTAATGTGCTTATTTAGTGATGCTGAATTAAACTGAGTTAAAACAAAAATGCGTTTTAAGTTAGAGTTTATACAGTTTGAAATAGGTATATCTACCAATCGGTACTTGCCAGCAATGGGTACTGCAGGTTTCGAGCGGCTAGCCGTAAGCGGATATAGCCGCGAGCCTTGCCCGCCGCCAAGGATAATTGAAATTACTTTTTCTGATCTCATAATTTGGTTATTAGGCTGTTATATAATTGGATGTATTGCTTTGCTGATTGGTTCCACGAAAAGTTTAAGCCCATGGCTATTTTACGCAAGGCTGCAATTTTTTTGGTGTTTTTATAAAGGGTTATTGCTTTGGCTATAGCTTGTATGGCATCTTCTGGAGTAGTATTTTCGAAAAGTATTCCATAGCCATTGTTTTCTTCTACATCAATAACGGTATCTTTTAAGCCTCCTGTGCTACGCACAATGGGTATGGTACCATACTTTAAAGCATACAATTGGTTTAAGCCACATGGTTCTACCCTCGAGGGCATTAAAATAAAATCGGCAGCAGCATAAATACGGTGCGATAGTTGTTCATCGTAACCAATAAAAAAATTATAATGGTGTGAAATTGAAATGTTTGATAAGGCTTCTTCGATATATTTTTCGCCCGAACCCAAAACTAAAAAGCTAACCTCGCTTTTATAATGTTCGAGGCAAGTTGAAATTATGTAAGGTAATATATCGGCTCCTTTTTCTAAAACTAAGCGGCCAATAAAGGTAATAAGTGGTTTGCTATCATCAAGCCCAAACTGGGTACATAATGCTTTTTTGTTGTTTTCTTTTCCCTTTTTTACGGTGGTAATGCTATAATTATGGGCAAGCATGGTATCGGTATTGGGGTTCCATACATCAGGGTCGATACCGTTGATAATGCCAAGGCCTTTTTGCTGCTCCATGTAAAACAAATGCTCTAATCCGTTCGAGTTTGTTTTTAATTCTTGCAGGTATCCTGGCGATACGGTGGTGTATCGGGTACAACATTTTACAGCTGTAGCCAGCGAATTTATGCAGCCAGCCCAATCTAACAAACCTGTTTTGCTTACATCGATATTGGGCAGATAGTTAAATTTATCCCACCCTAACCAGCCCTGATATTGGGCATTGTGTATGGTTAAAACTGTAGGTATATCGCGTAACGAATCAAACCTTGTAGCGTATTGAATTAAAAAAGGTACTAAACCGCTGTGATGATCATGACAATGAAAAATATCTACTTTTATATTTTGTGTGATTACCCATTCTAACACCGAAATTTGATAGGCTATAAATTGCTTTATTTCGTCGGGGTAGCAGTATACCTCTGTTCTATCTATCAGGCCTGGTATTTTTATCAAATAAAGCTCGAAGCTTAAAACATTGGTACTTTCTTTTAGCACTTCAAACGCAAAACTTTGGTCGCCTAGGTTGCTTTGCCCTTTAAAAACGCTTTCAAACGTATGGGTTTGGGTAAATATTTTATCGTAAAAAGGTAAAATTACTTTAGCATCAATACCTTCGGATACCAAATATTTGGGCAACGCACCCACCACATCGCCCAAGCCGCCAACTTTGGCTACGGGGTAACACTCGGCGCTAAGGTTAAAAACTGTCATTATATAATTAGGTTTTGATTGGGTACATATATAACAATAAAGTTTCGTACAAAATATTAAAATTAATTTTTTTAGCTTATTGGCAACGGCAATAAATGTTTTTTTTAAAATGAATATTGTTTTACCCTATATATTGTTTTTTTTACATCAAAGGCTGTTATCCATTTTTATTTAAAATAATTTTAATAGCGTGGTTTTATCATTAACTGCGCACCAGTACTTTTTTTATCCCCTTTTGGGAGATTTTAGCATGTTATATTTTTGGTTTTTTTTAGTAAATAAACATTTTACGTTTTTTGCTTTTTCTTTTTTGCAGCCGGGAAAAGTACATTGTTAAGTATGAGCCTATACCCAGGCGAATTGGGGTAAAGGTTAAGGTCGGTAGGTGGGTCGCCTACCATATGTTGGTAATCTTCGGGGTCGTGGCCACCGTAAAAAGTCCATTGGCCTTGGCCAAAGTTGCCATGAATGTAGCGGGCTTCGTTTGCTGCTTTTAATTGCCCCATAACCAATACATAGGGTTTAAGCAATGTGTTTTTATAGGCCGTTGTTTGCCCCATGAAACCTTTAATTACCTTTTCGTGATTTTGGGTAAGCATGGCTGGCACCACATCCCATTTGGCCGAAAAATCAAACAACATAAAAAAATCTTGTGTACGGTCTAGGGCTCTTTGGTTGGTATTATCAATATCCGAAAACTCGTAATTGTAAGGGTTGGCATCTAATTTAAAATTTTGAAACGCAAATGTTTTGCTAAAGTCAAGTTTGTTTTGCACCCCCACATCCACACCATCACCATCAAAAATATTTTCACATATATCAAGCCCATCGGCCGCTAAGGCAATATCATAACTATCGGTACCCGAACACATAGCAAATAAAAAACCACCTGCCCCGCAAAAGTTTTTAATGGTTTTGGCTACGGCTAGCTTCATTTGCGATACTTTATTAAAGCCCATTTTGTGTGCGGTAGCTTCTTGTAGTTTAACATCTTCTTGGTACCATGTGGCCTGATGGTAATTGGCCCAAAACCTACCATACTGCCCCGTAAAATCTTCGTGGTGCAGGTGCAACCAATCGTATGTAAGCAGTTTCCCTTTTAATACATCTTCATCATATACTACATCGTAAGGTATTTCGGCATAAGTAAGCACCATGGTTACGGCATCATCCCAGGGGAGTTTATTTTTGGGCGAGTAAACGGCTATTTTAGGTGCTTTTTCAAGCTTTACAATATCTTGGTTTACCTCGGCTTGGGTAATTTCGGTTAATATGGCATTTACTTTGGCATCGGCAATTACTTCGTAGCTTACACCTCTAATTTTTAGTTCGTTCTCTATACTTTGGTTGTATTTTATTAAAAAACTACCCCCACGGTAATTTAAAAGCCAATCAACATCTATATTTTTTTTTAAGCAAAAAAATGCTACACCGTATGCTTTAAGGTGGTTTTTTTGGTCTTCATCCATACTAATAAGTAAGGAAGAAGCAAAAATGTGTGTACTAAAAAAAAGACTAAAAAGTAGCAAAAAAAAAGGTTTCATTTTTTAAATCTAACTATAAAGATGAGAAACGTATAATACCCTACAAAATTTTATTAATTTCGCCCTCCAAATAAATTTAAAAAAATGAGTAAAGCAATATTAAAAACAGAAAAAGGCGATTTTAAAATAGAATTTTACGATAACGATGCCCCTAAAGCTGTTGCCAATTTTAAAAAACTTGCCAGCGAAGGTTTTTATAACGGTTTAACATTTCACCGTGTATTAAACGATTTTGTGATACAGGGTGGTTGTCCGTTTTCGCGGGATGCAAGTACAGCGCATAAAGCAGGTGCTGGTGGCCCAGGATACCACATTGATTGTGAGTTAAAAGGAAACAATCAGTACCACGACCGTGGCGTACTATCTATGGCACATGCAGGCCGAAACACGGGTGGTTCGCAGTTTTTTATTTGCCACAGCCGTAACAATACCGCACACCTTGATGGTAACCATACATGCTTTGGTAAAGTGATAGAAAACGTAGATTTGGTAGATGAAATACGCCAAGGCGATAGAATACTAAGCATAGATGTAATTGAAGATTAATTTTTTTAAATAAATAAAATTATGAATTTAGTAGGATTAGTATCCGTTTCGGGTAGGCCAGGGCTGTACAAAATGATAGCACGAAACAAAACAGGCTATATATTAGAAAGCCTTGATGCGCAAAAAGCGAAGTTGATTGTAAATTTATCTAACACTAAATTGGCTTCGCTTAGCGATATTACGGTTTATGGTAATGATGAGGATTTAAAATTGATTGATGTTTTTACAGCCATTAAAAATTATGATGGCGAAGTACCCGATGCAAAAGCTGATAATAAAATATTAAAAGATTTTTTTGCCATAGTAGCACCCAACTACGATGAGGATAAGGTATATACCTCGGATATGAAAAAGATTTTAAATTGGTTTCATATTATTAAACTTTTGCCTTTGTTTACCCAAGAAGCCACGGTAGCCCCTACCGCAGATGCCCAAGAAGTAACTGATATAAAAGAGGCTAAGGACATAAAGGTAGAAAAACCTAAAGTAACCAAACCTAAAAATAATGCAACAGTAGCAAAATCTAAACCTGCTGGAGCTATTAAAAAAACATCGGGCAAAAACCCATAAAAGCCAATTTTATATAACACGTCGGGCAGCAGGCCTCGGGCATTTTAAAACCCATAAAATCTTTTTTTGCTGGTTTATTTTCGATAATAATAAATCAGCAAAAAAATTAAAGTAAGCACAACACCTATTGCCCAAAATAGCTTGTGTTCGTTGCCACTATTGCCCCCTTTAAAGCGGTAATGGCGTTGATATCCAAATAAATCCATTTTTTATACTAGCTTGTGTTAATAAATGCTTAAGATAAATTAAATTAACTCTTTGTAAATCATGGTTTATTAGATGTATCTTAATTATCCCTTTTTGTTAACATATTTGCAAATTCTTTTAACATCATTTTACGTTCGTTGGGCGCATTAATTTCGTTTAGTGCTTTCAAGCTAATTTCGGCGTAAGTAATCATTTGCGCCTGGGCAATGTCTTTAATATTTAACTTATTATAAATAGCAGTTATGTAACTTACTTTTTCGCTGGGGCTGATGCTTGTGTTTTGTAAATAACCATTTAATTGGTTAAGTGTTTGCTCATCAGCTAGTTCAAGAGCCTTTATCAATAAAAAAGTTTTTTTATTAGCTAAAATATCACCACCTACTTGTTTGCCAAATTTTTCAGGGTCGCCATACACATCCAATATATCATCTTGTAGTTGAAAAGCTATACCAAGGTTTACCCCAAAATCGTATAATTTTTCTGCATCGTATAAGTTAGCATTACCAATTAAAGCTCCAATTTTTAACGCTCCGCCTAATAATACAGCCGTTTTAAGCCTTATCATTTCAATATAATCAGCAAGTGTAACTTTAGGGGCTGTTTCAAAGTTCATATCTATTTGTTGGCCTTCGCATACACCTACTGCAGTATCGTTAAATACGTTTAGTACTTGCTGTAATATAGTAGCATCTACTTGTATAATTAGCTTAAAAGATTCTACAAACATTACATCACCAGCTAAAATAGCTACCGATTGGTTCCATTTTGCATGTACGGTAGGCTTGCCACGGCGCAAGGGTGCATTATCCATGATATCATCATGCATAAGCGTAAAATTATGAAATGTTTCAATTGCCAAAGCTGCGTTAATGGCTTTATAAATATCGCCGGCAAACAAATCGGTAGCCATTAATACCAATACAGGCCTCAGTCGTTTACCTCCTAAAGCCATTAAATAGCTAATAGGTTCGTATAATTCTTTAGGGTGGCTAGGATATTGTTTTTCGTCAATCGCCTTTTGGATAATTTGTTGTAGTTGTAATATGGTGTGCATTTATTTAAAAAAATGTTTTAAACATTCATCAAATTTAATTGAATTTTAACAAATTACAACTAAACCAATTTAAGTGGGTTTTAGGTTAAAAAACTATTTACTTTAGCCTTTTAATTGGTTAATTCATTGTATGTGTTTGTTAAAACAACAAGTATAATTGTTGCTAATATAAATTTTTGAAAGTTTTGCTGAAAAATAAAATTGTAGCACCTGCACATAATTTATGCAACCATATAAATTAAGCCTTTAGGTACTTTAAAATTTGCTTAAGGTATTTTTGTATCCAACTAGGATTAATTTTTTTATCAAGTCGGAAAACTTATTTTACCCATACAAACGCTCGGAATATTGTTTTTATCGCCAAAATCAATTGCCTTACCACATATATTTTCGTTGGCTAACAATGCAAAAAGTACAGCTTCTTTGGCATCGGGATGTATGCTTAAGCTGTGGGTGTTTTTAAATTGTGCAAAAGGTACTTCTGTTTTTAAAATGTTTATTAATAAAGGATTATACATACCGCCACCACTTAAATAAATGATAGGTTTGTGGCTGGTATTAAAACATTTTTTTATAGCTTGGGCTATTGCCAAGCCCGAAAATTGGCAGAGTGTAGCCAATACATCGGCCACAGCCAAATGATTAGTACTAGTAATTTGCATTGCCTTGGCTACAAAAGCTAAATTAAAAACTTCGGGTCCGGTGGTTTTTGGGAAACCGAGGCCTAAAAACGGGTTGTTTAAAAGTTCAACTAGTAAGGTTTTGTTAACTGTGCCTGTGAGGGCAATTTCGGCATCTTTATCGTAGTATTTGTGGGGGTAATGGCGTTGGATATATTGGTCCATAAGGGTATTGCCAGGGCCTACATCGGTACTAAAAACTTCGCCTGCATAGCCCGATGCAGGCAAAAAAGTAAAATTAGCTATGCCCCCAATGTTAAGCATTATACGGTTTTCGCCTTTTTTGCTAAACAATAAATAATCGCCATACACGGCCAATGGTGCACCTTCGCCGCCTGCGGCTACGTGTTTTTGCCTAAAATCGCTAAGGGTAATTACTTGGGTAATTTGGGCAATATGGTCGGCATCGCCAATTTGTAAGGTAGCATTGGGTTGGTTTTTTAATTTATGTTGCGATTTAGGCGCATGAAAAATGGTTTGCCCGTGGCTGGCAATTATATCAACATTATTAACATCAACATCCCATTTTTGTAGGGTTTTGATAATTAAATTTCCAAAGGTTAAACCTATGGTGGCATTTAGCAGTGTTACTTTTTGCAGGCTAACTTGTTGTTTAATAAAAACCGATTTTATATCTTCTTTAAAGCCTGCATCAAACGCAACCGTTTCAAAATTTAATACCTCTACCTCGGTTGCCAAGCCCGAATTTTTAAACCTACAAAGCGCAATATCTAAACCATCAAACGATGTGCCCGACATTAGCCCCACAATTAACCTGATGGGTTTTTGTGCTATGTTGTATAGTTTTTGTAGGTTGGGGTTCATCGTATAAATAGTTTTTTTGTCGGGGGATTATGATTTTAGGATGCTAAAATATGTTATTTAATACATAGTTTCATTAGCCGTATTTTAAAACTCATACTCCCCTAAAACATCTTAAAAATTGGTTATTCTTCTTTGAAAATTTTTTCATAGGCCTTTTTTTAAAGTTCTTTCTCGTTGATGAGAAATAACCAAAAAATCAAGACTTGCTGTTGTTATGTTGGGTATGCTCAATAAATTTCTAACGGCGCAATTCGAGGCGTGGTAACAAAGTTGGTGCTTTTACTTTATTTGTGTAACACGCTGCGACTTGCTTGGATAGTGCTTTAAGTTAATTTCTACAAAAAATTTATTGGCCTCCTACTACAAACAACAGCCTGCCTGCGCAGGCAGGCTGGGCCGTCCCCAATCGTATACCTGTTTAATGGGAGTTCAGTTTGAGACAATTCCATAGTTTTTAACGAAGGTCCTAAAAATTATACCTGGCAAAAGCCTCCATAGCTTCGTATTCGGCTAGGCCGAGTTTATTGTAAATTTGGGCGGTTTCGCGGTTACGGACTTCGGCCCTTACCCAAAATTCGCGGGCATCGTCGCCAGGGAAAACAGGCCTATCTTTTTGCGATTGGTGTTTAAAAATAGCGCTCCGTTTTTTAATTACTTCCTCGGGCGATAAAGGTACAGCCATTTCAATTTCGTGTATCGGAAATTCCTGCCATGCACCTCGGTACATCCATAACCAACAATCGTTTACCCAAGTTTCGGTTTGTTTTAGTTTTTGCAAGGCAGCAACAATAATATTGAAACAAACGATGTGTGTGCCGTGTGGGTCGGCAAAATCGCCTGCTGCAAAAATTTGTTGGGGTTTTATTTGTTGTAATAAATTTATGGTAAGCTGTATATCAACATCGCTAACGGTATTTTTTTTGGTTTTTCCGGTTTCGTAAAACGGAAGTTCCATAAAATGTATTTGGGTATCGGGCAGGCCAGCAAACCTTGCGCCTGATATGGCTTCGGTTTTACGTATAAATCCTTTTACGTTGCGTATTTGTGGCGTATCTATTTGGTTGGGTTGTTTATCAACCATAAAACCACGCATGTTGCTGTAAATATCGGTTAGTTTGGTGGTTTCTAAACCTTGGCTTTTGTTAAAATCTATGGCAAATTCAACATAGCGCAACACATCATCGTCCCATACGGCGGTGTTGCCCGATGTTTGGTAGGCTACATGTACTTCGTGATTTTGATCTACCAGCCGTATAAATGTACCGCCCATAGATATTACATCATCATCAGGGTGGGGCGAAAATATAAGTGATTTTTTATGTGCTGGCAATGCTCGCTCGGGGCGTTGGCTATCGTCGGCGTTGGGTTTTCCGCCGGGCCAACCTGTAATGGTGTGTTGTATTTGGTTAAAAACATCGATATTTATTTTGCTGCTTGGCCCCTGCTGTACCGCCAATTGTGCCATGCCGTGGCTGTTATAATGCTCTTCGGTAAGTTTTAATAGAGGTTTATTTACAGTTTGGGCTAGCCAAATAACGGCTTTCTTTTTCAGTAGATTACTCCATACACAATCTTTTACTAGCCATGGGGTATCAAACCGAGTAAGAGCCGATGCTGCATCTTCATCTATCACAAACTCTACATTATCGGATAGTTGTAAAAAAGTTGCGGGTACATTACCCGAAATTTCTCCCTCGACGGCTTTTTTGATAATGGCGGCTTTTTTTTGGCTCCAAGCCATTAAAATAATTTGACGGGCTTTAAAAATTGTGCCAATACCCATGGTTATGGCTTTGGTTGGCACATTGGCTTTGCCACCAAAATCGCGTGAAGCATCGCTACGGGTTAAATCGTCTAAGGTTACTAGGCGTGTACCCGAGTTAGGTGCCGAGCCTGGTTCGTTAAAGCCAATATGACCTGTACGGCCTATGCCTAAAAGTTGTAAATCTAGGCCACCAAATGCCGAAATTTTTTGTTCGTAATCTAAGCAAAAAGCAGCTATATTGTTTTGCTTTAAGTTACCATCGGGTATAAAAATATGCTTCTCGGGTACATCAATATGGTTAAACAAATGCTCGTACATAAAGGTAACATAGCTTTGTTTGGCTGTGGCTTTCATCGGAAAATACTCATCTAAATTAAAAGTTACCACGTTGTAAAAACTTAGGCCTTCTTCTTTATGTAAACGTACCAGTTCGGCATATACTTTTACAGGAGTTACGCCTGTGGCTAGCCCTAAAATAGCATTTTCGCCTTTTTGTTGTTTACTTAAAATAAGTTGGGCAATGCGGTTTGCTACATTTACTGATGCTTGGTTGGCGTTGGCAAATATGGTAACTGGTAGTTTTTCGTATCGGGTTTCTTCTAATAAATTTAAGCGGGCCATAATAGATTTTTTTTAAGCGTTTTTAATTGGGTAATGTATTTTATTTGGTAGGATAAATCCAAATCTAATAAATTTTATGACGCAAAAAAATCGGATTTAGTTTTAACTTTTAAAAAAAATGTGCGAATGCAAGGGTTAAAACTTTATTTGTGTGTGTAATTTTAAAAAGCATTTCAATAAAAAAAATCACATTATGGTATAGTGGGTTATAGTTTTAGTGAATATTAATAAAATCGAAATTTATTGATTATTGCCAGCCACCACCCAAACATTTATATAAATTAACTAAAGCTATGTTTTGTTGTTTTTTATAAATTATTAGTTCTATTTGCGATTTTAATGCCGTTTGTTGTGCTAAAAAAACCTCTAAATAGCCTGCTTTACCTACATTAAATAGTTCGTACGAAGTAGCAATTGCTTTTTGTAAAAAAGCTACTTCTAGCTTTTTTAAGCGGTACATTTCTTTGGTGTTTTTAATATTATTAGCAGCATTGTAAACTTCGGTAAAGCTATTAATTACTTGTTTTTCGTAGTTTATGTAAGCGTTTTTTTGTTCGGCATTGGCGGCCAATAAATCGGCTTTTATTTTACGCCGGTTTAATAAAGGTGCACTTAAACTACCCAGTACATTATAGGCTACAGCTGAGGGTGTTTGTAATAAAAATTGGGCATTAAAGGCCTGCAAACCCATATTTGCATCAATAAAAAAACTTGGATAAAAAGCGGCTTTGGCTGCTTTTATATTTGCATTTGTGGCTACTAGCTCCATTTCGGCTTGTTTTATATCGGGCCGATTATTTATTAATGCAGTAGGTATACCTGTTGATAAAATACCATCGAAATTATGGTTGCTAAAGCTTGTGTCGCGTTCTACGATATCAGGGTATGTACCACTCAAAAAAGTTAGTTTACTTTGTGCTTCAATAATTTGCTGGCTTACTTCGGTTTTAATAGCTTTGGTGTTTTCTATTTGTGCGCTAAGCATTTCTACTGCTAGCGAATTGGCTTTACCTACTTCTCGTTTAATTTTTACTACATCTAGGGCTTCTTGTTGTAAAACAATATTTTCTCTTAGTATATCCATCTCTTTATCTAAAGCCAAAAGTTGAAAATAGGTACTGGCAATTTCGGCTACTAAATTGGTAATAACATAATTTTTGCCATAAGCCGATGCTGTAAAATTTGCTAAAGCGGATTTTTTTCGGTTTTTAAGTTTTCCCCAAACATCAAGCTCCCAGCTTGCTTGAAAGCCCAAGCCATAATCGGGCAAAGGGTTAGGTATTTGTTGTTGTGGTGTTATGTTTTGCGATAGGTTGGTATCAAAATTACCTACCCCATCCATGGTGTAAGTGCTAAATTTGCGTAGTCCGGCATTTGCGCCAATGCCTACTTCGGGCAATAAAAAACTTTTGCTAAAATTTAGGTTTGCTCTACTTAATTCTATTTTTTGTAAAGCCATTTTTACATCAAAATTATTAAGCAATGCACTATCAATTAGCTTACTAAGGTTGGTATCAAAAAATATTTTTTGCCATTGGGGTAGGCTTATATTTAGGCTATCATCGGCATTAGCTAAAAAACGTGTAGGTAATTTTTGGCTAATTGTGGTTGGCGAAAGGGGTGTTATTTGGGGTGTTTTACAGCATATAAACCATCCTGCAAGCATATATAAGATAAATTTTTTTGTACCCATTGGTATTATTGTTGTATAGTAGTTTTATTTTTTTGGGTTTTAGATATTAAGCTGGCAAAAATTACATATAAGCCTGGTATAATTATTACGCCAAAAACTGTACCCAGCAACATGCCGCCAGCAGCGGCAGTACCTATTGTTTTGTTTCCGATTGCGCCTGCACCGCTGGCGGTTATTAACGGAACTAAGCCTGCAATAAATGCAAAAGAGGTCATCAAAATTGGTCGCAAGCGGGCAATAGCTCCTTCAATTGCTGCGTGTACAATACTTAATCCTTCTTTTTGTTTTAAAACAGAAAACTCAATAATTAAAATAGCATTTTTGCCTAGCAAGCCAATAAGCATTACCATGGCTACTTGGGCGTAAATATTGTTTTCTAAACCCATTACCCACAAAAAAAACAAAGAGCCAAAAATACCAATAGGTAACGAAAGCAATACAGGTATGGGCAGTATAAAGCTTTCGTACTGTGCTGATAATAGTAAGTAAACAAATAGCAAACATATGGCAAAAATGTATACAATTTGGTTGCCTGATAGTATTTCTTCCCTCGTCATACCCGACCATTCGTAAGTGTAACCTGCTGGCAAATTATTTTTTGCTACTTCTTCAATAGCTTTTATGGCATCTCCACTGCTGTAACCTTTTGCTGCTTCGCCATTAAGCATGGCCGATAGGTACATATTGTACCGTGTTAATTGCTCAGGTCCGTAAATCCTTTCTATTTTTGCAAATAAGGAGTAGGGCACCATTTGCCCTTTGTTGTTTTTTACCCTTAACTTTAAAATATCGTCGGGCTGGCTTCTGTACCTAGGGTCGGCTTGTAGCATTACTTTATACATTTGCCCAAAGCGTATAAAATTTGTAGCGTAGTAGCTACCCATTAGGGTTTGTAAATTGCTTAAAGCGTTATCGGCCGAGATGCCTTTTTGGGCAGCAATTTCGGGGTCGATTTTTAATAAATATTGTGGAAACGATGGATTAAAACTGGTAAAAATATCTTTAATTTCTTTTCGTTTTTTTACTTCGGCTATAAAACTTTGCGTTATTGCCGATGTTTGTTGCAGGTTACCTGAACCTGTTTTATCTAACAATCGTAACTCGAAACCACTAGCATTACCAAAACCTGGTACTGCTGGTGGCGGAAAAAACTGTATTTGAGCATCTTTAATATGCTTTGTTTTTTCTTCTAAAAGTTTGATAACATCATTGGCTGTATTGGTTCTATTTTCCCATGGTTTTAGGTTTACGGTACTCATGCCAAAAGACGCTCCAGAGCCATCGGTCATCATACTAAATCCTGCTAATGAAGAAACGCCTTCAATACCATCTATTTTTTTTGCAATTCTGTCAATTTCGTTCATTACTGTTTCGGTACGCTCGAGGGTGGCACCCACGGGTGTAGTAACGTTTACGTAAATGGTGCCTTGATCTTCGGTGGGGATAAAACCTGTTGGTAAAATACTATTTACCCCCCAAGTACCTAAGCAAAATATAATTAAAACGCCAAAGGTAATGCTACGTACGTTTATAATTTGGTTTAAAAATTTACGGTACTTTTGCGATATTTTATCGTAATAGTAATTAAAACCATCAAAAAATTTAGTTACAAAATTTTTATTGTGGTGCGCTTGATGGTCTTTTAATATTATCGCACATAATGCTGGGGTTAGCGTTAATGCATTTACTGCCGAAATAACTATGGCTATAGCCATAGTTACTGAAAACTGCCTATAAAATACACCTACTGGGCCACTTAAAAAAGCAACAGGAATAAAAACGGCCGACATTACCAAAGATATGGCTACGATAGCACCACCTACATCTTCCATTGCTTCAATAGTTGCTTGTTTTATACCAAGGTGTTTTTCTTGCATTTTGGCGTGTACGGCTTCAACTACTACAATGGCATCATCTACCACAATACCAATGCCTAAAACTAGGGCAAAAAGCGTTAATAAATTGATAGAAAAACCGAACAATTGCATAAAAGCAAATGTACCAATAAGCGATACGGGCACCGCTAAAACGGGTATTAACGTTGAACGCCAATCTTGCAAAAAAATAAATACTACCAAGGCTACAAGAACGAATGCTTCTAAAAGAGTTTTTATAACTTCGTGTATCGAGGCATCTAAAAATCTAGAAACATCGTAACTTATGGTGTAATTCATCCCTGGTGGAAATGAAGTTGTTTTTAAGTGTGCTAATTTTTCTTTAATTTTCGAAATAACTTCGCTAGCGTTAGACCCTGGCCTTTGTTTAAGTATAATTGCCGCCGATGGGTTTCCGTTTTCTTTTGATAAAACATCGTAATCTAGCGAACCAAATTCAATTTCGGCAACATCTTTTAAACGCAAAACTTCGCCATCATCGCCTACTTTTAAAATAATTTTCTCGTATTGTTCTTTTTGGGTTAGCTTGCCCGTGTAACGCAACACATATTGTAACGATTGTGCTGCTTTACCCGAACTTTCGCCTACTTTACCAGGTGCTGCTTCAATATTTTGTTCGCGTAACGATTTTATAATATCATCGGCTGATATTTGGTAAACATCCATCCTTTGTGGGTTTAGCCATACCCGCATAGCATATTCACGCTGCCCCATAATATCGGCATAGCCTACACCGTCTATCCGTTTTAATTCGGCAAGTACGTTAATATCGGCAAAGTTGTAAATAAATTTTTCGTCGATGGTGGTATCGGTACTTACAATATTTAAGTACATTAACATACTGTTTACCTCTTTTTCTGTTGATACCCCTGCTTTGATAACCTCTTCTGGTAACTCATCAAGTACTGTTGCTACCCTATTTTGAACATTTACGGCTGCTAAATCGGGGTTGGTACCTACTTTAAAATAAACTTGTATGATGCTTGTGCCATCGTTTCCAGATACAGATGTAATATAATCCATACCTGGTACGCCGTTTATGGCTCGTTCTAGGGGCGTAACTACTGCTTTGGCACATACTTCGGCGTTGGCACCAGTATATTTTGTAGTAACCGATACTGCAGGTGGCGCAATATCGGGATATTGTGTAATTGGCAACCTTGTAAGGGCCAATAAACCAAATAAAGTTATAAAAAGAGATATTACCAGTGATAATACTGGCCTTTCGATGAAGTTTTTAAACATAAAGAAGCGGTTTTTTTAATTAGATGCCAGTTGTTTAATAATGTTTGGCATTTCTATTTGTTTGGCTTTAATTACCATACCCGCTTTAGCGTTTTGTACGCCTTCAAAAATAATTGTTTCGCCAGCTTGCAAGCCTTTGTTTACCAAAAATAAATTTGCTAAACGGTGTTGCGATTCAATATTACGCATCACCACGGTGCTATTTTTATCTACAACATATACGTATAATTTATCTTGTATTTCGAAAGTTGCTTTTTGAGGAATTATAACAACTTTATTTAGTTTTTTACACAATTTTACTTTTCCGCTTGCGCCATGTTTTAAAATATTATCTGGGTTTTTAAATCTTGCTCTAAAAGCAATATTGCCAGTATTCGCATCAATAACGCCTTCAATAGTTTCTATTTTACCCTTTTGGGTGTGCGTAGTTCCATCTGCCAAAATTAAATCAACAGTTTTAGAATTAACACTATCGTATTTTAAATGTTTAATGTAGCTTAGGTATTCTTTTTCTGATACATCAAAGTATGCAAACACTTCTTGATTTTCGGATATACTAGTTAGTAAAGTGCCATCATCAATCAAACTACCTACTTTATTGGGTATCCTATTAATGGTACCTGTAAAAGGTGCCCTAATTTGCGTGTTACTTAATTTTAAATTAGAGTAAGATACATGCGCTTCGGTTTCTTCTTTTTTTGCCTTTTTGGCATCTAACTTATTTTTGGCTAACTCAACTTCTGTTTGAGATATTATTTTTTTTTCGGCCAATTTACTTAATGTTTTAAGCTCTAAAGTAGCTTCGTTAACTTCAGCTATGGCACTTTTATTAAGCCCTTTAGCCATTGCTAACTCATCTGTATATTCTCTACTATTAATGGTAAACAATAACTGTCCTTTAGTTACCGACTGGCCTTCATCAACATAAATTTTTTCTAAATAACCTTTAAGCCTAGCCCTTACTTCTACATTTTGCAAAGCTTGTATATTTGCTACATACTCGGTATAGGTAGCTGTATCGGTTTCTATTGCTTTGGTTACTAAAAAAGTTTCGTAATTTTTTTCGGTACTATGCGATTGTGTACAAGCATTTAAGGTTATTAATGCAATTGCAAATAAATAAATTTTTATCATTTTTATTATAATTATACCCAACAATTTATTGTTGAGTTTTTTAAAATTTTATTAATTAATGTGAAGAAAAATAAAAATTAGATAGTTAAAACAATAAAAATTATCTAAGATTTTATAAAATTTTTCATATAAATTGTTTTTTTCGTAGTTATTTATCACAATTATACAACAAATTTTTAATTATTGCAACAAAATACTCAAACACGTGCAATTTTTACATAATTAAAACACTAAAGTATCAAAATTTGTAAATTTAAAGTAAATGAATACAAAAGCGATATCAAAAATTTAATTGTTTAAAATATTTTTTACACACAACAAAATATTTTATGTGCAAATTGGTTTATTATATAATGTGTTTTTAAATCTACAATCATGAAAAAGCTGTGTTTACTTTTATGGGCTATGTTTATTTTTGTTTTTACAGCACTTGGGCAAAGTTTAAATCAAGATTCGTTAAACAAGGCGAATACTGCCCGAGCCGATGCCGAATTTTTTAAGCTTAATAAAGAACAGCTAAAAATGTTTAGAAATAAACGTTTTGCTGAAAATTCGGATTATTTTAAACCTACATTGGTTCATACCTCAAATGTGTCATTACTTAACGATTCGGTATATGTTAAAGTGTTTAAAAATAAGGCATATCAAAAAGCATTGTTACAAAAAAAACGAACAGTTGGGCATTATGTTTTAATAGGAACAGGTGTTTACTTTGGCATATCTGTTGTAACAATGGTTGCATTTGTGTTGTGGTTGGCGGCAGGAGGTAATTTGATTAGATAATTTTATTTGCATTACCTAATTTGTTGTGTATTTTAATTTTTGCTGAGTAAGTATCTTCTTAAAAAAACACATCCTCCCCCACTTCATTTATCAAACCCACGACTTTTGCTTTTTTAAAGAAAACTTCGATGGCTTTTCGGCCATCAACTCCTAAATTAACCGAATAGTTATTTACGTATAAATTTATATGCTTATACATTACCTCTTCGCTCATTTCTTGTGCGTGTAGCCGTATAAAATTTAGGCTCGATGCTGGGTTGTTAAGGGCATATTCAACCGATTTTTGTAAAACGCGTTGTACCTTTTGTTTGGTAACATTAGGTAAAGTACGTTTAATTACGATACCTCCTAATGGGATAGGGCAGGCCGTTTGTTGCTCCCAAAAAGTGCCTAAATCTTGCACCAAATGCAAGCCTTTATGTTGATAGGTAAACCTGTTTTCGTGTATAATTAGGCCTAAATCGATTTCCTCGTCCAATAATTTTTGCTCAATATCCGAAAAAAGTAGGCTAACTTTATTGCTTAACTGAGGGTAAGCCAAGTGTAGTAAAAAATTGGCGGTAGTAAATTTTCCGGGTATGCCTACTTTAAGGTTCTTATCTAATATCGATAGGTTTTTTTGTTTCGATATTAATAAAGGGCCCACACCATAGCCCAATGCACTACCCGAATGTAACAAAACATAGTGTTTTAAAACATGGGCAAAAGCAAAATAACTAAGTTTAGTAATATCTAGTTCGGCAGCAAAAGCCTTGTTATTAAGTGTTTCAACATCTTCAAAATGTACATCAAATTGTAAACCTTCGGTATCAATTTTATGGTGAATTAAAGCATCAAATATAAAAGTATCGTTAGGGCAGGGCGAAAAACCTAGGCTAAGTTTCATAACATATTATTTAGCAAATGATTTAAAAAATCTAATTAGTGTGGCATTTACACTACTCACCGCTTTTCGCACATCCCAATTGTCGGTATTGCGTTTTTCTATAAAATTAGATATGCCTCGCAGCTGTACACAAGGCGTTTGGCTTTGTTGGCATGCGTAATAAAAAGCGGCTCCCTCCATGGTTTCGATATCGGGGTTTAGCCGATGAATGATTTTTTGAATATTTTTAAAATTTCCGCTTACCTTATTTACCGACACGCCGTTTACCGGTTTTAAGCTTTTTAATAAATTACTAATTTGCTTATTTTGGTTATTAAAATGAGGTAAAGTGGCGGCTTGGCCCAAACCTAATTCATCAATAGTTAAAAACTGGCTATCGTATTCGGCACCTAGTTCGGCAAATATATCTTGCTTTACCCACACCACATCACCCATATTAAGATTGCGTGTAAAAGTACCCGCAATGCCTGCATTAATAGCTAAATCGTACTTTTTTGCTGCAAGTTTTTGCCCAAGGGCAAAGGCAGTAGCTACCATACCCACTCCGGTAATTAAAATTTCTACATCAATACCTTCGGTGGTAAAAGATGATGATTCTTCTTTAAAATGAAAAAAAGAAATTACGTTTTTAAGCTCGGCTTTAGTTGCAGCAACCAATAATACATTCATAAGCCAAACTTACACACAATTAGCCTAATTATAGGTTTTAGCTTGCAAATGCTTTGCTTATATTTGTACTTTATTTTAACAGCAATGATTTACATTACAAGAAAAGAGCATTTTAACGCTGCGCATAAACTTTGCAGAAACGACTGGAGTACCGAAAAAAACGAAGAAGTTTTTGGCCGCTGCGCCAATGCCAACTGGCATGGGCATAACTACGATTTGTATGTTACCATAAAAGGCGAAATAAATTACGAAACTGGCTTTGTAATGGATTTAAAAACCCTTAAAGCCATTATTGTACAATATGTTACCGATAAACTCGACCATCGAAACTTAAACCTCGATGTTGATTTTATGAAAGGCAAAATGGCATCAACAGAAATATTGGCCATCGAAATTTGGAAACAATTAGCCCCACATATACAGCAACGTGGTGCGGCGTTACATTGTATAAAACTGTACGAAACGGCCAATAATTATGTAGAGTATTTTGGAGAATAGATTTTTTGGGGTTTAATTATAGGTTTAGGCTATAAATTTTACTTCAACTTCTTAATTTTATTTTCCATTTTTATTGCAATAGTAGTTTTTTATAAATTTAATACTGCTACTTTGTAACCGTTTAATTTTTTGAAGCAAGCATTATTTTTACTTTTACAAAATATAAAATAAAGATATGGCAACTTCAAAAATTACGTATAACGGGCAATTACGCACCACAGCTACACATTTACAATCGGGCATACAAATTATTAGCGATGCTCCTTTAGATAACCAAGGCAAAGGGGAGGCGTTTTCGCCTACCGATTTAATGGCTACCTCGCTGGCTAGTTGTATGTTTACCATTATGGGCATTACTGCCAATACACATGGTATAAATATAGCTAGTGCCGAAGCCCAGCTTACCAAAATTATGGCTACCGAGCCACGTAGAGTTTCGGCTATACATATTACTTTTAATTTTCCCGATGCTAAAAATTATAGTGATAAGGATAAAAAAATACTGGCTCATGCGGCATTAAATTGCCCTGTTTACCATAGTTTGCATCCTGATATACAAAAAATTATTGATTTTGGCTGGTAGTTAAAGCCATTACGCGGTTTGGCTTATTACCTCGTTTATTTCGTTTACCGAAATATCGCCATGCGATTGCTCAAGAACACAATCGCCGTTTTTAATTAGCAATACTTGTGGCGACTGGTGCGCTACCAAAAAATCGGATGCTATTTGATTTGAGATTGGTCGGTACATCAATAAATCTAAAAAGTACATTTTTGTATCTTTAGGTAACTCATCCCACGTTAATTCAATTTTTTTTTTAGCCATTATGCTGATGCTGCACCGAGTACTGTGTTTAAAAATAATGCTGTAATGGCTATTGCTTTTAATTTCGGCTAATTGTGTTTCGGTTTTTAATGGAATCCAATTCATTGTTTTTAGTTAAAGGGTTGCGTATTTGCTAGGGAAGGGCGTTTTATTACTACGCTACATACAAAGCTACTGTACGAATATAGCACAAAACTTAATACGAATTACAAAACCCTAACATTAGGATATAAGATGTTGCTGGATAGCGTTTTTTGTAGCTCTTTTGCCCGTTTAAAAGCCTGAATTTAAATTTCAACTGAAATTTTAAAATTACTAAGTTTAATTTTTATGATTGGTTTTATACTTCGAGCAAGTACTTTAAGTTTCGCCTTCATTATAACTCTAATTGTTCTTGTGTATCTCAAGCCAAGCTGATATACATTTTTTTTGCATTATTGTCGTTTAAAATAATTGTACCATGTGGGTTTTCAAAAGCCAACATAATTGCAATAAATTTGCCTTTGTTTATTTGTATCTTAAGCAGTTGCTGGTTAAATTTATCGGCAACATTCTAAAGTATAACCTACTAGGGTAGTGTTTCTTTAAATTCGGTTGAAATATCAATAGTCTTTTGGTGTTTTTGATTAATTAGACGGGCATCCAATTCAGCTTCAAGAATATGTTTTACCGCTCGCTTGTGCATCTTTTTGAAGAAAACAGTCAAATTTTTCTTCACTATTAAAGGATTTATAAAAATCCCTGTTATTTAATAATTTTTCCTTTTCAATCGTAATTATAAGTTTAATAATAACAAGTTATTTCCAAAAATTTTTTTTGAGCTTTTAGTGCTCAAAAAATTTTTTGTTTATTGTATCAATAACCATTTCGGGTGTAATATCGGCTTGATGCAGGCTTATGGTAGCATTTTGGTAAAATGGGCGGCGTTCTATCAGTTTGATTTCGATATAGTTTAGCAGCTCTTGTTGGGTTTTACCTTCAATTAATGGCCGCTTACTTTTACCGTTTATAAGCCTGCTAGCCAAAATAGCTATGGGCGTATCCAAAAAAAATGTGAGGCCGTGGGCGTTCATCCATTGCATATTATCGAAAAAACAGGGTGCGCCACCACCAGTGGAAACAATGGCATTGGGCGGGAAAGTGCTGTTTTGGAGGCTTGTTTTTTCTAGTTCTCTAAATTTATTTTCGCCTATTTGGCTAAATATTTGGGCAATGGTTTTACCTTCATTTTGTTCGATTAAGGCATCTAAATCTATAAAAGGGCGGTTGGTTTTGGCAGCTAGTTTTTTTCCTAATCGGGATTTTCCACAGCCCATAAAGCCTATAAAAAAAATTATTCCGTTGTAAGTAAGTGGGGTATGGTGGGGTAGCATAGGGTTATCATTAATTTTTACCAAAATACTTTTTGTTTAATTCGTCGGTTGAAGGTAAATTATTTCCTGACCATTTGTTGATGATAACGCCATTTTTTAGCAATATTAACCCAGGGTTACTACGTACCATACTTTTTAGGGGTACAGCATCTGCATAAAAAATATCAAATACTAATTTATTGTTTTTTGCAAATTTGGTGGCTTCGGTTGCCGAATTAGTAGTAAGCAAAATTGCCCTAATATTAAAATCTTGTATGGCATTTATGGCCAGGGCGTTTATATTTCCTAGTGCTTTTACATGTGTATTATCTACATTATAAGCTACCGCAATGAGGGTGTAGTAAGGGTTTTCGATAATTTCGGAAGTATAGCTTACCCCACCTGCATCGTATAGGTTTAAATCTTTAATAACTATTTGGTCGCCTTTTTTTACCAGCTTGGGCGGCGAAGCTGTTTTTAAAATCCAGTTTTTATCTTCGTAAATTTTAGATTTTATATATTCTTTATCGGTAATGATTTTGGTTTGTGTGGTTTTTAGGTTTTGTAAAGTATATAAAATCTGGTATTCGTCGGGCTGGGCATTGGCTGGTAATTTGGTTAATTGGCTTAGGTTGGCACCGATTTTATAAGGCAAAAAATCAATAATTGGCAAAAAATTATAGGTGTAAATACCTAGTAAAAATGTAAATGAAATAGCCGAAATGCTTATAAATAATTTTTCGGTTTTATGGGGTAATAGCTTGCGCTGATAAAATAAAAACAAGATGGCTAGCAATAGTATAATATCTTTGCCGAACGATTGCCAAGGCGTTAAAGCAATAGCATCACCAAAGCAGCCACAGGTTTTTACAACATCAAAATACGCCGAAAAAAAGGTTAAAAACGTAAAAAACAGTATCAATAATAACAATGCCCAAATTACTTTTTTGGTGTAGTAACCTATTATTAAAAATATCCCTAAAATAACTTCTAATGCACACAGCAATACCGCTATACTTACCGCCAAAGGGCTTAAAAAAGTAATATGAAAAACTTCGAAATATTCTTCGAGTTTATACGAAAAGCCTAGTGGGTCGTTAAGTTTTATTAAGCCCGAAAATATAAATAATAGGCTTACAAAAAGTTTTGTAAGGATGGTAAGTTTGTTGTTTATCATTATTTTTTATTCGTTTTCTCTAATTTGGTTTTGAGCAATAGCAATAGATTTGTGCAAACGGTCTAATAAAACTTCTTTAGATGGTAAAATTGTAAAATAATCGGCCACTTTTATATTGCTTTTGTGTAGTTGCAATAGTTCAATATGTTCGGGGTTTTTGCCAGCGCAAAGTATTAAACCAATAGGTGGGTTTTCGCCCTCTACCATTTCATATTTTTCTAAGTAGGCTAAGTATAGCTCCATTTCGCTTTTATATGCGGCATCAAATTCACCAATTTTTAAATCTATTGCTATCAAGCATTTTAACCTTCGGTGGTAAAAAAGTAAATCTATATAATAATCTCGACTGTCTATCATCAGCCTTTTTTGTCGGGCAAGAAAAGCGAAATCATTACCCAGTTCTGTAATAAAACGTTGTAGTTCGGCAACAATAGCGGTCTCTAAATCATTTTCAGAATAGGTGTCTTTTAATCCAAGGAAATCTAAAAAATAAGGATCTCTAAAAACCAAATCAGGGGTAATTTGATTGGTTTCATTTAGCGTTAGTAAATCATTTTTGATGGTTTCTTCAGGTTTTTTGCTAATGGCCGTTCGTTCGTAAAGCATCGAATTAATGCGCTCTCTAAAAGTGCGAACACTCCATTTTTCTATTTTACACATTTCGATGTAAAATAGCCGTTTTAAAGGGTCTTCTATTGGAATAACAGCCAAAAAATGAGTCCAACTAAATTGTCGTATCAGTGATACGACAATCTTTTCGTTTGGAAAAATATTTGCAAATTGCATCATTCTTCTTAAATTTTTTTCTGAAAAAGAAGCTCCATAATCGTTAATCAATTGTTTCGATACTGTAGCTACAATTTGCTTCCCATACTCGGCTCGTTTATCTTTTAAAATTTCGTTGTTTATCTTCTTCCCAATATTCCAATAAAGCATGGTAATAGCTGCATTAACAGCAACCGAAACTTGTAGCTTACTTTGCTCAATAAGTATTTTTATATCACTCACTAACCCTACATTTTGGGGTTCTAAATTATCTTGTTTCATTTTATTAAAAAGATTATGAAATGATTTATTATTTTGAAAATTAAAAGATGCAAGTCAATCAAAAATCCCTTACCGTCTGAATTAGGATTTTTAGGATTTAATGATTTTAGGATGCGATGGCAAATCAAAAATCCCCAATCAAAAATCAAAAATCTCTCTCTAGCTTTATCAAAGCAAAAATGGCGTAATTCATCATATCTTGGTAATTGGCGTTTACGCCTTCGGAGGCTATGGTTTCGCCTAGGTTATCTTCAATTTGTTTTACACGCAATATTTTCATTAAAATTAAATCGGTAAGCGAGCTTATACGCATATCTCGCCAGGCTTCGCCATAATCGTGGTTTTTAGCAAACATTAATTCTTTGGTTTGGCTAACTTTTTGGTCGAACCCTGTTTCAACTTCATCAACTGCAAGTTCTAAAGGTGTATGGGCATCCAACTCTAGTTGCATCATCGCAATAATGCAATAATTTACAATGCCAATATACTCGCCAGCAATGCTATCGCCTACTTTACTTGTTTTTTTATCTTCGAGGGTTCGGATGCGCTGCGCTTTAATAAATATTTGGTCGGTGATGGATGGAAGCCTTAATATACGCCAAGCGGTACCATAATCGTTGGTTTTTTTCAGAAATAGGTTTTTGCAGCTTTGTATTACTGCATCGTATTGTGCCGAGGTGTTTGTTGCCAAAATGTGTTAATTTTTATAAATCCATTAAAAATAATTACTACTTTGCTACACAAAATAATGGTTAAAGATACATTTTTTACAACAAACGCATTGCTAAACGTAGGTGGCCAACTGCTGGATGTAAGCCAAGCAAAAGTAATGGGCATTATAAACCTTACGCCCGATTCGTTTTATAGCAATAGCCGTTTTATAGGCGAAAAAGAAATACTGGCACAGGTACAAAAAATGCTGGCCGAAGGAGCCGATATACTTGATTTAGGTGCTTTTAGTACCCGTCCAGGGGCTGATGAAATTTCGCCCGAGGAGGAAACAAAACGTTTACTACCTGTAATTAAGCTAATTAAAAGTAATTTTTCGGATGCTATAATTTCGGTAGATACCTTTAGAGCTAGCGTTGCCCGCTTGGCCGTTGAGGCTGGGGCCGATATAATTAACGATATTTCGGGTGGCGAGTTAGATGCCGAAATGTTTGCCACCATAGCCCAATTGCAGGTGCCGTATATACTAATGCACCATCGGGGTACACCCAAAACCATGCACTTGCTAACTAACTACGATGATTTATTGGCCGATGTTACTTATTATTTTTCGGAGAAAATCGAAAAATTAAAATCATTAGGCGTAAAAGATATTGTGATTGACCCTGGCTTTGGCTTTGCCAAAAATACCGAACAAAATTTTTTATTGCTGCATCATTTAAGCAATTTTAAGCTATTGGGTGTGCCCGTATTGGTAGGTTTATCTCGAAAATCGATGGTGTGGAAATCGTTACAAATTACAGCACACGAGGCCTTAAATGGCACAAGCGTTTTAAATACTATAGCATTACAAAACGGGGCAAATATTTTAAGAGTGCATGATGTAGCCGAAGCCAAACAATGTATAACCTTACTAAACCTTGTAAAAGGGTAAAAAAAATATCAAGTATTTTATGGAAGCAACCGACCTTAATTTTTTAAAACCTAGCCTGCTAGATGTATTAGATATATTGCTGGTAGCACTTATTATTTATTACATATACAGCCTTATTAGAGGCACACTGGCGGTAAATATTTTTATTGGTTTTATGCTAATTTATGCTTCTTACTATGCGGTTGATGCTTTAAAAATGCGCCTACTTTCTACCTTGTTGGGTAGCTTTGTACGTGTGGGTTTTATAGCTATTATTATTGTTTTTCAGCAAGAGATACGTAGGTTTTTGCTTACCATAGGTAAAAATATATCAATTAGTAACCGTACTTGGCTTACTTATTTATTTAAAAAAGAGGATATGGTTATGGATAACATGGCTAAAATAAAGCCCATTATTGATGCCTGTAAAACCATGAAAAAAAACCGTACAGGTGCTTTGATTGTATTTGTAAAATATTTTGATCAAGATATATTTGCCAATAGTGGCGAGATGATGAATGCCAAAATATCGAAACGATTGCTCGAAAGTATTTTTCAAAAATATAGCCCCCTGCATGATGGTGCAGTAATTATATCAGAAAACATGATTAAATGTGCCAGCTGTATTTTACCGCTTACCGAAAACGATAAACTACCCCCACAATTTGGCTTGCGCCACAGGGCAGGCATAGGTGTAACCGAAAGTAGCGAAGCTACGGCCCTTATAGTATCGGAAGAAACGGGCGAAATATCATACGCCCAGCAAGGGCGTGTAAAAATGAATATTAGCTTTGCCGATTTAGAGCGGTTGCTGAATAAGGATTTTTAAGGTTAAAAAAAACACCACAAAAACATAACAACAGCTATAACCAATATTTATTTTAAGCATAACGGCTTATGTGTTTTAAAATAATATTTATTTCTTGCTGTATGTTTTTTACCAATTGCTTGCAATGTTTATCAATAATTTTTGTAGTTTCTAGTTGCCTAGCTAAAGTTGCAAGTATTTGTAAGCCTGTTGAAACTGCAGTACCATAAAGTTTATGCCCCAGTTTATTTAATGCCAATACATCATTATTTTGGTAGTGTGTTTGCAACAATTGTAATGATTGGGTAAGTTGATTTATGGCTAATTGTAAAACTTGTTTTATAGTTTCATCATTGTTGCCTGTAAAATTTTTAAGTACAGCAATATCAAAATGTACTTGCTGCGTGGGCTGGTTATGCTGTAAATGTTGGTTACTGTTAGTAGCTGTATTTACCGCAAACCATTTATTAAATAACTGTAAAATATCACTTTCAACAATGGGTTTTGATACAAAATCGGCCATGCCAGCTTGTAAGCATTTTTCTTTTTCGCCTTTTACGTTTCCGGCTGTAAGGGCAATAATAGGTGTTTGGGCGGTTGCGGGCAAAGCTTTTATTATTTTGGTGGCTTCGTAACCATTCATTACAGGCATTTGTATATCCATTAATATTATATCGGGTACGTTATGTTTACAATACGTAACGGCTTCAAGCCCGTTTACTACCTCAATAATGGTAGCAAAAGGTGCTATTTTATGAACAATAGTTTTTGATAATAAAGCGTTAATTTGGTTATCTTCAACGATAAGCACCAGCATTTTATTAAAATGGCTTACTGCTGTTACTTGAGTTTTATTTTCGGTTTTTATAGCTTTAGCCGATGCTAGGGCGTTAAACAAATCGTTAACTTTTAAGGGTTTTATAAGCCTGTGGTTTACTTTTAAATCTTTACAATCGGCAATAATTTTTTCGTTATCAGATGAACTGTGCAGCAATACAATAGGTTGTTCGGTTGAGCTAGCGTAAAAATTTTCCCTTATTTTTTTTATAGTTTCTATCCCATCCATGTAGGGCATTTGGTAATCTATTAAAATTACATCAAACTTTGTATTTTCTTTAGCCAAAATTTGTAATGCTTCTAAGCCATTTATAGCTTCGCTTGCAGTTATTTTGCGTAAAGCAAGCATGCTTTTAACAATTAACCTGTTGCTGGCATTGTCATCAACAATAAGTACTTTTTTAATATTTTGTAAAGGTTCTGATAAATCTGTATCCCCTTCTTCGGTTGGTAGTGTGATATCAAAATAAAAATTGCTGCCTTTTTTTGGTTTACTGGTTAATTGTAATTTACTATCCATAAAGGCTAATAGTTTATTTGATATGCTTAGCCCTAAACCGGTACCGCCATAGTTTTTAGTGGTTGAAGTATCTTCTTGTAAAAAAGGTTCGAATATTTTGTTTTGATTTTGAGCGCTTATGCCTATGCCTGTGTCTTTAACCTCGAACCTAAAAGTGTGATGTGTTTCGGTTTTGTTTAATATACTGATTTTAAATTCTACCTCGCCTTTTTGGGTAAACTTTACTGCATTACTTAATAAGTTGATAATAATTTGTTTAAGACGAATACTATCTGCCCATACGTTTATACTTGTTTTAAACGGAAGGTTTAATAATATTTCGAGGCTTTTGCTTTGTGCTTGGTGTTTTACGATATCAATTGCTTCGTTGGCTAACAAGTGTAAATTGTATGTGGTAATATCTAATTCCATTTTACCTGCTTCAATTTTAGAAAAATCTAAAATATCGTTTACAATATTTAAAAGCGAATTGGCCGATTGATTAATTATAGATAAATATTGAAATTGGCTTTCGTTAAGTTTGGTTTTTAAAACCAACTCGGTAAAGCCAATAATTCCATTTAACGGAGTTCTTATTTCGTGGCTCATATTTGCCAAAAACTCCGATTTAGCAATACTTGCTTGTTCGGCATTTATTTTGGCTTGTTTAAGTTCTTCGCGTTGCTTGCATATTTCGGTTATATCTAAAGTAAATAACATAATGCCACCTATTTGGCCATTTATATCGTACCATGGCCTTGTTTCCCATTTAATATACATATCGGTATCCCAGCCATCGGGCCTCCATGCATGTTCGTGTTTTTTTATAACCTCGCCTTTAAGGGCTTTTTGATGGTGTTTTTTCCATTGTTCAGATACATTCGGAAAAACAGTGTAATGTGATAGCCCTATGATATTTTTTGTTTCGGGGATTTTATAGGTAGTTTTCCACTCTTCGCTTGTGGCTATATATACCATATCCAAATCTAGCATGGCTACGGCAGCTGGCGAATTTTGCACAAACGCTTTTAACCTATTTTTTTCGTTTTCAAGAATTTTTTGTGCGTTTTTTCTGTCCGTAATATTCTCAATAGTAGAGTAAACAAACACTTCATCGTTTTCGCCTATAAATTTAACTCCGTTAAGTACAACAGGTATAATGCTTCCATTTTTATGTATAAACTCTTTTTCGTAAGGGCCGTATTTACCAGTTTTTTTTAACGTTTTTATAATTTTTTCTTCTATTTCAAAATACTTTTTATCGGTAATGGCTTTGTAGTTTAATGATTTATATTCGCTCTCGGTATAGCCTATTAAGTTTAAAAAGGCACTATTGCCTTCTACAAACTGTCCTTCATTTAGTTTATCAATAGATATCCCCACGGGCGAATGGTTAAAAAATGCTTTATATTTATTTTCGCTTGCTTCTAAAGCTAGTTCGGTTTTTTTACTTTTATCAATATCCTGAAAAGTGCCCAATACTTTTACGCATGTACCATTTTTTATTACCGTGTTTCCGATTGCTCTTACCCATATTTCTTTATTGGTGTAGGTAATAAGCTGCAACTCTAAATCCCATGCAATACCAAAATTTATCGCATTATATATGGCTGTTTGTATATTTTGTTGGTGAATGCCAGGTTTATAAAATTGTATGGCGGTAGCTAATTGCGGTTCGTAGTTATCTGGTACTTCATGTATTTTTTTTGTAATGGTACTCCAGTATAATTGGTTTTTAACTGTATCTAATTCCCATCCGCCCACATTGGCTATTTGACTTGTTTGCTCTAGCTGTTCTTTGGTTTTTTTTAAATCTATTTCTAGCTGGTGGCTTTCGGTAATATCTATTGCATTGCCAATTACATATTGGTTGCCCCTAATATCGTTGCCTATAATGTTGTTAAACATCCAAGTTTGGGGTGTACCATTTTTGTGTTGGGTAGTTAATATGCCTTTTGCTTTGCCAAATTGTTTAATTTTATATAGGTATTTTTTAAGTAGGGTATGGTGTTGTGGCAGTATTAAATCAAATAAACTTAAGTTTAGCATTTCTTTATCGCTGTAGCCAATAAGTTTAGCACCGGCGTTGTTTACCGATAAAAATTTGCCATTTTCGTCGTGTGTAAACATTAAGCCTTGCGAGTTGTTAAAAAACGATTTAAAATTACTTTCGCTTAATTTAAGTTTTTCTTCTTTAATTTTTTCTTGGGTAATATCTCGGGCAATGGCAAATATGTTTCCTGTTAATGGCTCGGCAGTACAAGCCCATTGTAAATGCTTGTAAGTATTTGTTTTTGTTTTAAATCTAAGCACAAAGTTCGAAGTATTTATACCGCTCGTAAGTTTTAAAAGTTCTTTATGAGCCGCCTCTAAATCGCTAGGGTGTATTAAATCAAAATAAGGTGTTTTTAATAACGTAGTTTCATCCCACCCCAATACCGTTGTAAACATGGGGTTAACTTTTTTAAATATGCCATCTTTGCCAGCAATACAAACCATATCGTTAGATATTTCAAACAATTGCTCGTAGTAGGTTACCTCTTCTTTTTTTCTTCGTTCAACAATTAAAAACACTGCCTCTTCGGCCAATAATTGGAGTGCTTTTTTTTGGGTTGAGTTTAGTGTTTTTGTTTTTTCGTCTATCACACATAATGTGCCTAAGGCATATCCATCGGGGTCTAATAATGGTTGCCCAGCATAAAATTTTATCGAGGGTTTTTGGGTAACCAAAGGGTTTGCTTTAAATCGTTTATCTTTGGTAGCATCTTCAATCTCCATAAGCCTATTATGCATAATAGCATGTTGGCAAAAGGCCCAATCGCGTGGTGTTTCGCTTACATCGAGGCCAACTTTTGATTTAAACCATTGCCTGTTTTCATCAATTAATGAAATTAAAGATATAGGCACTTCGCATATAATTGAAGCCAATTGGGTTAAACGGTCGAAGTTTTTTTCGGCTTGGGAATCTAAAATATGATAATTTTTAAGTGCTTTTAGCCTTTGAGCTTCGTTATCGGGTGTGGGCATTGGTTAAGTTTTAGTGGGTGTTGGTTTTAGTGCTATGGTTTAATCAATTTTTTTTACAATATCGGTAATTATATTATCTAAATGTTCTAATTCATGCAGTAATTTAACCGTTATTTCGTTTTCGTAGGCCGTTTGTGGTATGGGTTTATCAATCAATAGTTTTGTTAAACCAAGTATATTGGCTAAGGGCCTTCTTATGGTGTGCGATTGTTCCCAGGCTATTTCTTTAAGCTTTTGTACCTGGGCTTCAATTTTAAATTCGGCTTTTTTTCGTTGGGTTATATCGGCAGTATTAAATGTAACGCCAATAATATGATTGCTGTTATTGTAAACGGGGTAAAAAGTATTACAAAACCAAATATCAAAACCAAAGCTATCAAAATTATACTCGCTGCTTACAATTTCACCTTTTAAGCAATCGTTAAATTTATTTAAAAAATTTTCTTCACGTCCGGGTGCAATATATGGCCTAAAATCTTCGTCTATGGTTATTTCTTTACCGAAAATTTGTTTTAATGCTTTTTGTGCCGCTTTATTAAAATTAATTATTTTAAAGCTTGGGCTTATAAAAATATTGCAATCGGTAGTGCTATCTAAAATAGCTCTTAGTTTACTTTCGGTTGCTTCGGCATGTATTAAAGCTTGTTTTTCTTTACGCAAAATAGGTTTATAAATTACAAAAACCTCAAGCACAATTAAACTTACCGATAGCAAACAAAGTATTATTTCTAATACAATCAAAAAATCAAGTTTTTTATTTGCCTCTAACTCTAAATGGTTTACAATCCCATCCATGGTTATTAAAAATTGTGCTTGGTTTTGTTTAAGTAATTTAAGTAGGGTTGGGTTTGGTTTTTGCCTAATAATACTGCCTGCCAGTTTTATTTTTTGGGTAAGATGAATTAAAGCTTGTTTTACAACTATGTTTTTTACAGGACGAATATTAATTTTTTTATCGCCATTTAGTAAGGCTAAATGCACTAGTTGCCAACGGGCAAAAGTTTTATTAATATTTGTATCTAAAGTATCTTGGTATAATCGATCTAAGTATTGCAAGTTTAATTTTTGGCTAAGCATACGTTGCCTGCCTGCTAGGTTAATAATTTTAGAGTCTTCGCGTTTTTTGTAAAGAAAGTATTGGATAATAATTTGGTTGGTAATTAATACGCACACAGCTAGCACAACACCTATTATATATTTGTTTTTTTTTGTAAGCATGTTTGGTTTATCTGGTTTAATTACTTAATTTTTGTTTGGCTTTTAAAGCAGGATAAGTAAAAATTGATGTTAAAATTATTAGTGCGCCTATATAAAACTGGTGACTCATTTGCTCGGTTTTACCAAAAAACAATAAGGCCATTAGTACAGCATATACAGGTTCTAAATTGGTAATAAGCACCACCCTAAAGGCCGATAAATGTTGCATTACTTGTACGCCATACACATATGCAACCGATGTACATAGCGTACCTAATATAAGCAGATAAATAATATCGCTTGCGGGCAGGTAGAAGTTTTGTTGTAAACCCTTTGAGCATAATAAATACAACGAAACACCGCCAAAGGCACCTAAAAGTTCGTAAAAACTTATTACTATGGCACTACGTTTTTTTATTTGTTTGCCATTAATAATGGTAAATAAGCTGGCTATTAATGCGCTGCTTAATCCCATTAAAATACCTTTGGTATATTGGCTTTCGAACTGGAATATAAGGTAAATACCAAAAATAATTACCATACCTATTAGTACTTCGAGTTTCGAAACTTTAACCCGATTAAAAATAGGTTCTAATATAGATGTAAACAAGGTTAATGATGATAAGCAAACCATGGTTATTGATATGTTTGATGCTTTTATAGCGCCAAAAAAAAGTATCCAATGTAGGCCTAACAGCAAGCCTGTACCCAGCAGTTTAAGTGTGGGCATAAAATCCGCTTTAAGCGAAATATTTTTTATTTTACAAAATATAGCCAACGAAACCGCAGCTATACCTACCCTATACCATACCAATTGGTATTCGTTAACGCTTATTAAAGCACCCAAAATACCTGTAAACCCCCACACCATTACTGTAATATGAAGCGTAATAATGCTTTTTTGTAAACTAGCCATAATTTTTATTTGGGTGCTTTTATGGCTAAATATACACCTAATAACCCAAAAATTAAATTGGGTATAATTACAGCTATAATAGGGGCTAAGCCTCCTTTAAGCGCAAATGTGTTTGCAAATTGGATAAACAAAATATATACAAAACTTAATAAAATACCTAAGCCCAGAGGCAAGCCTACGCCGCCCCTTACCTTACGGGATGATAGCGCAACACCTATAAGCGTAAGTACATAAGCCGAAAAAGGGTAAGTCCAGCGTTTGTATTTTTCGAGTTCGAGGTTTACCATAATACCCGAACCACGTATTTTTTCTTTTTTAATTTTTTCGTTTAATTCCCAAAAATTCATGGCCGAATATATATTATCGCGGGCATCAAAATCAATGGGGCGCATATCTAAAAGTGTGTCTATTTTAGGGCCACGGCTCATGTTTTCTTTTAGGCCTTCAACGCTGCGTTTGGTATAATTCTCTATCGTCCATTTATGGCTTAAGGTATCAAACAAAATCTTATCGGCCACAATTTTGGTTTTTAGTTTATCGCCGTCAAATTTTTCGAGCGTAAACTTATTGCCAGTGTTATTGGTATTATCAAACGATTCTAAATAAATGTATGTATTGCTATCAAGCTGTAAATGAACATTGTTTTTATAGTTTTCGTGATTTTTTAAAAACGTGTTTTCAAATGTTGTCATCAATCTGTTTGTTTCAGGTATGATAAAAAGATTAAAAACCATACTTACCAAAAATATTAAGGTTGATGCAATAATATAAGGCCTTAAAAACCTATTAAATGTAGCTCCACCGCAAAGGATGGGTACAATTTCGGTTTGGTCGGCCATTTTTGCTGTAAAAAATATTACAGCAATAAAGTTGATTAGGGGCGATAAAAAGTTGAGGTAAAAAGGGATAAAACCTGCATAGTATTGAAAAACAATATTGTAGGTGGTAACATCGTTTTTTAAAAAATCGTCTAGCTTTTCTGATATATCAAAAACTACGGTAATAACCGTAAAAATACCCAAGGTAAAAATAAAAGTGCCCAAGTATTTTTTGATAATATACCAGTCGATTATTTTAATATATTTATCTAAAATATTCATTTAAAGCCTTGTTGCTAATTGTTTTACCATTTTATTTTTCCAATCGTAAAACTCGCCACTTATAATTTTTTCGCGGGCTTGTTGTACCAGCCAAATATAAAAATGTAGGTTGTGTAGGGTAGCAATTTGCGACCCTAAAATTTCTTTTGAATGTATTAAATGGCGCAAATAAGCCTTAGAATAGTTTATATCCGAAAACAAAGTGCTATCGGCATCAATAGGCGAAAAATCGTTTTTCCATTTCTCGTTTTTGATATTTATAAAACCATGTTGGGTAAACAACATGCCATTGCGGGCATTGCGGGTGGGCATTACACAATCAAACATATCAATACCTAAAGCAATGTTTTCGAGCAGGTTAATAGGCGTACCTACACCCATTAGGTAACGCGGTTTATGGGCGGGTAATACGTTACACACTACCTCCGTCATGGCGTACATTTCTTCGGCAGGTTCGCCTACCGATAGGCCACCTATGGCGTTGCCCTCTTGCTCGCAACTGGCTATAAATTCGGCCGATTTTATGCGCAAATCTTTATACACCGAGCCCTGCACAATAGGGAAAAAGGATTGTGCGTAGCCATATTTACCCTCGGTTTCATCAAACCTAGCAATACACCTTTTTAGCCAGCGGTGGGTCATATCAACAGAACGGCGGGCGTAGTGAAACTCGCAAGGGTAAGGCGTACATTCATCAAAAGCCATTATAATATCGGCTCCTATGGTACGCTGTATATCTATTACGTTTTCGGGCGTAAAAAGGTGTTTCGAGCCATCAATATGGGATTTAAACGTTACGCCTTCTTCCTTAATTTTACGTACTTGTGCCAGCGAATATACTTGGTAACCGCCGCTATCGGTTAAAATGGGCTTATGCCAACCTATAAATTTGTGTAAACCGCCCGCTTTTTCAATAGTTTCTAAACCTGGTCGTAAGTATACATGGTAGGTGTTTCCTAAAATTATTTGTGCTTTTATATCGTCGGTTAGCTCACGTTGGTGTACAGCTTTTACCGTACCAGCCGTACCCACGGGCATAAAAATAGGGGTTTGTATATCGCCATGGTCGGTACTTAGGGTGGCCGCTCGGGCTTTGCTTAAAGGGTCGTGGGCGTTAATATTAAATTTCATTAAGGGTATTTTAGCGCAAAAATCAAAAGTAGCAATTTTTTAAATGGCATAATTTTTTTAAAAATATATTTGCCCGAGTTCGATATGTAGTTGCTACATCATTTGGGCGCTTTCTTAAGTATTGCCGCTAAAAAAGTTTTTTTACTAAAAACTAACATAAACCCTTTTTACGCTTTAAAACTTTAATTAAAGTTAACTTTTTAAAAAAATTAAAAACTTAAATTGTTTTTTCATTAATTATTTATGTAAATAATTAATAATTTTGTAATTAATTATATATTTGAATAAATAAATTTACTCAAATTCTCTTTTTATATAATTTAATCACAAAAATCCACATAATTATGAGCAAACTCAAACCCTTTTTACTTTTTACCCTTTTTTTAATGGCCATAGCACCTTTTGCTAATGCCCAAAAAATTAGTGGAAACATTACAGATGCAGTAACTGGCAAGCCAATAGAAAATGCCAGTATAGAAGCAAAAGAATCAAAAATAAGTACAATAACCGATAGCCTAGGTAATTTTACTGTAAAAGCCAAAGCCAATGAAAAGCTTGTTATAAGCATTACAGGCTATACTACCAAAGAAGTTTTAGCTACAACTGCTTTTATAAAAGTAAAAATGTTGTCGCAAATAAATAATTTAGACCAAGTAGTATTTATTGGAAGCCGCCGAGGTAGCCGTGTAAAAACAGATTCGCCAGTACCAATAGATGTAATAACTATGGGAAATGCCCTGCAAACTACCGCTAGGCCCGATTTAACATCGATGTTAAACTATGCTGCACCATCGTTTAATTTTAATAAACAAAGTGGAAGCGATGGAGCCGACCAAATAGATTTAGCCACTTTAAGAGGCTTAGGTCCCGATCAAACGTTGGTATTAGTAAACGGAAAACGCCGCCATCAAACTGCTTTTGTAGCAGTTTTTGGTACACGTGGTCGTGGTAATTCGGGTACCGACTTAAATGCTATACCCGAAGCGGCCATAGATAGGGTTGAAATTTTACGCGATGGCGCATCGGCGCAATATGGCTCTGATGCCATTGCTGGGGTAATTAACATCATACTTAAAAAAAATACCGATAGTTGGCAAGTAAATACTGGTTTATCAGGCTATTATGATAAAAAATTTAATCCCGCTTTTAGTAATGATTTAAAAAACCAGTACGAACATGGCAATAAAATAGATGGCCAAGCTTATAGTTTTGGTATCAATAAAGGCTTTACCTTAGGCAAGCGTGGCTATATTAATTTAAGTGGAAACTTTTTTACACAAGGAAAAACCTTTAGGCAAGTATTAGATACCAATTTATTAAATAAAGATGCACTACCTATAAACCCAGGCCGAAGGGCTAATGGCGATGCTTCGGTTATAAGTGGCGGGGGAATGTTTAATATGGAGCTTCCTTTTGGTCAATCAAAAACTAGCTTTTACGCTTTTGGCGGATACAATCATAAAGCCTCGGATGCATTTGCTTACTCAAGATCTTTTTACGGATACAACCCTTTATCATCTGCAAGGCCAGCTCGTTTTCCTACAGATGCGGCTGGAAATTTAATATTTAATCCATCCATCATGAAAAGTATCCCAACACCTGGTGGTGAGGCTGATACTGTTTTTAGTCCGCATATTCAAACCAAAATTAGCGATTTATCTTTTGCTGCAGGCTTAAAAGGAAACTTAGGAAACGATTGGGAGTGGGATGCAAGCAATACTTTAGGGCGTAACGATTTCCATTATTTTGGCGATAAAACTTTTAATACCTCGTTAGGTAAAGCAGGCATCAATAAAAACTTTTTTGACAACGGTGGCTTTAACTTTTTACAAAACACTACAAATATAGATTTTAGCAAAAAAATAGCTAGCGTTGCCCAAGGCTTAAACCTATCCTTAGGTACCGAGTACCGATACGAGCAGTATAATATTTATGCCGGCGAAGAAGCTTCGTATTTTAACTACGATCCTTTAAAAATTAAAGCATCAGGCGCACAAGGTTTCCCCGGTTTTCAACCAGTTGATGAAGTAAAAGCTAAACGAAACAGCCAAGCAGTATATATACAAACTGATGTGGATGTAACTAAGCAATGGCTTGCTAGTGCAGCTGTTAGGGTTGAAAACTATAGCGATTTTGGTTTTTTAAGCACTTATAAATTAGCCACTCGCTACAAAGTAACACCTTTTTTAAATTTAAGAGGGTCGGTAAGTACAGGTTTTAGGGCACCATCGTTACAACAAATTAATTTTAGCAATACATTTACTAATGTACAAGGCGGTAAATCGTTTGATGTAAAAATAGCTCCTAATTTTAGTGAAATTACCCGAGCGGCTGGCATACCCGCATTAAAACAAGAAAAATCTGTTAATGCAAGTGTGGGTTTTACAGCTAAAGCTTCAAATAATTTTACTGTAACTGTTGATGCTTATATGGTTAAAATTAAAGATAGGGTGGTACTTTCGGGTCAGTTCGATGATTCTAATGAAGCGTTAAAACCAATTTTAAATCAACTAAACGTTGCTCAAGCGCAATTTTTTGCCAATGCTGTAAATACTACTAATATTGGTGTTGATATAGTTTTAAATTACAACAAACGTTGGGATAAGCAAAGCTTAAATTTATTGTTAGCAAGCAATTTTCAAAGGATGACTATCGATAAAATAAATATTCCAGCAGCATTAAACAATTCATTTTCTGAACAACAAGCCTTTTTTAGCCAACGCGAAGAAAAATTTATTAAAGCTTCGGCACCGCCTGCAAAAATTGGTTTTACTGCCGACTATGGCCTTAATAAAACCGTTAAAGTAGGCACACACTTAACTTATTTTGGTAAAATTATTTTATTGGGTTATGGTTATAATACCACTTACCCTCCTACGGTTACTTTAGATAATGATGCCGACCAAGTAAGACCCGAGCAGTTTAATTACAATGGCAAAATGGTTACCGATGTATATTCATCAATTAAAGTTAGCAAAGTTGCCACAGTTTTTGTTGGGGTTGATAATTTATTTAACATACACCCTAATTTAGGCTATGTTCAAGGGGCTAAAAAATCAGCGTACAATGGCGAGGCTGGTGGCCCTTGGGATGCTGTACAAATGGGTACAAATGGTATGCGTCCGTTTCTAAAAGCTCAGTTTAATTTCTAAAAGTTTACATTAATAAAAAAGCGGGCTTTTTTTTTAATTGCCCGCTTTTTTTTTGCGCTAAAATCTATCATTATAAGGCCAAAAATCAAATTTATTTTTTACCCTTTATAATTTTTTTAATTTCGATTGTTGGCAATACTTTTACGGATAACAAATACCATAAAATAATGTTAATTGTTGGGTAATTTGCTAAAGTTTTCGATGATACATCATAAAGGTATATCTTATAAATTTATTTGTTTGGAAGCTTGCAACAACTGGCATAGCCACTTTTTTACTTGCTTTGTAGTGAGTAAGGTATTTATAAAAAAATGGCTGGCTGCAACGTTTTTATACCATATACCTATGGCTATTACAAGTGAAATTAAAAATTTAAAAACAAAACTTACTAGCCACTTTCTTGTGCCAGTTGTATTCCTGTTATTTACGGCATCAGCTTTTGCACAACAAAAATATAGTTTAACCATACATGGCATCCCTACCCCACAAAATATAACCTATATCCACACATTTTCCGACAGCTTAAAAGCATATAAGCAAGTAGATAGTGTACGTACACAATTAAAACTGAAAGGTTTTTTTAATTGTACTATTATACATTACTATTGGCTAAACGCACATTTAAACGTAACCTTACAAGCGGGCAATCGGTATAAATGGCTAGAGATTAAAAATGGTAATATTAACCCTAATGCCTTTAATTTAAAAAAATCGTACTATAATCGATTTTATAATACTGAAGAATTAAGCACCACCTACCAGCATATTTTAGCCTGGTACGAAAACAATGGCTACCCTTTTGCACAGGTTTGGTTAGATAGTTTTACGTTTAGCAACCATAGCGTATCAGCCAAGTTTTACAGTATTACCCATACCAAAATTACTATCGATTCGGTTTTAATAATTGGCAATGCAAAGCTAACGCCCAATTATATAAATGCTTGTTTGGATATTAAGCCTAATGATTTGTATCAAGAAAATAAAATAGCATTGATAGATAAACGCCTTCAAAACTTACCTATCATATACGTTTATAAAAATACAGAAATTAATTTTGTGGCCGATAAAGCAACCATAAATCTATTTATCAATCAAAAAAACGCTAATCAATTTGATGGTATCATTGGTTTTTTACCATCAATTGATGGCAACAGATTGCAACTTACAGGCGATTTTAAGCTAAAACTACACAACACTTTAAAGCGTGGCGAGCTTATTGATTTAAACTACCGAGGCCTGCCCAACCAATCGCAACAGTTACTTACAAAACTTAATTACCCTTATTTATTGCTTTCTAAAATAGGCCTAGATATTGATTTTCAGTTGTTTAAAAAAGATACTAGTTTTTTAAACCTTAATACAAAAATAGGTTTTAGTTATACCTTTAATCCTGATAAGGCCATCCATGTATTTGTTGAAAACTACAAAGGAAACCTTATAGGCAACAGCACAAATCTTAACAATACTACCCTCCCATTTTTTACCAATATTACTACAACGTACTTTGGCTTAGGTACAAGCATCGAAAACACAAACAACAATTTATTGCCTAGTAAAGGCTATAAAATATTGATAAATGCCAGTGTAGGCGACCGTAATATTAATAAAAGTAAAGATTTTAACCCCAATAATTTCGATAACATTAACCCTCGAAGTACGCAATACAAGTTTGTAGCCGATTTTAATTTTTACCTACCTATTACCTCGAAGTTTAATGTTTACTTACACAACCAAGTATCGGTAATTACAGGCAGTAGTATTTTTGAAAACGAAGCTTTTAGAATTGGTGGGTTTAAAACCCTAAGAGGTTTTAACGAGCAAAGTATTTTAGCAAGCTCCTATGCGATACAAACCATCGAAACCAGATATTTTATCGAAAAAAAATCGTTTTTATTTACCTTTTACGACCAAGCATTTATGCAACAATCATTTATTACAGGCAAAAAAAACGATATTCCTTTAGGGCTTGGTGCGGGTATTAGCTTCGAAACCAAGCTTGGTTTTATGTCGTTAAGTTACGCTTTAGGAAAACAAAAAAATAATCCCTTAAATTTGCGGAACGGAAAAATACACTTCGGTTTAATAAGTAATTTTTAATTAATGCGAGTAAAGCTACTTTTTGTATTTGTTTATGGTTTGCTTGTGTGGGTTAATTTATCTGCACAGGTAACAGATAGTATCCCTGCAAAAGCAGATACCATTGGCATTCAAAAAAAATATATTTATTCAGATTCGGCAACCATTGCCCGAAACTTATTTATTAAAGATTCTATCACTCACATTCAGGATTCGATAACTTGGCAATTTTTAAAAATACCCCCTACTAATAGGCCTAATTTATATCTCGATTCGTTGCTTCGTGTATATATTATTACCGATAAATATTTACTTACATCGGCTTTGGGTGCAAGTAAATATATTTTTAGGTACGGTATTGGCCAAGTAAAACCAAGTAGCAATTATTGGATTTTAACTTTTGGTACAATCCTGATACTTTATTTTGCTATGGTAAGGTATTTTTTTAGCCATCAAATCAAACACTTGTTTTTATCATTTTATTTCGATAAATATCTTCGAAAAATAAATACCGACAGAAACACGATTATTAGCCCTCATTTTTTACTACTTTTTATATTGTTTTGCTTGTCTAGTGGTACGTATATTTATTTGGTAACCAGTAAAATAGGTAATGTATATAGCTTAAAAGAAATGCAACTTTTATTATTTTTATCCTTTTGTATTTTATTATTTTCGGTTCTAAACAATATCATAATATGGTTAATAGGCTTTGTATTTAATTTGTTTGCAATTACGAACCAGTATTTAGGCCTTTTATATGCATCTATGTGTAACATACTTTTTATTTTACTTCCTTTAGCAGTGCTGCTACCACTTCTACCTAGTTTGTACATTAAACCAGTAATATGGCTTTCTGTTGCACTTTTGGGGGCGGTTTATGTTGTACGGTTTTTAAAGATGTTGATAATTATAGTAACTAAACACACATTTTCAAAAACCTATATAATTCTGTATGTTTGCGCCTTTGAGCTATGTCCCCTTATTGTACTAATAAGAGCTTTAAATATTGTTTAAGTTATGGATGTTAATTTAGAGGAAAGAAAAAATAAAGTAAAAAGCATATTAGTTACTTTGCCAGCACCCGAGAGCGAAAAGTCGCCCTATTTCGATTTAGCAAATGCACTAAATTTAAAAATAGATTTTCGTTCATTTATACATGTAGAGGGAGTTTCGGGTAAAGAACTAAGGAAAGATAAAATTGTGTTCAACAATTATACCGCCGTTATTTTAACAAGTCGTAATGCAGTAGATCATTTTTTTAGAGTGTGCGATGAAATTAGGTTCGATATATCTCTCGATTTTAAATACTTTTGTTTATCCGAAGCCATAGCGCTATATCTTCAAAAATACATTCAATACCGTAAACGTAAAATATTTTTTGGCAAGCAATCGGCCAAAGATTTAGCCGATATTTTGAAGAAGCACAGTGGCGATAAGTTTTTATACCCCTGCTCTGATGTAGCTGCCGAAACCACCGAAATAGTATTAAAAAGTAATGGTATTGATTTTACTCCAGTAATATTATTTAAAACCGTTGTTTCCGATTTATCTGATTTAGCCGAAGTTTTTTACGATATTATTGTTTTTTTTAGTCCATCAAGTGTACAATCGTTATTTGTAAATTTTCCAAATTTCAAACAAAATAAAACACGATTGGCAGCTTTTGGTGTAACAACACAAAAAGCTATTAAAGATGCAGGTTTAATTTTAGATATACCTGCACCAACACCATTAGCTCCTTCGATGACAATGGCTATCGAGCAATATATAAAAAAAATAAAATAGTATTATGGTCTTTTAAAATGTTTTTTTTTAAAAATAATACCAATAAATTTTTTTTATGTTTTTTAAATTTTATTATTGTATCGTAAATATTACATTGTTTTCAGGCTAATGCTTAATAAAAAATTATGTACTTGATTAATAATTTTTTAAATAAATAGTAAATAAATACAAAGATGTTGTAACTTGCATCGTTTTTTATACAAGAATAGAATTTAATTTTAAAGATGAATATAAGAAAATTATACGTTTCGGCAATCGCCGTTGTAGCTTTTTTAGCAAGTTGTAACAGTAATTCGGGTGGTAGAGGTGAATTAACAGGGGTTAGTGTAAAAACATACAAACAAGAAGTTCCTTTCGGCATGGTGTATATTCCATCCGGTTCTTTTGTGATGGGTCAAGTTGATCAAGACGTTACTATTTCTCAATTTGCACAAAATAAACAAGTTTCGATATCTGCATTTTACATGGACGATACTGAAATTACAAACGGTGAGTACAAGCAATTTGTAAATTGGGTACGCGACTCTATTGCTATTACACGCTTAGGCTCAAAAGCCGATAAGTTTTATCTAAAACCAAGCACAGGTGCTAAGCCAACCAGTTCTTCTACAAACAAAAAAATTATTGATTGGCGTAAAGTAGTAGCAAATAAAGGTTTATGGAACGACAAAACGCTAACCGACCAATTAAACCGTGATATGTATTATCAAGGTAGCGAAAAATTTTATAACAAAAAAGAGTTAAAAGTTGAACAATTAAGGTTTAACTACGAATGGGTAGATTACCGCAAAGCAGCCAATTATCGAGGCATGCGTGACCCTAATACAAACAAAAGTGGCATGCAAATTACACGCGATAGTTTTATAGTTAAGGATGAGGTATTTATTTACCCTGATACATTAGTTTGGATTTCGGATTTCACCTACGCTCAAAACGACCCTATGACCAAAGGATATTTTTCTCACCCTTCGTATATTAACTATCCTGTTGTAGGTGTAAACTGGAAACAAGCCAGAGCATTTACACAATGGAGAAGCCGTTTGAACGAATCTTACAAAATTAGAGTACGCCAAGCTGCAAGGTTACCTTACGATTTGCCAACCGAGGCACAATTTGAGTATGCCGCTAGAGGTGGAAAATCGCAAACCACTTACCCATGGGGTGGGCCATACATTAGAAACGCCAAAGGATGTTTACTAGCTAACTTCAAACCAGGTCGTGGTAATTATGCCGACGACGGTGGTGCATATACTGTTTACGCAAAAGCATATTTTCCTAACGATTTTGGATTGTATAACATGGCAGGAAATGTTGCCGAGTGGACAAGTTCAATATACGATGATGCTGCCAGTTCTTATGTAAATACCTTAAACCCCTCGTTTGATAAAGCCGTGAAAGAGGGCGATAAAGATTATAATAAACGCAGGGTAGTTAAAGGTGGTTCATGGAAAGATGTGGGATATTTTTTACAAAACTCTGCTCGTTCGTATGAATTTCCTGACTCTGCTCGTTCGTCTATCGGCTTTAGATGTGTGCTACCTTTTGTTGGTAGAGATGTAAAAGATAGGCCAAGTAATTACAGAAGATAAATTACTTTTAGTAAACACCAATAAAATTAACTAACAATCAAAACTTAACAATAAATTAAAATTTAAAAAAATGGCGCAAAAGAAAAAATTCAAATTTACGTTAGACACTATCATATCTTGGGGTGCATCAGTAGTAATTATCGGAGCAATGTTTAAAATATTGCACCTTCCTGGAGGTTCTATAATAATAGGAATTGGTTTAGGTACAGAAGCATTACTGTTTTTTATGATGGGTTTTGTTGCACAGCATAAAGAACCTAAATGGGAAACAGTTTACCCTCAATTAAGTGAAGATTACGTTGGTGAATTACCAAATATGCAAAAAGCTGTTAAACTTAACGAGTTAGAATTTAAAGGTGCTGGTGAAAGCAAAGCTTTTTTGCCCGATTTAAAAATTGGTGATGATGTAGTTAGCAAAATAAAAGAAGGATTAGAAAACTTTAGTAATAAAGTAGGCTCAATAGCAAGTTCTGCAGATGCAACAATAACCACAAACGAATTTGCTGGTAAACTAAAAGAAGCTACAGCAAAGGCTGGCAACTTAAATAATGCATTTGATGCAGCTACAGTAGGTATCACTGCCATTGCAGGTGCAGCCGAAGGTGCGAAAGAATACCATAATCAAGTTAATAGTTTAGGTAAAAGTATCTCGGCATTAAATGCTGTGTATGAGTTAGAATTACAAGATTCAAGTGCACATTTAAAATCAATGAATAAGTTTTACGCAAACTTATCATTAACGATGCAAAACTTTAACGAATCTATGGAAGACTCGAAACAATTTAAAGACGAAGTTGGCAAGCTAGCTAAAAACTTAACCAGTTTAAATGCTGTTTATGGAAACATGCTATCAGCAATGAACCAACCTAGAGCATAATCTAATATACTAATCAATTTTTTAATTTTTAAAATATAGCTCATGGCAGGCGGCAAGGAAACCCCAAGGCAGAAAATGATTGGTATAATGTATTTGGTTTTAATGGCTATGTTGGCATTAAACGTTTCGGATACTATACTAAACGCATTTTCTATAATAAATAATAGTTTAAAAACATCAACTTCAAATGTTAATGCAAGTTTAACACAATCTGTTAGCGCATTTGAACAAACGAAGCTGAAAGAAAATCCAGTTAAAGCAAAACCCATACTAGACAACATTAAAAAAGCACAAAAACTTTCTGGTGAATTAGAGAGTATGATACAAGCTTTGAAAGATGAAATAATTGAGCAAGGAGATGGTATTGACCCTGAAACTGGTGAAATTAGAAAAAGAGACGATTTAGATATATCAACTCATGTAATTTGGAACGAAGGGAAAGGGAAAGGTTATGCTTTACAAAAGAAAATCAACGAAACTCGCGAAAAGTTAATAGCCTTATTAGAGCCTAGAGATAGATCCTCCGTTTCTTTTTCATTAGAAGCTAATGATCCAAAAAAACGTTCAACGTCTGGTACAAAATCAGATTGGGTACAATCTAATTTTGGTGATGGTACACCATTAACGGCTGCGGTAACTATCTTATCAAAAATACAAGCAGACAGTAAAAATGCTGAAAACGCCGTTGTTAGAAAATTTCTTTCTAAAATGGATGAGGCTTTGGTTAACTTAGATAAATTTACAGCCGTTGCTGTATCCCCAAGTTCGTATGTAATACAAGGTACTCCTTACACTTCTGAAGTATTTTTAACTGCTTACGATTCGCAACACAATCCCGATATAACTGTTAATGGAGCAAAATTACCTGCAAAAGAAGGAAGAGGTTTGTACACAGTAAGTACAGGACGTGAGGGTGAATTTAAATGGAAAGGTAAAATTAGTGTGAAGCAAGTAGACGGTTCAACTAAAACATACGAAACAGCTGAGCAAACATACCGTGTTGCAAGGCCATCTGCTGTAGTGTCTCCAGATAAAATGAACGTATTTTACATAGGTGTACCCAATCCAGTATCAGTATCAGCACCTGGAATACCAAAAGAAAAATTACGTGTAAGTATGACAACGGGTAGCATCAGCGGTGCAAACGGTGCATTTACAGTAAAAGTAAGTGGAGGTTCAACTACTACGGTATCGGTTTCGGCCGAAACGTCACCAGGAAAAGTACAATCTTTAGGTTCATCAAACTTTAGAATTAAACGAGTACCTGATCCTTACGCCACATTTGCCGGTTCGGCTTCAGGCCCTGTAAGCAGGAGTTCGGCTGTAAATGTAAGTAGGTTAGAGGCTGCTTTAGATAATTTTGATTTCGAATTAAAGTTTAAAGTAGTTAAATTTAACATAGCTATTAATAAGCCTGGTCAAGATCCATTATTTTATAGTTCGCCCGATGGTTCGTTTTCAGGACAAATTAAAACTGCAATTAACAGGCTATCACCTGGTGATGTAGTTTCGTTTAATAGCATTGTTGTTAATGGTGAAGATGGGTCAACAAGGCAATTAAAAACTGGTATTAACGTTGTTGTAAGAGGTAATTAATATGATAAAGCGTAGTTTAATTTTAATTTTAGCAATTTTTTGTTCTGTTAATTTAATGGCACAAAAAAGAAAAGGTAAGTTTTCAAAAAAGAAAAAATCTACCTACAGTAAAGCAAAAGCACCTTCTGTTGCAGTATCTTCTCCTGTTATTGTAGATACCTTGCCTGCTTCCGCAACGCCGGTTGTTGTTGCTAAAAAGCCTATATATTCTATTTTTCAACAATATAATGAGGATAAAATACAGCGTGAAAAAGATTTGAATAAAGATTCGATTAAATGCGCACCTGTATATCCAAGAGTTAAAAAGGAAGATGTGATATTTGCTAAAAGATTAAAACGCGATATATACTTCGTTGAAGAGTCAAATAAGTATATGGTACCAAAAACAGCCGAGCAAAATCTATTGTATTTATTGCTTAATGCTGTTAAAGATAACAAAATTGATGCATATCAAACTTGGAATGATAATACCAATAAGCTTATTGATTTAATTGCTTATCCTGATTTGATGAAAAAAACTGATACTTATGCCGGTTTAGCTGATGTTACACAAGCAGGCGAGTCGCCTGGTATGCGTAAAAAATCAGGTTTACGATTAATTGAAGATTGGTATTTTGATAAAAATAGGTCAGAATTTAAGCCATATATTATTGCAATAGGTTTAATAGTACCCTCAACTGCTCAGGCCGTAGATATTAACAATCTTTTTGGTGCCCCAAACATGCCACCAAATCCTACAAAATTAGACGATCCATCGGTAAAAGTAGGTGAAGTGGGAAGTGGGATGGTAGCATTATTTTATGTTAACTACCCTACTATTAGGGAAGAATTATGTAAATCTAAGGTTTTTCATCCTAATTCTGTTATTAGCTACAGTTTTGACGATGTTTTTCAATTACGATATTTTAACAGTTTAATTATCGAAGAACGTAATCCTGATGGAGGAAAGATAGGAGACTCTAAAGACGATAAGGGTAAGAATATGACTGGTTTAGATAAATTGTTAGAAGCAGACAGGGTTAAAAAGTCTCTAATGCAATACGAACAAGATATGTGGAACTACTAAGCTTATTTTATAAAACTTTTTAAAACCCTCTCATTTTTAATGAGGGGGTTTATTTTTTTCCGAAATAACTAATAATAGCCTTTGCTTGTTTTTTGGTAACTATTTTTAGTAAGTCTGTTTCGCTACATTCTTTTATTTTTTTAACTGATTTTAAGTTTTTTAATAGCTTATCTGCTGTATTTTTTCCAATGCTATCAATATTTTCAAGTTCAGTTTTTAAAGTACCTTTATCTCGTTTGTTCCTATGAAATGTGATTCCAAAGCGATGAGCTTCGTCGCGTAGTTGCTGTATAATTTTTAAAGTTTCCGATTTTTTATCTAGGTACAACGGGTACTGGTCCCCTGGGTAATATAATTCTTCTAATTTTTTAGCAATTCCAATTACTGTAAGTTTCTCAAATATTTCTAGTTTTTTTAAACTCTTTACAGCCGATGTTACCTGCCCTTTACCTCCATCAATAATTACAAGTTGTGGCAGGCTTTGTTTTTCTTCTATTAGTCGTTTATACCTTCGGTAAACGGCTTCTTCCATGCTTGCAAAATCATTTGGGCCATCTACGGTTTTTACGTTAAAGTGTCGGTAATCTTTTTTTGATGGCTTAGCGTCTTTAAAAACTACAATGGCCGATACCGGAAAATCTCCCTGAAAATTCGAATTATCAAAACATTCAATATGTGTTGGCAGGTCTTTTAAATGTAAATCGATTTGCATTTGCGATAAAATACGGTGGGTACGCAAATCGGGGTTTAATTTTTCATATTGCTCTAGTTTATCTTTTTTAAAGTGTAGGACGTTTTTTTGTGAAAGATCCAGTAATTTTTTCTTTTCTCCCTGTTTTGGAACAGTAAATTTTACATCATTATCATTTATTTTTAAATCAAACGGAACTACAATTTCTTTCGATTTACTTTGGTATCTGTATCTAAATTCGGAAATAGCAATGGTTAGGAGCTCTTCATCACTTTCATCTAATTTTTTTTTGATTTCGATAGTTTGGGTTTGTATTATAGCACCATTAACTACTTTAAGGTAATTTACAAATGCATGTTTATCGTTTGAGGCAATACTATACACTTCAATATCGGTTATCGAGGAGTTTACAACAGTTGATTTACTTTGATAGTTGTAAAGTAATTGTAATTTTTTATTTAAGCTATAAGCAAGTTCAAAATTTAATTTTTTAGCAGCATTATCAATTTCTTGTTTTAAATCTTTGATAATATAACTTATTTTACCGTTTAATATATCTTTTATTTCTTCAATCGTTTTTTGGTACTCTGTTTCGGTTTGTAAGTTTTCGCAAGGCCCTTTACAGTTTCCAATTTGATATTCGAGGCATACTTTAAATTTATTTGCAGCTATGTTTGCTTGCGTTAGAGCAAGGTTACAGGTGCGTAATTGGTAGGTTTCTTTAATTAGGTTAAGCATGTAGTACATCATACCCAACGATGGATACGGACCAAGATATTTTGAGCCATCTTTTACCAAATGGCGTGTGTATTGTACACGAGGAAAATTTTCGTTTTTTATTACTATCCAGGGGTACGTTTTATCATCCCTAAGCATTACGTTGTAACGTGGTTGATATTTTTTTATCAAGCTGTTTTCGAGCAACCAAGCGTCAATTTCGGTATCAACAATAGTAAAAGTAATGTTTCGTATTTTACTAACCAATACCTTTGTTTTTGCGTTTAATTTATTCGCATCGTTGGTAAAGTACGAACTTACTCTATTTTTTAAATCTTTAGCTTTACCAATATAAATAAGTAGATTATGCTCATCATAGTATTGATATATGCCTGGCTTATGGGGTATGTTTTTTACAAATTCTTTATGATTGAAAGATTGCATTTTATTTTTTAACTATATTAAGTGTAAGGTATTAACTAAGTTTTTTAAACTTAAAGTTGTGGTATTGTATTGCTTAGCTAAATGATAGGATAAATAGCATTGTTTGTAAAACCTAAAAGTGTATTTTAGAAAATTTTAGGAATGCAGATTTGTAATTTGGCGGAGAGAGAGGGATTCGAACCCTCGGTACCGTTGCCAGTACGACAGTTTAGCAAACTGTTCCTTTCGGCCACTCAGGCATCTCTCCGTTTTTTTATTGGAATGCAAATATAACAATCCTACGGTAGCTTCAAAATCAAAATATCAAATAGATTTACTATAATCTATTCTTACATGATAAATGCTCATCAACATGTTTTTAAATATTAATTTAATGGTTTCTAAATCATGTAGGGTAATATTGCTATCATCAAGTTGGTTTTGGGCAAGTTTATAATCAATAATACGATCTACGAGTTGGTTAATTTTTGTGGCATCGGGTTCTTTTAGACTTCTTGAGGCTGCTTCAACCGAGTCGGCCATCATTAGTACGGCGGTTTCTTTTGAAAACGGTATAGGGCCAGGGTAGCGAAATGTGTTCTCGTCCACAATTTTTTCGGGGAAATTTTTTAGATGTGATTGGTAAAAATAATCCACCCTAGTGTTTCCATGGTGTGTTTTTATAAAGTCGATAATCATTTGAGGGATGTTACACTTACGGGCCATTTCTATCCCTTTACTTACATGCTGTATAATGAGTTGGGCGCTATCTTCGTATGAAAGGCTATCATGCGGGTTAAAGCCTGTGTTTTGGTTTTCGATAAAAAATTGTGGGTTATCGGTTTTTCCTATATCGTGGTAAAGTGCCCCAGCCCTTACCAGGAGGGTGTTGCCACCTATTTTATAAATGGCGGCTTCGGCCAAGTTAGCTACCTGCAACGAATGCTGAAATGTGCCGGGCGCTTTAAAGGCTAAATCCCGCAGAAGCGGATTATTGGTATTGGTTAATTCCATTAAGGTAATATCGGAGGTAATGCCAAATAGTTTTTCGAAAAGGTAAATTAGTGGGTAGGCTAGCAAGGTAAGCATCACACTAAATACAAAGGGTAAAAAATTAACCCAATATATGGCATCTAATGTACCTTCGCGTATTAAAGATATACCTACAAATACGACTAAGTAATTTAATAATATAAGCAAAGCCGATACTAAAAACTGTTCGCGGCGTACTAAGTTTTTAATGCTGTAAATGGCAACCATGCCTGCTGTAATTTGTAAAAAGGCAAATTCGAAACTATTAGGCAGTAAAAAACTGGCTACCAATACAACAAGCAAATGAATGTTCATGGCAAGCCTGGTATCAAATAATATGCGAATTATGATGGGTACGATACAGTAGGGTATAAAGTATAAATTAGGTATTTTTAATTTTATAGCCCACGATAAAAATACCAGCATCCCTGTAATAACCAATAGAATAAGCGAAATTTGCCGATTATCTGCAAAAATATCTTTTCTAAATAAAAATAAAAAAACCATTAATAGGGTAATAATAAGCGATACCAACATCCCTTGGCCTATTATTACTAATTTTTGATCGCCGTTTACGTGTGCTTGTTTTTCATAAGCAATACGTAACGATTCTAATTTTTTGTACATATCTGCATCTATACTACTTCCATTTTCAATAATTAGTTCGCCTTTTTGTATCATTCCGCGTGTGCTTGATACGTTTTCTAAAGCTTTGTTTTCGATAATTTCGGTAAAATGCTCGTCGTAAAATACGTTTGGTGTAATATGGTCTTTAATTAGGTTTAATAAAAGTGCACTTTCAATGGTATTATCGGTTGTAAACTGTTCGCTTGCAAGCGAAAAAGCGGATGTTACGGTTAGTAATGTAGCTGTACTTTGCTCGGTTTCGTGGCTGTTTTCTAAAATTGAGATAGGATAATGCTGGCTATTGCGTTGGTATTTTTTGTTTAAACCGATTATACCTTTTTGATACGCATTATTTAAAAATATTAAACCTGCTTTAAAAGTTTTTTCTTTTAAAATTGGGTTTTGTAAATTCGATTGCCTCCATTTTGCTTCAAAATCTGCTTGGTAGTGGCTAAGTTGTATTTCTTTAATTTTATAATTAAAGCGGTAAATAGGCAGTACAGATTTTTTGATACTTTCTTTATCAGCTTTAACCTCTTCAGGTTTTTTTAATAAAGGATAATTATAGGGCGAAACCAAATCATCGTGTAACCATATTTTACCTTTTTCGAATTCGTATTTAAATTTTGGTTGCTTGGGTAGTATAAAAGTTATTACTGCAATGGTGCTAACCATCATTACATATTTTAGTATGTCTGCATTTTTTTGCAACAAGCTTAGGGCATATACTTTATTAATTGAAGCCAAAATAGGGTTTGTTATGTTAGGGTAATTAAATGTATGATTTTTTTGCTATCTTTTTGTTATCTATTAAATAGTAACCTACTCCCTTTATACAATTCGTTAAATATACCATTTTGGTAAACCAAATTTCCTGAAACAATAGTATGTGTAACTAGCGAACTAAATTTTTGCCCCTCAAATGGCGACCAGCCACATTTGGATAATATATTTTGTTTTGATACGGTGTACGCTTTGTTTAAATCTACCAAAACCAAATCGGCCCAGTAGCCTTCTTTTATGTATCCACGTTTATCAATGTTAAATAATATTGCTGGGTTATGGGCTGTTTTTTCAACAATGGATTCGAGGCTTATTTTACCTTGCTGGTACATTTCGAGTAATACGTTTAAAGCATGTTGCACCAAGGGGCCGCCTGATGGGGCGTTTTCGTAATCTTGTTGTTTTTCGGCGAGTGTATGCGGAGCATGGTCGGTGGCTATAACATCAATCCGGCCTTCAATTACTGCTTTTAAAATCTCGTTTTTATCGCCTTCGGTTTTAATGGCGGGGTTCCATTTTATAAAGTTTCCTTTTTCGGCATAGTCTTTATCGCTAAACCAAAGGTGGTGTATGCAGGCTTCGGCAGTAATTTTTTTATCTTTTAAGGGTAAATTATTATCAAATAAATAGGTTTCTTTGGCGGTAGAAATATGCAAAATATGCAGCCTTGTACCATATTTTTGTGCCAATGCTACGGCTTTTGATGAAGATAAATAACAGGCTTCTTCGCTTCTGATTTTGGGGTGCATTTGTGCGTTTAGCCTGCTATATTGTTGTTTAAATTTTGCAAAATTTAGTTTTATTAGTGGGTCGGTTTCGCAATGCGAAGCTACTAAGGTAGGTGCGTTGGCAAATATTTTTTCTAATGCAACTTCATCATCTACCAACATATCGCCCGTTGATGAACCCATAAATATTTTTATACCACATACCTTTTTTACGTTTGTTTTCATTATCTCATCTAAATTATTGTTAGATGCCCCCATAAAAAAAGAATAATTGGCTAGCGATTTTTGAGCCGCTATTTGGTATTTATCTTCTAATAATTTTTGTGTAAGTGCACTGGGTACGGTGTTGGGCATTTCCATGTACGATGTTATACCGCCCGCAATGGCCGCTTTTGCTTCGGTGTATATTTCGGCTTTATGGGTTAGGCCGGGCTCTCTAAAATGTACTTGATCGTCTATTAAGCCTGGCAGTAAATACTTTCCTTCTGCGTTTATTTCGTACGCTGCTATTTCGGTAATATTTTTATCTATTTTTTGTATAATGCCTTCTTTTACAAACACATCGGCTACGTATTGTTTTCCTTCGTTTATTATGCTTGCTTGTTTTATTAAAATTGTATTTGCCATGTACCAAAGTTAGGTTAAAAAAAAGATTTATTTTATACTACAATTTATTAATGCCTTTTAATAACCTTATTTAGTTTTTTGTTTTATCATTTTAATGTTAAATAAAAATTAGATGTTTAAACATATATTTTTTTATGCCCATATTGCACAAAAAATTAAAATATGAAAAAAATAACTTTAATATTAGGCACAGTAGCAGTTGCATTGCTAGCCTTTACACCACAAAAAAGTAACACCTACACGGTTAACGTTAACAAATCTTCGGTTACTTGGGTAGGCCGAAAAGTTACCGGCGAGCATGCTGGTAAAATTAAATTAGCCTCGGGCAACCTTATTGCCGACAATAAAACATTAAAAGGAGGTAATTTTACTATTGATATGACTAGTATTTCATGTACCGATTTAACAGGCGAATACATGGAAAAACTTTTAGGGCACTTAAAATCGGATGATTTTTTTGCTGTCGAAAAATACCCAGTTTCTACCTTCGAAATCACAAAAGTAACACCATTAGGCAAAGGTACAGCTAACATAACAGGCAAACTAAGTATTAAAGGTATTACACAAACTATAAATTTTCCAGCTGTTATTACCATAAGCGGTAAAACTATAGTGGCCGAAGCAAAAAAAGTTATGGTGGATAGAACAAATTTTGATATAAGGTACGGTTCAAAAAGCTTTTTTAATTTAGGCGATAAAGCTATTGATAACGATTTTGAATTAAATATTAGCTTGGTTGCCAGCCTTTAAAAAATTGTATATAAAAAAAGCAATATAAATTTGCTTTTTTTATATACTAATATGGCATATTTGCTTATTAAAAATTACAATGCTTTATAAAAACCCGCATTTTTTGATTATTGATGACGATGAAATTAATAATTTTATAGCCCAAATGTTAATAAACAAAATGCCTCCTTTTGCTAACGTAAGTACATGTTTAAATGGCCAAATTGGTATAAACTTTTTAATTTCAAACCTTGCACAGCCACAAAACTTACCCGATATTATTTTATTGGATATAAACATGCCCGTTATGAACGGATGGCAATTTTTAGAGGAGTATCAAAAAACAATTTTGCCTTTTTTAAATAAAAAAATTATTATCAACATTGTTTCTTCATCCGTATCTGATACCGATATTACAAAATCAAAATCTTACAGTTTTGTAAATAAATTTATATCCAAGCCATTAACCACCCAAATTGTTGATGCAATTTTTGCCGATATTTGAAAAATTAAATCGCCTCAAAATAAAAACCAGCTTCGTTTTTATTTACCCTTGCGTATGCTTTATTATCCGAATGATAAAACAAGCAAACCCAGTTTTGTTCTACCGCTTTTTCACCATATTGCAAGCGTAAATCCAATGCTTTTCGGCCATCAAAATCATACTTGGCAGCAAATTTTTTCAGCAACTGCTGTGGCTCGGGCAATATATCACCACCCATAAAATAATGATTATTAGCTGTTTTTATATGAAACACTTGGTGAAACTCGCAATGCCCACCCGTAAGTTCGTAGCTAATTTCGTGGGTTAAAGTGCCGCTGCCATCTACCAAGTGTAGCTGCCCACTGCGTTGTAACACATCAAAAATTTCGGTTCGGTACGATTTTGATTGCCCACTGTAAGCCGTTTCCCACTCGCCCCGTTGCACCACATATTCGGCATTGGGGAAACTTAATTCTAGTTTTCCATCGCGGTTATACACCATGCCACCACTATGGTCGAAATGTAAATGCGTCATCAATACTTTGCTCACATCATCGGGCTTATAACCCGCTTTTATAATATTTTGGTGCAATATCATATCGCCAGCAGCATTATTATAGCCTAAGCCAGTATCCAAAACCAATAATTCGGTTTCGGTTTTAATTAAAAACGGTTGCACATGTATAAATAACGATGCTGGCCTATCGGCTTTGTTATGCACTGAGGCATCAAAAGGAATAAATTTTTTGGTAACATCAACCGAGTACGAACCCTCGAACAAGGCGGTAATTTCTTGTGGCATATTTTATAATTATTTCAACATTTCGCTTAAAGCGGATAACTATTTAGTGATTGATTTTTAGATGCGTATGAATTTTATGTTGTTAGGTGCGTTAACGACGGTAGCGGCATCCTTTTTTTACGCCGTATCTCCCCCTTCGGGGGTCGGGGGGATAGACAAATAAAAAAAAGATATAGCGGACGGCGTGTTAAAACGCCCAAATCATATTCAAAAATATAAAAAACAATGTTTTAATAATTGAACTTAGCTTAACAAACAATAAAAAACAAATATTTAATACATCAATTAAAAAATCAAATTAACGTTTAACGTATATTTACAAGTTAAACATTGCCAAATATATGATAAAAACCTGGGTACAAGCCGTAGAAGCCAATCCTAAAAATGTAAATTTATTAGCACAAAAACTTAATATAAACCCTGTTTTGGCCAACATGCTGGTAAGCCGAGGGATAACAACTTTTAATGAAGCCAAAGATTTTTTTAACCCCGATATAGCGCAATTGCATCCGCCTTTTTTAATGAAAGATATGGATAAAGCCATAGCTCGCATACAAAAAGCTATTGAAAAACAGCAACATATATTGGTGTATGGCGATTACGATGTAGATGGTACCACCTCGGTAGCCTTGGTGTATTCGTTTTTTAAGGAAATTTATCCGCACATTAGTTACTACATACCCAATAGATATACAGAGGGTTACGGCATATCTACCCAAGGTATTGATTACGCTAACCAAAACAATATCTCGTTAATTATAGCTTTAGATTGTGGCATAAAATCGGTAGATAAAATTGATTATGCCAATAGCCTAAACATAGATTTTATTATTTGCGACCATCATTTACCTGGCCCCGTATTGCCCGATGCCATTGCCGTATTAGACCCCAAACGCCCCGATTGCACTTACCCTTACAAAGAACTTTCGGGCTGTGGCATAGGTTTTAAATTAATTGAGGCTTTCGCCGATAAAAGCGGGCTACCTTTTGCAGCGGTACAGCAATATTTAGATTTGGTGGTGGTAAGTATTGCATCGGATATTGTGCCTATAACGGGCGAAAATAGGATATTGGCACATTGGGGATTAAAAAAGCTGAACCAAAATCCCTGCAAAGGCCTAAAAGCATTGATAGATATAAGTGGCCGAGGCGATGTTTTTACCATTACCGATATTGTTTTTAGCCTAGGCCCTCGTATTAATGCAGCTGGCCGAATTGATGATGCCAAAAATGCCGTAAAATTATTGATAGCCCATAACCACGAAAATGCCGAAGATGCAGGCTTTATCATCAACACCAAAAATACCGAACGCAAAGCCCACGATGCCGATATTACCCAGCAGGCATTATTTATGATTGATAATTCGCCCGAATTAATTAACCGAAAAACTACCGTAGTATATCACCCCAACTGGCATAAAGGCGTTATAGGTATTGTGGCATCACGGCTTACCGAAAAATATTATCGACCTACCATTGTGCTCACCCAAAGTAACGGGGTATTGGCAGGTTCGGCCCGGTCGGTTAAAGATTTTGATTTATATGCAGCACTGGAAAGTTGCAGCCATTTATTAGAACAATTTGGTGGCCATCAATATGCTGCTGGCCTTACTTTAAAAGAAGAAAACTTAGCCGTTTTTACCCAACAGTTCGAAAACGTAGTAGCCCACACCATTACCGAGGAACAGCTCACCCAAAAAATAAATATACAAAGCCCGCTAAATTTAAACGAAATTGATGGTAAATTTTACCGTATTTTACAGCGTTTCGAGCCCTTTGGCCCGCAAAATATGGCACCAGTTTTTATCAGTACAAACGTAAAATTATATGGACAAGCATTAATAGTAGGCAATAATCACCTAAAAATAAATGTGCACCAACACAACTCAGCTATTTTTAGTTGCATTGGCTTTAACCTTGCCCACTATGCCGAAGCTATAAATACGGGAATAAATTTTGATATTTGCTACACCATCGAATCAAATGTGTGGAAAAATAAAATCAGCATTCAATTAAATATTAAAGCAATTAGAACCTATTAAACCATGATATTAAGGGCAGATAACCTTGTAAAAAAATACAAACAACGCACCGTTGTAAACGATGTATCTTTTGAAGTAGCGCAAGGCGAAATTGTAGGTTTACTGGGGCCTAATGGTGCGGGTAAAACCACTTCGTTTTACATGATTGTAGGTTTGATAAAGCCTAACGAGGGCAAGGTTTTTTTAGGTGATGAGGATATTACCGATAACCCCATGTATAAACGGGCCAAAAAAGGAATTGGTTACTTGGCACAAGAGGCATCGGTTTTTAGGAAACTAAGTGTAGAAGATAATATTAAAGCCGTACTCGAACTCGGTACCCATACCAAAGAAGAACAAAAAGAAAAGCTCGAAACCTTAATTAATGAATTTAGCTTGCATAAAGTGCGCAAAAACCGTGGCGACTTACTATCGGGTGGCGAACGCCGCCGTACCGAAATAGCCCGAGCCCTAGCCGCCGACCCTAAATTTATTTTATTAGATGAACCCTTTGCAGGTGTAGACCCCATTGCGGTAGAAGAAATACAAATGATAGTTGCCCGCCTTAAACACCGTAACATAGGCATTTTAATTACCGACCATAATGTAAACGAAACCCTATCTATTACCGATAGGGCCTATTTACTTGCCGAAGGAAAAATTATGTTAAGCGGCACTCCTACCGAAATTGCAAATAACGAAATGGCCAAAAAGTTTTACTTAGGCCAGCATTTCGAATTAAAAATTAAAAAGTTTTAAGCCGCTATGACTTTTGTAAACTCGTTTATAAACTGGTTCATGAAAAAACGCATGCACCAAATAGAACTTTTTATAAAATACCCTATCGAAGTGCAAGACGAATGGTTTGCTACCTTAATTAACGACGCCAAAGATACCGAATGGGGTAAAAAATACGATTACCGCAGTATAGAAAACGTACAACAATTTAAACAACGTGTACCCGTACAAAACTACGATAGCCTTAAACCTTATATTGATAAAATGCTGGAAGGCCAGCAAAACGTATTGTGGCCTAGCGATATAAAATGGTTTGCCAAGTCATCGGGCACTACCCACCACCGCAGTAAATTTATACCTGTAAGTGCCGAGTCGCTGGAAGAATGCCATTTTAAAGGCGGTAAAGATATGCTGGCCATTTATTGCAATAACCGCCCCGATGCGCAAATGTTTACTGGTAAAGGCCTAGTATTGGGCGGTAGCCACCAAGTAAACCAGCTTACGCCCAACTCTTATTACGGCGATTTATCGGCCGTATTGATAAAAAATTTGCCGGCTTGGGCCGAGTTTATGCGCACACCCGATATGGCTATTGCCTTGATGAACAACTACGAAGAAAAAATTGAGAAAATGGCCCGAGCCACTATAGATGTAAACGTAACCAACATATCGGGCGTACCCACCTGGACTATCGTACTCGCCAAGCGCATATTAGAAATTACAGGTAAAAATAACTTGATGGACGTATGGCCTAACCTAGAGTTGTATGTACATGGTGCCGTAAACTTTGAGCCTTACCGCGAGCAGTTTAAAAACCTAATACCTAACCCCGATATGTATTATTTAGAAACCTATAACGCATCCGAAGGTTTTTTTGGGATACAAGACCAATCAAACTCGCCCGATTTATTATTAATGCTTGATTATGGCATTTATTATGAATTTATTACGATGGACCAAGTGGATAAAGAGTTTCCCGAAACCATAAGCCTAAGCGAGGTAGAGTTAGATAAAAATTACGCCATCGTTATCAGCACCAATGCCGGCCTGTGGCGTTATATGATAGGCGATACCGTTAAATTTACTTCGCTTAGCCCTTACCGCATTCGCATTACTGGCCGAACCAAACATTTTATAAACGCATTTGGCGAAGAGGTTATTATTGATAATGCCGAAAAAGCCCTTACCAAAGCCTGTAACGAAACGGGTGCACTAGTAAAAGATTATACCGCCTGCCCTGTTTATTTTAAAGGTAAAGATATTGGTTGCCACGAGTGGATTATCGAATTTGAAAAAATGCCTGCCGAGTTCGAACGTTTTGCAACTATTTTAGACAATACCCTGCGAGAAGTAAACTCCGATTACGATGCCAAACGTTTTAAAGATATGGCCTTAAAACGCCCCATTATACACATTGCCCCAGCCAATACTTTTTATAATTGGCTAAAAAATAAAGACAAACTAGGCGGCCAACATAAAGTACCTAGGCTAGCCAACGAACGTAAATATGTAGATGAAATATTGGAAATGATGAGGTAGTATGTGGCTAAGCCATTGTTGTGTTCAACTGATGAGTGCAACATTTAGTAATCCTATAAATGCAGGTACTATTAGCCCAGATATGGTATATACCGATACCAAAAACAATGCCCCTGCAAATGGCTTTGGTAACGATTATGGCCAGCCAAGCGATGATATTTATTACAAGTTTACGCTAAATACTGCCGCCGAGGTAAGCATATCTAATTGCAGTTCTACCTTTGATACTTATTTACACGTATTAGGTGCCGAGGGAAACTTAATAACTTTTAAGGATGATAATGGCCCATTATGTGCTGGTTTACCATCATCCATAAAAGTGCAATTATCCGAGGGGATATATTACGTGGTTGCTGGGTAGAACAATTTAATAACATAAATTTTTACTATAATCTTTTTGATTTCTAAATACTTACCCATACATTTAATTATTATTTACCCAAATTACTTCTAAACTTTAAAATTATGAAAAAAACAATTTTATTACCCGCAATTATTTTATGTACTGTTTTGTTAATAAACACCGCCTACGGCCAAAAAACCGATAGCTTAAAAACTCAGCAGCAAACAAAATACCTAACCAAAGAATTGGCTGTTAACGAAAAAACAGCCCAGCAAGTAGCCACCATTATGGACGATTACAAAGCCGCTGCCAACCTTTTGGTAAACGATAAAACCATTACGCAGCAACAATTAAAAGAAAAATTTGATATTTTAATTGACGAAAAAAATGGCAAACTCGAAAAAATATTAACAGAGCCACAGCTCCAAAAAATGATACCCAATAGCGAAAGAAAAACTAAAACCACAAAATTATGAAACCACTAAAAAACATCCTCATACTATTGTGCAGCATACTTATGCTAGCTGCATCTTGCAAAAAAGAAAAAGCTAAAAACCCTATTGACGATTTACCCCCTGCTACACAAACTGGCGCAAATACTTTTGGTTGCCTAATTAACGGGGAAATTTGGAAACCTAAAGGTGGACTATTAGATAGAACACTTGATTTATCGTACGACCCTGGTTATATGGGCGGTACATTTAATGTCATCGCAAACAGATTTCTTTCCCAAGGGGTGTCTGAAAGGATTACAATTGCAAGTTATAATTTGCAATCAACAGGAAGTTTTGTTATCTCAAAAAATAAAGTTGGTATTAATTTCCGTAAGTCCGATTGTGCTTATTTGAGTGATGAGGTGGATAACATACAATCAGGCATCCTTATCATCACTCGATTGGATTTACAAGCAAAAATAATTTCGGGAACTTTTAATTTTAAACTTGAAAAAACAGGATGCCCTACTATAATTGCTACTGAAGGTAGGTTTGATTTACCTATAGAATAATACTTTATTAACAAAATACTTAACATTTAAACCCTAATATTATGAAACCACTAAAAAACATCCTCGTACTATTCTGCAGTTTACTTATGCTAGCTGCATCTTGCAAAAAAGAAAAATCTAAAAACCCAATTGATGACTTACCCCCTGCAACACAGACTGGCGCAAATACTTTTGGTTGCCTAATTAATGGGGAAATTTGGAAACCTAAAGGTGGACTATTAGATAGAACACTTGATTTATCGTACGACCCTGGTTATATGGGCGGTACATTTAATGTTTTGGCAAATCGACTTATTTCACAAGGGGTTAAAGAAAGTATTACTATAGGAAGTTATAATATTAAATCAACAGGTAGTTACGTTATTTCTGAAGATAAAGTAATCATTTATTACAGTAATTCAAAATGTACTTATTTAGGTAGTGAAAAAGATAATGTACAAACAGGTACTTTAACCATCTCTCGATTGGATTTACAAGCAAAAATAATTTCAGGCACATTTAATTTTAAACTCGAAAAAACAGGATGCCCAACTATAATTGCTACCGAAGGTAGGTTTGATTTACCAATAGAATAATATTGTTATTAAAACATTACTTAACATTTAAAAAAACCACAAAATTATGAAAACAATAAAAAACACCCTGCTACTATTATTTAGCCTACTTATGCTCTCTGCATCTTGCAAAAAAGAAAAAGCTAA
>RDYW01000039.1 GCA_004293485.1 Sphingobacteriales bacterium | reverse complement strand
TAAATAACAGACCTGTAAGAAAATTTGGTTATCTAACTCCTAATGAAGTATTTTTACAGCTTAAGGTAAGTGTTGCACTTATCAGTTGAACACAGCTTTGCTTTTATTAATTACCTGCCAATACATAGCCTAACATGTAATCGTTAATTTGTTTATAATAAACGGTAAAGTTATCTTTTTGTAAATCTTTTATAATAGTGGCATCAAAACTACCATGGTTTTTAAAAGTAAAAGGGTGTAAAAATATATGGTTTTTAAACGATGTTTCGCGTAGGCCATTAAGTTTGTATAAGGCTTCTTTGGCGCACCAGCATACGTATAAATAAGCAATGGTATTTTGTGTATCTATGTTTTTGTATTCGGTATCGCTTAAAAATTTAAATGCAATTTTTTCTATTTTGGGTTTGATAATTTCTATATCAATACCTACTTTTTTGCTTTTGCTGATAATTACAGCTGCATAATTGTACGAATGGCTAAGCGATATGTGGTGCGATTTGCTTTTTAAGTAGGGTTTTCCGTTTTCATCGCTACGAACATCAATGTAATTATCTGTATTAAGCATTTTACGTAACAATACCCTGGTAGCCAGCCACTGTAAGTTTCGTTTTTCGCCAACAAGCGATCGCAAAAAATTTAATTCGTGTGCTTTTAACTGTAATTGGGTTTCTAGTTCTTGGGCTGTTTCTTCAATTTTCCATAATGCAATCGAAGTATCATTACCTAAATTTTCTTCAAACACAATGGGCATAACCTGTATTTATTTTTAGGGTAAAAATATTTTAAATTAATGATAATTTATTTTTTAAGCCTCACGGTGTTTAACTAACATTATGCTGTTTTTTCCATAGCCCAAAAACGGTGTTTATTGTTTATTTTTTAAACCAATATATAAGCCTACATAGCCTAACATACCTGCCACAACCGAGGCCGATAAAATTACAAATTTTGCATTATTTATTACCAGCGAATCATGAAAAGAAAGTAAAGTTATAAATATCGACATCGTAAAACCTATGCCACCCAAAAAACCAATACCAGCAATATGTTTCCACCGTAAATTGCTTGCTAGCTTACAAAACCCTAGCGAAACTACAGTAAACGAAAATAAAAATATCCCTAAAGGTTTTCCTATTATAAGGCCTAAAGCTATGCCTAGGCTGTATTTTTGGTCAAAAATTGTACTTAAATCCGACTTTAAAATAATAGCTGTATTGGCCAATGCAAATAATGGTAAAATAAGGTAAGCAACGGGCTTGTGTAAAAAATTTTGTAACACAAAAGAACTTGATTTTGTATCCCCATTGCCAAAAGGTATAGCAAAAGCCAGCAAAACTCCTGTAATTGTGGCATGTACACCCGAGTGTAGCATGAAATACCACATAGCTAATCCACCTAAAATATAAGGAATTAGGTTACGTATTTTTAATCGGTTTAAGGCTAATAAAACACAAAAAACACTTATAGCACTACACAAATAAACCCAGTGTATCGTGTGGGTATAAAAAATAGCTATAACTACAATGGCCAGCAAATCATCAATTACTGCCAAGGCGGTTAAAAACAGTTTTAACGAAAGGGGTACCTTATTGCCTAATAAAGATAAAATGCCCAAGGCAAAGGCAATATCGGTAGCCATTGGTATACCAGCCCCCGATTGATATATACTGCCCCAATTAAATAATAAATAAATACCAGCCGGTAGCAATACACCCCCTAATGCTGCAAATAAGGGCAACAAGGCATCTTTTATGTTTGATAATTCGCCTTGGTAAACTTCACGTTCAAGTTCTAGGCCTATCAATAAAAAGAAAATGGTCATTAAGCCATCGTTTATCCAATGTACTAGGCTATGCCCTAGCATGGGCATAGCCCACAATTGCTGGTATTTAGGGCCTAAAACCGAATTAGCCAACAGAAGGGATACTGCTGTACAGAAAATTAAAATTAATCCTCCTGCTTTTTCGCTTTCAAAAAAATCGTTAAATAACTTGGTAACTTTATGTTTTTTAATGGTTTTAATCATAGTAATTTAATTTAATACCCTAGCAATACTGCTTACATGGTAGGTACAAGCGTTAATGTAGCCATTTTTTGTATAGTTTCAAAACAATATCTGTATAATTGTATTTTAATAATAATGACAAGTAAAATTTACATATTGTTAATTATACTGTTTGGTTTCGTTTTTAAACCAAATACGGTATTTTCTTGCGGTACTAAAACCGAAAAACTTTGTTGTAAAAATGAAAACTCTAAAAAATTAGTACGAGAAAACTGTTTTAAAAAAGAAAAACATCATCCAAACCAAAATGATGATTGTGCTGGAAATTGTAGCAGCAAATCATGTAAATGCACTACACCTAATTTGGGTTTATGTTTTCCATTTTTACCTGAAATGGTTACAAAAAGGTATGCTTTTTGTAACGAAAAGCAAAAATTTGAATACCCACAACCCCACCTATCTTCTGGGTTTTACACTATTTGGACACCGCCCAATATAGGCTAATTTCTTACTTTGAGAGCCATAGGACTGTCCAATTAAAGGCAAATTTTTTGCTTTTATTAAAAAATATTTACAAAATTTTAAATTTTCAAAAAAATGAAATCAATAAAAATATTGATGGTAATTACTGCATTGCTATCATTCACAGCGTGTAACGCTCAAATCAAAAACGCTAAAACCGAGAGCGTAAAAATTTATGGTAATTGTGAAATGTGTGAAACTACCATCGAAAAAGCTGGGAGTTTTAAAAAGGTTGCCAAAGTGGATTGGAATAGAGACACCAAAATGGCAACCATTACCTACGATGCGAAAATTACTAATAAAGATGAAATCTTGAAGAGAATTGCTTTGAGTGGTTACGATAATGAAAAGTTTCTTGCCCCAAATAATGTGTATGCAAAACTTGATGAATGTTGCCAGTACGAGAGGAAAGCAAAAATAGTAGCAAAAGTTGAAACTTCTGCAAAGTCAAATGGCTCAAAAACAGAAATGAAAGAAAACCATTCTGGTCATAACCCTTCTGCAATGACTGAAACAAAGCAAGAATCATCACAACTGAAAGCCGTTTTTGAAAACTATTTTGCGCTAAAAGATGCTTTGGTAAAAACTGACGGAAATACAACATCAGCTAAGGCAAAAGAAATGCTAACGGCAATAAATGCCGTAAAAATGGATAAACTTTCTGCTGAAGAACACACTACTTGGATGAAAGTAATGAAAGACATGGCTTTTGATGCAGAACATATTGCAGACACCAAAGATGCTTCACATCAAAGAGACCATTTTATAACTCTCTCTAAAAATATGTATGCTTTAATTAAGGTTTCTAAAACCGAATCACCAACCTATTACCAATTTTGCCCAATGTACAACTATGGAAAAGGCGCAAATTGGTTGAGTAAGGAAAGTGCTATAAAAAATCCGTATTATGGTTCTCAAATGTTGAGTTGTGGTAAAGTAGTAGAAATAATAAAAGAATGAAGCTATACATCAAAAATATGGTGTGTAGCCGATGTAAAATGGTGGTAAAGGCCGAGTTGGAAAAACTCGGCTTTTCGCTGTTTTCGGTAGAATTCGGCGAAGTGGTAACGGTAGAACCTATTACAGAATTTCAAAAAAAAGAAATTGACGAGCATTTAAAATCCTTCGGTTTTGAACTTATAAACAATAAAAAGAACAAAACTATTTCCAAAATAAAAACGTTGATTATTTATTTAGTTCATAATAAAAACAACCAAATCAATACCAATCTTTCCGATTATTTGGTAAGCTACATTCACCAAGATTACAACACATTGAGCAACTTGTTTTCGCAAGTAGAAAATACGACAATTGAAAAATATTTTATCCATCAAAAAATAGAAAAAGTAAAAGAGTTGTTGATGTACGATGAAATGAATTTGAGCGAAATAGCTTTTTTGCTGCACTACAGCAGTGTCGGGCATTTGAGCAATCAGTTTAAAAAAGCAACCGGATTCTCACCTAGTTGTTTTAAGCATTTAAATCAAACTAAAAGAAAACAGATAGATCAGTTATAAAATCTTATAAACAATTTTAAAATTGTGTAATGCTTATGATTCTATATTATCGAATTTTGTATTAAATAAATTATTAATTAAACATTAAATTAAAAAGACATGAAAAAAGTAGTTTTAAGTACATTTATCGCATTATTAATTGGCTCTTTAGCTTTTGGCTCAGCAAAATCAAAAAAAGACTGTTGCCTAACACAAAGTTCTTGCTGCATATCTGGTGCATCTTGTTGTGAAACAAAATAACTTAATTTTGTTTGAAAATTAAACGTTATAGAGAGTGACCTTATAAGGCGCTCTCTATTTTTAATTTTAATGACTATGAAACATAAATATCACGTAACCGGTATAACCTGCTCAAACTGCGAAGCCAAGGTAAAATCATCTTTGTTGATGGTTGAAAACGTGACAAATGTTGAAGTTTCCAAAGATGAAAATTCAGCTACAATAACAATGGACAAGCACATTGCATTAGATACATTGCAAAATGCATTACCCGAAAAATATGCTATTTCAACCAAGCACCACAACGAAGTATCAGAGCAAACAAAATCTTGGTTTGAAACCTACAAACCTATTGTGTTGATTTTCTTTTACATCACTTTGGTTACATCAATGTTACAACTAGATAATCATCATTTTAATGTGATGCAATGGATGCAACATTTTATGGCAGGTTTTTTTTTGGTATTTTCTTTTTTCAAATTGTTAAACTTAAAAGGATTTGCCGAAAGTTATGTAATGTACGATGTGGTTGCAAAACGAATCCCAGCGTGGGCTTACATTTATGCTTTTGTAGAACTGGCTTTGGGCATTGCTTACCTTACCAACTTCAATCCACTTTTAACCAATATAGTAACATTGGTAGTAATGATCATTAGTATCGTGGGTGTTTTGCAATCGGTTCTCAATAATCAAAAAATTCAATGTGCTTGTTTGGGTGCAGTGTTCAATTTGCCAATGAGTACCGTTACCATTATTGAAGATGCTTTAATGATTGGTATGAGTGCTATTATGTTTACTAATATTATTTAAAACCATGAAAATATTAAAATGGATATTCAAAAAACTCTTTATAAAAAAGTGTTGTTGTTAGCAATTTTGCTATTGACAACCCAAATAATATATGCCCAAAAAGTGGTGCGATACGATTTGTATGTAAAAGACACTTTGGTAAATTTTGCTGGCAAAGAAAAACGAGCCATTGCCGTAAACGGACAAATACCAATGCCTACACTCACTTTTACCGAAGGCGATACAGCTGAAATTCACGTTCATAATTTGCTTAAAGAAGAAACATCTTTGCATTGGCATGGTTTATTTTTGCCAAACAAAGAAGATGGAGTACCCTATCTTACGCAAATGCCAATTGCACCTGGCGATACTTTTGTATATCGGTTTCCGATTATTCAAAACGGTACACATTGGTATCATAGCCATTCGGGATTACAAGAGCAAATTGGTATGTATGGCAATTTTGTAATGCTAAAAAGACCAAGTGACCCAACATTTAGAAAAGGAATTGACGATTTGCCAACCGTACCCATCGTTTTGAGTGAATGGACAAACATAAAGCCTGAGAATATTCACAGAATGTTGCACAATGCCAACGATTATGCAGCTTTGAAAAAAAATTCCGTTCAAAGCTATGCCGAAGCTATCAAAGCAGGACATTTTAAAACCAAACTCAATAACGAATGGAAAAGAATGTTGGCTATGGATGTAAGCGATGTGTATTATGATAAAATATTAATGAACGGAAAACAAAGTACAGACCTAAAAAACATTGACGGAAAGGATTTAAAAGCAGGCGATAAAGTGCGGTTAAGGATTGCCAACGGAGGTGCTTCTTCTTACTTTTGGCTTACCTATGCAGGTAGAAAAATTACTGTTGTAGCCAACGATGGCAACGATGTAGAACCTGTAGAAGTGGACAGATTAATTATTGCTGTTTCTGAAACTTACGATGTAATCCTTACTATTCCAGCAGAAAATACGGCTTTTGAATTTTTAGCATCCACCGAAGACCGAACCAATTCAGCATCAATTTATATAGGCAATGGCATCAAACAACTGAAATCGCCACAACCACGATTAAAGTATTTTGAAGGTATGAAGATGATGAACGATATGATGAAGATGAATGGTGAATTAGATGATATGGGGATGCAAATGAGCCTCAATCAAATGGATATGAACGTGGTAATGTATCCCGAAATAACTGGCGAAACTAAATCCAAACAAACCGATAATGACCCAAACAGATATAACACAAACGCTTTGGCAGACATCGTAACACTCAATTATGCAATGCTAAAATCTACCCAAAATACCACACTTCCCAAAAGTACACCTGTAAAAGAACTTAAATTTGAGCTTTCGGGAAATATGAACCGCTACGTGTGGAGTATGGATAATAAAGTAGTTTCAGAAAACGATAAAATCCTCATCAAAAAAGGCGAGAACGTCCGCATCGTTTTGTACAACGGTTCTATGATGCGACATCCAATGCACTTACACGGACACGATTTTAGATTACTAAACGGACAAGGAGAAAATGCACCTTTAAAAAACATAGTGGATATTATGCCAATGGAAACAGACACTCTAGAATTTAACGCCAACGTTGAAGGCGAATGGTTTTTTCATTGTCATATTTTGTACCATATGATGAGCGGAATGGGCAGAGTTTTTTCCTATGAAAACCAAGCACTAAATCCATTAATACCCAATCCCAAATTAACACAAAGAAAACTTTTTGCAGACGACCGTAAATTTCATTTTATGGCAGAAAACGACTTTGCCACAAACGGTAACGACGGTATGGCTATGCTTCAAAATACACGATGGAGCATTGGTTCAGAATGGCGACTGGGCTACCACGCCATGCATGGCTACGAAATAGAAACGCATCTAGGAAAATATATAGGTAAAATGCAATGGCTAATGCCTTTTATCGGGTTTGATTGGCGATATAGAAAATTAGATACACACGAACACAATGGTGTTCAATTCCCAAATCATGAGAAAAATTTGTTTCGACAAAAAAATACTAAAAACCATAGAGCATTATTAAGTGCTGGTGTACAATATACTTTGCCCTTGCTTGTGATTTTACAAACCGAAATTTACCACGATGGAAATTTAAGAGTACAACTAATGAGAGAAGATATTCCAGTAACAAAACGATTAAGAGCCTCATTTATGGTAAATACCGATAAAGAATATATGGCAGGCTTTAAATACATAGCAAAAAGAAATATTGCATTTTCAACACATTACGATAGCGATATGGGCCTAGGTGTAGGTGTGGTTTTGGGTTATTAATGGACTATCTAGCTACTAGCAGCTAGCCTTTTGAATTTTACCTATTGACATTAGAATTTCTTATGTAGTGTACTAATAAGTACTGACCTTGATAAAAAAAAATCAAAGAATTGTTTTTAAGTAATTGTTTAACTCATCGTTTATTAGCTCGTGGCCTTGGTTAAATATGTGTATATGTGGTGTACGAAGCAGTTTACCAAAGCGATAGGCAATGCCAGCAGGGAAAAGTTTATCGTATTTTCCGAAAAAAAAATGCGTTTCTATATGGTTTTTATTTATAATTTGTGCCAATTGAATTTTATTAAACCTTAAACGCGAGTAGTAGGTAATGGTTTTGTAAGAAACCATACGGTAGGCTTGGGTGCTAAATTCGAAAGATAAAATGCGGTGTAATGCTTCGTCGATATAACCTAATTGGTATAATTTTTTTAAAATGTAGTGTAATGTTTTGGGGTGATATACTAGTTTTAGCAACCAATTATTAATATACCTACTTGAGCAAATTTTTAAAACCGTATTTGTTTCGAAGCCGTCGGCGGCAATAAAGTATGCCTTTTTTACACGTTGTGGCATTTGCACAAGTAAAGCTAAAGCTAGTTTTGCACCAATGCTATAAGATAACAGCGAAAATGGACTTTCAGGTTGGTTTATTGAGGTTAAAAATTCGGTAATAGCGTTGGCAATTTGGCTTGTATCAAACCCTTTGCGTATAGTGTTAACGGTATCGTCAGATAGTTGGGTTTGGCCATGAAAAAACAAATCGAAGCTGTAAATAGTGTATTTATTACCTAGTGCATCTTCAAGTTTAGCAAACTGATTTCCACGCATACCAAAACCGTGGAAAGCTATAAGTATCTGTTTTCCTATGCCATATTGGTAATAATGTAAACGAACAAAATTATTTTCGAAAAAAGGCATTTGATAGTTATGTAAGTAGGCTGGCTAGCTGTTGCATGGCCAATTGTGGCGATTTTTTTTGGTACAGTATGGTATAAACAGCCTGGGCAATGGGCAGGTGTACATGGTATTTTTTATTGATTTGGTGTAGCGAGTTTACGGCGTAGTATCCTTCGGCAATCATATTCATTTCAAGCTGAGCCGATGTTACCGTATAACCTTTGCCTATCATGTTGCCAAAAGTACGGTTTCGGCTAAATTGCGAATAAGCGGTTACTAGTAAATCTCCCAAATATGCCGATTCTTTAATATCACGATGGTTAGGGTGTATGGCATTTAAAAATCGTTCGGTTTCGCGTATTGCATTTGAAATAAGTACTGCCTGAAAATTATCGCCAAAGCCTACGCCATGGCAAATACCGCTGGCTACGGCGTAAATATTTTTTAAAACGGCAGCGTATTCGGTACCATAAATATCATCTGATAGGGTGGTATTTACGTATCGGGTACTAATATTGCTGGCAAATATTGCCGCAAATGTTGCATCAAACGAGGCAATAGTAAGGTACGATAGTTTTTCTAACGCTACCTCTTCGGCATGGCAGGGGCCACTAATAACGGTAATATCTTGTAGCGGAATACCGTAATTTTGGTGCATAAAATCGGCTATAATTAGGTTTTCGGTAGGTACAATTCCTTTTATGGCCGATATTATCTTTTTACCTTTTAAATCCTCGGTACTAATATCGTTTAAGGCATCTTTTAAAAAAGCAGCAGGTACATTTAATAATATGGTATTGGCACTTTTTACAACCGTTGGTAAATGGTTACTTATTGCATTGGGGTTAATTTTGATTTCAACCGACGATAGGTAATTGGGGTTATGTTGATATTTTTTAATGTGGTTAACGGTGTTTTGGCAACGCATCCACCAGCTTATATTTTTGGGTATGGGGTTATCGTTTAGCATTTTAACTAATGCTGTGGCCCAACTGCCACCACCTACTATGGCTATATTTAGTGTATTTTTATCCATTAAAAAAAAATAATTATGCCTAAAAATACTTTGAGCATAAAGGCTGTGTGGTTTCAAATATAAATTTTAAAAAAAATAAAATGGGTGTTTGGTGTAAAATTTTAATAAACAAAGCAACACAAAATTTATTATCATTATAAAAGTTAGGTTATTATTTTTTGTTAAGCGGCAATTTTTGAAAACCCCCAAGCCTTCACATTTGTTGCTAACAACCCGAAATTTTAGTACTTTTACCACATGAAATTTGTAGATGTAAAAAACGATGTAGCGTTCCGAAAAATTTTCGGTAACGAAAACAGAAAAGAAGTATTAATTTCTTTTTTGAATGCCGTTTTATTGCTCGAAAATGATAAAAAAATAGTTTCTGTTGATATTTTAACGCCTTATCAATTACCTGCTTTAAAAGGAGGAAAAGTTACCATTGTGGATGTAAAAGCCAAAGACCAAAGCAATAAAAACTACATCGTAGAAATGCAAGTAGCCGAAGTAGATGGTTTTGATAAACGAGTTTTATATTATGCTTCAAAAAGTTATTCATCCCAAATAGATAGAAGCGATTTATACGAAAAACTTAACCCAACGTTTTTTATCGGAATTTTAGATTTTGAAGTAACGCAAAACAAAAATTACCTAAGCCGACACAAAATAATCGACATAGAAACAAAAGAAAATTTTGTTAAAGACATAGAATTTAATTTTATTGAATTACCCAAATTCAATAAAAAAGAAAATGAACTAGAAACCATTATCGACCAATGGATATATTTTATTAAAAATGCAGAAGACTTAGTGGTAATTCCCGAAGGTATAAAAGATGAAGGTTTAAAAAATGCTTACCAAGATGCCGCCAAACATAATTGGACAAAAGATGAACTAGAGGCGTACGATTATGTTTTGATGAGAGAGCAAGACGAGAGAGGAATTGTATCCTTAAAAGTTAAAAAATATATTGCAAATAAATTATTATCAATGGGTTTAACCATTGAAAAAACAGCCGAAGGAACTGGTTTAACCATTGAGCAAGTGATAAAATTACAAACCAATAAATAAATAGCCACCAATTGTACTACTAACAATGGCAAATGTATATTTAAAAACTATTGCCTTTAATAAGAAATAATAAAAAATACTTGAAAACTTTAAAAATTGCTATTCAAAAGTCGGGCAGGCTTAACGAAAAATCGGTACAACTATTAAAAAACTGTGGTTTAAATTTCGAAAACTATAAAAGTTCGTTGATATCGCAGGTATCTAATTTCCCTTTAGAAATTCTTTTTTTGCGTGATGATGATATACCCGAATATGTGCAAGATGGCATAGCCGATATTGGCCTAGTGGGCGAAAACGTAATTGCCGAAACCGAGGTAGATGTAGCTTATTTACAGCGTTTAGGCTTTGGTAAATGTGATTTAAAAATTGCCATTCCTAACAACAGCACCATTCAAACTTTGCAAGATTTTGAGGGCAAAGCCATAGCCACATCGTACCCAAATATATTAGGGAAATACCTTGCCCAAAACAACATCACTGCCGATATTAAAATGATTTCGGGCTCGGTAGAAATTTCGCCAGGCTTAGGTTTAAGCGATGCTATTTTTGATATCGTATCTACAGGGGGTACTTTGCGCAGCAATGGCTTAAAACCATTTTGCGATGTAATGGCATCAGAGGCTATATTAATTGGCCGCAAAGGCGAAGAAAACAACCACTTAATTGTAGAGTTAATACAACGCATACAATCGGTTTTGCGGGCCAAAGAAACAAAATACGTGGTGCTAAATGTAGAAAAAACAAACCTCGATAAAGTATTACAAATGCTACCCGGGGTAAAAAGTCCGTCGGTGTTGCCCCTTTCCGAAACCGGCTGGGTAGCCGTACACAGCGTAATACAAGAGCGAGATTTTTGGGATAAAATTAACGAATTAAAAAGCCTAGGCGCACAAGGAATTGTGGTAATGCCTATCGAAAAAATTATTTTGTAATGCTAAAACAATACAATTATAAAAATTTAAGCCAGTCCGATGTGGCAAAATTGGTATTGCGCAACACCGACACAAATAATACCATCCGCGAAACGGTAAACAACATTATTGCCGATGTACAGCAAAATGGTGATGCCGCTTTGGTGGCTTTCGCCGATAAATTCGACGGTTTAAAACTCGATAAATTATTTGTAGATGCCGATGAAATATCGGCCTTAGCCAACACCATTTCTACCGAAGCAAAAGCGGCCTTAACGGTGGCTTACAACAACATCAAAAAATTTCACGAAACACAAATATCCAAAGAGCAAAAAGTAGAAACCACCGCAGGCGTAACTTGCTGGCGAGAGGTGCGAGCGATTGAGAAAGTGGGGTTGTATATACCCGGTGGCACTGCAGTTTTGCCCAGTACGTTTTTAATGTTGGGCGTACCCGCAAAAATTGCGGGTTGCAACGAAATTATAGTATGCTCTCCTCCGCAAAAAAATGCAGAAGGCAAAGTCAGCATAAATGGCTATTTGGCTTTTGTAGCGCAACTTTTAGGTATTGGTAAAATTTACTTGGTAGGTGGCGCACAAGCCGTTGCCGCAATGGCTTATGGCACAACAACCATTACCAAGGTGGATAAAATTTTTGGTCCTGGCAATCAATTTGTTACTATGGCAAAAACTATGGTACAAGCAACTACCAATACAAGTATTGATATGCCCGCAGGCCCATCAGAGGTCTTGGTAATTGCAGATGAAACCGCAAGCCCTATTTTTGTAGCGGCTGATATTTTAGCTCAATGCGAACACGGTGTAGATAGTCAAGCGGTTTTGGTTTGCACTTGCGTGGATATTATTGCGCAAACCTTGCAACAACTACAAATACAATTAAATACCTTGCCTCGAAAAGAAATAGCTGCCAAAGCTTTAGAAAATTCGTATGTAATTTTAACCGATAATTTAAGCCAAGCTATGGATTATAGCAACCATTACGCCCCCGAACATTTGATATTAGCTACCAATAATTGGGCGCAAATTACGCCACAAATTATAAATGCAGGCTCGGTATTTTTGGGTAATTTAACTCCCGAAAGTGCTGGCGATTACGCATCGGGTACTAACCATACTTTGCCAACAAGTGGGTACGCAAAATCGTATTCGGGCGTATCGGTTGATTCGTTTGTAAAAAAAATTACGTTTCAGCACATTAGCCAAGCTGGCATACAAAACCTAGGGCCAACTATCGAAGTGCTGGCAGCGTTAGAGGGATTGGGTGCGCATAAAAATGCGGTAACGGTAAGGTTGGGGAAAAAGGTTTAAAATAAGTCTAATACGTGTATTTTTAGATGAGAGTAATAAATTTTGAAATACTGTTAAAATTGTAAATTTTATAAATTAAAAGTGCATTTAAGATGAAGAAGTACATTGTTTTCATATTTACATTTTTTTTGACTGAAATGGTAATGGCTGATACTTGGGAACTACCAAAAATCAAAGATTACTATAATTCCGACAGTTCATTTTATGTTAGAATTTATCCACAAAGTATTCCAGAAAAATATTCTAAGTGGATAGAAGCTTCAAAAAACAAGAAAAAAAAGTTTAGTCATTTAGATACTTTAATTACGCCTTGTTATGCTATGCTGTTTAAAGTTAAAATTGGGGAGGATAGTTTAATTTGGAAACAAAAATTAATTAATCAGATAGCACCTCTAAAAGCCTTAGTTTCTAAAAATGGTAAGTTTGTTGTGACATTTGACATTCTATGGGGTGCGGTCTAGATGTGATGGCTTTTTACAACGAAAAAGGAGAATTTTTGAAGCGGCATATGCTAGAAGATATTTCACCTTTCCCTATAAATACTTATGAAAGAAGTGTTTCTTCAATTTGGTGGCGATGCGGCGTAGTGTTTATTGAAAATGAAAGAATTTCTATTTGCTTCGTTAATGATAAGGAAGTTAAAGAAAAAAGAATTTATAATTTACTTCAACAAAAAATTGAATAAAATATATTTTAAATTATTAATTGTTAAATGTATGTGATTTTTTAACTCAATCTCTTATCTAAATAAAACTTAACAAATCGCAAAAAACAAAAAATAAAGAATAGAAAGGTAAATGCAAACAATACCAATTAAAAAATTTTAATTTATCACTTGATTTTTTTTTAATTTTATTTTAAATAAAATATCAAAATGAAAAACATTAACTCTAAAATATTTTTTCTTTTCGCTTTATGCGGATGCTTAGCATCATGCAAAAAAAATGATGAGCAAAAATATGTGTTCTTTCCCGAAAAACTTTATCTTAAAAATATCTCTAAGCAGTCGGAAGTTAGGCTTTTTACCAAAAACCGAGAAATTACCAACACCGATACCATTGCTAATTTTATAAAAAACGAACCCAATTTTAACCTACAAATCCAATCCTTTGATGCTTCGCAAACTTTGGTTTTCGAATCTAAAAGTGTGGCGCAAATTGGCAACCCAAAACAAGCCTACGATTTAAATAGTGATTTTGTAATTAAAAAAACCGAGTTTCTTTTTTTCTCGCAAAAATCAATTGCAGTAAATCCACAAGATTTAACTTATATTTTATTAAAAGTTAAACCGCCTTTGGTTACAGTTGGTACAGCTCCAAACTTAATTTATACCACAAAAGAAGTAAAAGTTGCTAAGGGTAGTTATTTAAACTTAAATTTTTCGGCATTAAGTTATAAAATTAAACATGCCAACGGTTTAAAGCAGGGTACAATTTATAACCAACTAATTAGTATTGATGCTGCATTTTTAGCAAAGCTACAAACCACCGATACCGTTGCAGTACAAGAGTTTATTTACAATTACAAAACAAAGTAGTTTTTTAGAATTATTTTATGCCCTTCAATATAAACACCATCATTCGCCCAAACATTAAAAACCTTAAACCCTACTCCTCAGCTCGGGATGAGTTTAAGGGCGAAGCTTCGGTGTATTTAGATGCCAACGAAAATGCTTTTGGTTCGCCACTGGCAACAAATTATAACCGCTACCCCGACCCTTTACAATTTGCCCTAAAAACCAAACTAAGCCATATAAAAGGCGTACCACCCCGCAATATTTTTTTAGGTAATGGTAGCGATGAAGCCATTGATATCTTATTCCGTAGCTTTTGCAACCCAGGTATTGATAATGTAATTATTGTGCCGCCAACGTATGGTATGTACGAAGTTTCGGCAAACATTAACGATGTACAACTTAAAAAAGTAAACCTAACCCTCGATTACCAACTAAACCTTGATGGCATTGCCGAAGCTATTGATGCCTATACCAAATTAATTTTTATATGCTCGCCCAATAATCCCACAGGTAACTCTATTAACCGTGAAGATATAGAAACTTTATTGGCCAATTTTAATGGCTTAGTAGTTGTTGACGAGGCATATATCAACTATTCACGCCAAAAAAGTTTTATACAAGAACTTACCGAATACGCCAATTTGGTGGTATTGCAAACCCTATCAAAAGCTTGGGGTTTGGCAGGTTTACGTATAGGCATGGCCTTTGCCAGCGAAGAAATTATCGAAGTTTTTAACCGCGTAAAACCGCCGTACAATATCAATCAAGCATCGCAACAGCTGGCTTTAGATGCTTTGCAAAACGTAAGCCAAATAAACAACTGGATTAAAGAAATTCTCTCTGAACGAGATAAACTGGTTCTTGCTTTAAAATCTATGGCTTTTGTTTTGGATATTTACCCATCCGATGCTAACTTTATTTTGGTAAAAACCACCGATGCCAACGCCATTTACAATTTTTTGGTAGCCAAAGGTATTATTGTACGCAATCGTAATAAAATAGAACTTTGCGAAGGTTGTATAAGAATTACGGTAGGCACACCACAAGAGAATGAGAGTTTGCTAAATACATTACGCATATTGGTAATATAAAAATGAATAACCAAAACCCCACCCCACCCCAACTCCTCCTATTTATCGACCGTGATGGTACTCTAATTTTAGAACCCGCCGACGAGCAAATAGATAGTTTCGAGAAACTTACCTTTTACCCAGGTGCTATTTTTTGGCTGGCCAAAATCGCTAAAGAATTAAACTATAAACTGGTAATGGTTACCAATCAGGATGGTTTAGGTACGGCTGTTTATCCCGAAAATACGTTTTGGCCAGTACAAAACTTTATCATCAACACCTTAAAAAACGAAGGGATTATTTTTGATGAGATTTTTATCGACCGTACTTTTGCTCGAGATAACGCCCCAACCCGCAAGCCACAAACAGGTTTATTAACCCAGTTTTTTGATACCGAAAAATACGATTTAGCAAACTCGTTTGTAATAGGCGATAGGCTAAACGATATGGTTTTGGCTAAAAACCTAGGTGCAAAAGGTATTTTTATTGATAACCAAACCAACCTAGGTGCCACCGAAACCCATAACCAAGTAGCCAATATACAGCAATATATAGCCAAAACAGTTAACTCTAATTTTGGTGTTGATAAATTTGAGAACGGAGCTTGGCAAAATATTTACCAATTTTTAAAACTGGGAACACGCCAAACCGAACACCGCCGCACCACCAAAGAAACCGATATTTACATAAAGCTAAATTTAGATGGCGAGGGCAAAAACGAGATTGTAACAGGCCTGCATTTTTTTGACCACATGCTCGAACAAATTGCCCGCCACGGTAATTTAGGCCTAACCATAAAAGCCCAAGGCGATTTACATATTGATGAGCACCACACCATTGAAGATACGGGCATTGCCCTTGGCGAAGCTTTTTTAACCACCCTTGGCGATAAACGTGGTATAGAAAGGTACGGATTTTGCCTACCTATGGACGATTGCTTGGCACAAGTAGCCTTGGATTTTGGCGGACGAAACTGGATAGTGTGGGATGCCGAATTTAAACGAGAAAAAGTAGGAGATATGCCCACCGAAATGTTTTTTCATTTTTTTAAATCGTTTTCGGATGCCAGTAAATGTAACCTAAACATAAAAGCCGAAGGCGATAACGAACACCATAAAATTGAAGCCATATTTAAGGCCTTTGCCAAAGCCATTAAAATGGCCGTAAAGCAAGATATAAATAATATGAAATTGCCTAGTACTAAAGGTATGCTGTAAAAATCGGCGAAAGCCAAAAAATATTGTAGTTTTGGTAGGATATTAAAAAATGATAACAAGAATTATTATTAACAATTTTAAGAAATTGGAAAACGTAGCTTTTCCTTTATCGCAAACATTGGTTATTATTGGACCCAATAATTCTGGTAAATCCACTATTTTTCAGGCATTGTGTTTGTGGGAAATAGGTGTTACTAATTATCTTATTGCGCATAAAAAAAACAATTTAGATAGGCGTGGTTTTGTAGTTATCAACCGAAAAGATTTATTAAACAGCCCCATATCTGATGCTCGATTTTTATGGAGAGATAAAAAAGTAACCGAACATTCTATTGAAAACAAAACACAACACATAAAATTAGAAATAGAATTAGAGGGTGAAAATAAAGGCATAAAATGGAGTTGTAAAGTAGAGTTTACATTTACCAATGCCGAATCGTTTACTTGTAGAATAGTTACCGGACTTAAACAAATTGCCAATTTGTACGAAAACGATAATGGCATTCATTTCGGTTTTTTGCAACCCATGTCGGGTATATCATCGGTTGAAGATAAGTTGCAACAAGGAGCAATTGATAGGCGACTTGGCGAGGGTAAAACCGCCGAAGTGCTTAGAAATATATGTTACGAAGTTTTGTATCCCGAAACTGCTAAATTAAATACCGAAGAAAACTGGGAGAAACTTTGTGAAGCTATCAAATCAATGTTTGGTGCAGCGTTGCAAAAACCCGAGTTTATAAAAATAAATGGCACCATACAGTTAGAGTATATCGAAAATAAAATTCGCTACGATATTTCTTCGGGTGGGCGTGGTTTTCAGCAAATGCTGCTTTTATTAGCCTATATGTTTGCATCGCCTAACACTATTTTACTGCTTGATGAGCCCGATGCTCACCTTGAAGTTATAAGGCAAAGGCAAGCATTTCAATTAATTAATGAATTGGCAAATCAAAATAATACCCAAATTATTATTGCCTCACACTCCGAGGTGGTGTTAGATGAAGCTGCCGATGCTTCAAAAGTAATTGCGTTAATAGAAAACCAAGCTATTGAGTTAAATACTGCAGCCAACAGCCAATCGTTAAAACATATTAAAAAAGCATTAACCGAAATTGGGTGGAAAAAGTACTATTTAGCCAAACAAAAAAAACACGTTTTGTACGTTGAAGGTTCAACCGATTTACAAATGCTTATTCAATTTGCAAAAAAACTAAACCATAAAATTACACCTCTTTTAACATTAGCCAACGTACAATATACGGGCGATAATGTACCAAATACTGCCGTTCAAAATTATAAAGCCTTAAAAGAGTTTTTCCCTGATTTAAAAGCACTTGCATTATTTGATAAAATAGAAAAAAATGTAGAAGATATAAAAGCCTTAAATGTGGTATATTGGAAAAAAAGAGAAATAGAAAATTATTTTGCAAGTCCTCAAATTTTAATTGAATATGCCCAATCGCTTAATGCTAAACATAAACATTTCGAAATTAATACATTAACAGAAAAAATGCAAAACAGTATCGAGTTATGTACTTTGCCGTTATATCTTCGAAATTTAAACCACCCATGGTGGGCCGATGCTAAATTAAGTAGTGAATGGCTCGATATGATTTTTAATGAATTTTACAAACAACTGGATTTGCCACAAGATTTTTACAAGCGAGATTATTACCAACTTATTAACCTTCTTGAACCAAATAATATAGATAAAGAAATAGTGGAAAAATTAGATTTAATGTACAAAATTATTAAGTAGAAAAAATTTAACATAAGTATGGATTGCATTCAATACAGCAAGAATATGTTTTATAAAATCGGCCATAGCCCAAACAAAAAATGAACAATCTTCCCCAACAAGTATCCAACCCAAAAATAGGCATAGTAAATTATGGCGCAGGCAATATATTTTCGTTAAAAGCGGCTTTAGATAGGTTGACTTTACCTTACGGAATGATAAACCAAGCACAAGATTTTGATAATTATACGCATATCATCATCCCAGGAGTAGGCCACGCGGGTGCAGCCATGCAAAAATTAATTGATACTGGTTTATTGCCTTCCATTAAGGCGCTAAGCAAGCCGGTTTTGGGTATTTGTGTAGGTATGCAGTTGATAACCAATTATTCCGAAGAAGGAAACTCGGAAATGACGGGCATTATCCCAATAAAAACTTTACGCTTTAATACCCAAATATCAAAAAAAGTACCGCATATAGGCTGGAATAATGTTTCTATTAATCCAAATAATAAATTGTTTGCACAAATAGCCAACGAAACTTACTTTTATTTTGTACACTCTTATTTTATAGAATTTAATACTAATTTTACCATCGCTAGTTGTAATTATGGCAACATTTTTGCAGCAGCAATACAAAAAAATAACTTTTATGGCGTACAGTTTCATCCCGAAAAATCGGGCGAAGCTGGCGAAAAACTATTACAAAACTTTGCACATATTTAACAAAAAAAATGTATATTATACCAGCTATTGATGTTTTAAACAAAAAAGTTGTACGCCTTGTTGAGGGCGATTACAAGCAAGTAACCACCTACGAAGTAGCTTTAGAAGAGCAAATAGAATTGTACCAAGCCCATGGCACCGAACTTGTACATATTATAGATTTAAACGGTGCCAAAGGCGATTTTAGCAACCAAAAATACTTGGCTAATATTATTAAAAAAACCGATATGAAAGTACAATACGGTGGCGGTGTGCGAAGTATAGATAAAGTAAAAGAATTGATAGATAATGGGATGCACCGTGTAATTGTAGGTACACAAGCCATTACACAGCCTACTTTTTTGCAAGAATTAGCAACCGAACTATGTGCAAAAAACCAATGTTCGGATAAGGTTGTAGTAGCTATTGATGTGCTAGATGAGGTAATAAAATACTCGGGATGGATGGAAAGCTCGCCCATAAAACTGATGGATTATGTAGATAAATGCCTGCAACTGGGTTTCTTCCGTTTCCTTTGTACCGATATTACCAAAGACGGTAAATTAGGCGGCGCAGGGGTTGATTTGTATAAAAAACTACTAAACCAATCGCCGTTTATAAAACTAATAGCATCGGGCGGTATAAGCTCAATGGCCGATATTGAAGAACTAAACGACTTAAAAATAGAAAGCTGTGTGGTAGGTAAAGCCATTTACGAAAATCACATTAGTATTGCCGAAATTAAAAACTGGAATTTACAAACGCTTACCTCCTTATAAAAAAACTTTGCTAAGTAAAAGAATTATCCCCTGTTTAGATGTTAAAGATGGCCGCACCGTAAAAGGCGTAAACTTTGTTGATTTGCGAGATGCTGGCGACCCTGTTGAACTGGCTTGGCAATACTCGCAACAAGGGGCCGATGAGTTGGTGTTTTTAGATATTACCGCCACGGTAGAAAACCGCAAAACCACCATTGAAATGTGCAAAGCCGTAGCCCAGCAAATTAATATACCCTTTACCATTGGCGGTGGCATAAGCTCGGTACATGATGCCGAAGCATTGCTAAATGCCGGTGCCGATAAAATATCTATTAACTCGGCAGCAGTACGTAACCCACAATTAATAAACGATTTAGCAGCTGCATTTGGTGTACAATTTGTGGTATTAGCGGTTGATACCAAGCATTTGCCTGGGGGCGATTTTGTACACTTAAACGGTGGCCGTATAGCTACCCAATTGCAAACCCAGCATTGGATTACCCAAGCCGAACAACGTGGTGCTGGCGAAATTTTACTTACCTCGATGGATAAAGACGGCACCAAATCGGGTTTTGATAATGTGTTGCTTACGCAGATAAACCAATTGATTAGCATACCTATAATTGCTTCGGGCGGGGCAGGTAATGCACAACATTTTGTAGATGTTTTTGAAAAAAGCAATGTAGATGCCGCCTTGGCAGCTTCGGTTTTTCATTACGGCGAAATATTAATACCCGATTTAAAAGCAATGCTTAAACTAAAAGGTATTGAGGTAAGGATTTGAAATAATAATTAGTGCCTGTAGTTTATATATGGTAAATTAATTATAAACTATTGTTTTATTAATTACTATTTTTTATTTTAACTAACATAACATTATACTCAAAATAATTTATCGATACTATTGCCGTTATTATAATCAAGTATTAAATAACATTTTTTGGTAAAGATAAATTTTATGTCTAAAAATTAAACCCTTAAATTATGAAAAAAGCAATATTTATATGTACACTATTATATGCTTCAGCTTCAGCATCAGCGCAAATGGTAAAAACTGATTCGTTACTTTTGGTATCAGATTCTTTAAAAGCAATTGAAAAAGCAAAATTTGAAGCTTTAAAGCAAATAGAAATAGCCGAAAAACAAGCCAAAGAAGCCGAAATAGTAAAGAAAAATGCCGAAGATAAAATTAAAGAGGAGCAAAAAGTATTAAATAAAGAAAAAAAAGCTGCCGAAAAAGAGCGAGATGCCTTAGAAAAAGAAAGGAACGAGGCCGAGAAACTAAGAAATCAAGCAAAAAAAGAACGTGACAAAGCCATAAAAGAAAAAGAAAAAATACAAGATGCTAAAGATGATATAGCTAACCTTAAAGAGGAAATTGCTGATAACCGATTAAAAATTGAAAAAGAAAAAACCAAACTTGAAAAAGACAAACGAGATGGTAAAATTTCGCCTAATGATGAAATAAAACGCCTCGAAAAAATTGATAAAATAATTGAACGTAACCTAAAGTTACAAAACAAACTCGATAAGGCAAATATCAAATTAGGGCTTTAAAAATCCTAGTTTGGTAAAGTATTATTTTGTTAATAATTAGCTAAATTAATGTAATAAAGTTATACAAATATTTACAATACCAATTTAAATAAAGTACTTTGTTAAAAACTTGATGAAGAATAAAAACACAAGAAATAAAGCTTTTAAAAAACGTGTTTTAAGACGCTTAGTTACACTTATAGAGAGACAACACTCAAATTTTTTATTGTATGCAGTTTTATTATTTTTTTAATAGCAAGTACTTACAAGATTTAGTTAGTAATATTATTTACGAAATCTAAATGCGTTAGCTCGGTCTGTAAAGGTTTATGCGCTTTAAAATTAAAAGAAACAAGCTAATGGATCGCGACCTTTTACAGGCATCCTAAACTGTAACATAATTTCGTGTGAGCTTTTTCGAGCCGAGTTAGGGTTATTAAAATTAGGTATATCGTACGAATAACCAATTAAAATAGTTGGTGTAATATAAGCCGAAGCAAGCAACGAAAAACTATCTTGGTAGCGGTAAGCAGCACCAAACCAATATAAATCTTTAACAAGTAAATTAGTATTAATATCTACTTGCGCTGGCGAACCATCTACATATTTCATCAAAATACTTGGCCTTAGTTTTAAATCGTAATTTAATTTGAAAATACCACCTGTTTGTAGTAAAAAGTGTGGGCGGGTAAAGGTTTTTGTATTATTTTTTTCAACTGATAAATCGCGTCCGTAAAAATGTGGCGATGAAACACCGAAATAATATTTTTTGTTAAAAAAAGTAAATCCCATACCAAGGTTTAAACGGGTATTTCTGTCATCAATAAAAACTGGGTCGCCTACACTACTTGGGCTTATGGTACTATAAAGTGCATTATAATAACTAAAACCGCCATTTACACCCAATGCTAACCACGAAATATCGCCTATTTTTACCCTACGGCTATAGGCTAAGTTACCCCCAGTTTCGGTAATTACTTGGCCTATATTATCGCGAGTAAGTATGGCACCATAAAAACTATTCGAGGTTTTAAAAGGGGTGTGCATAGATACTGTTTGGGTATTGGGTGCACCTTCAAAGCCAACCCATTGGCTGCGGCCTAGTAAGGTAATGTTTAGCATTTCGTCCATAGCCATAAACGATGGGTTTATAGCCATAGGGTTAAACATATATTGTGTATACAAAGGTTTTTGTTGTGCTTTCAACTGGCTAATAGCCAATATAAAAACACCCGATATTATTACTTTTTTGAAGGATAGCTTATAATTTGAAATTGTACTAATTGTCATATATTTTAAAATATTTTTTTATAAAATCTAATTTTTGTAGTTTATCTTTTTATTACAATATATCCTTTATTTAAACGAGGTTTTTTGTCTTGTACGGTACGTATGGTGTAAAAATATACCCCATCTACTAAATTAGTATCAGTGTTGGTAATTGCCGAATTGGCTATACCTGTAAATGTTCTATCGGTATTATTGTACCTTTTACGTGTAAATACCTCCATACCATAGCGGTTATAAATAATTACTTGGTTATCGGGGAATTTTTCGATGTCTTTAATTTTAAAGAAATCGTTTATCCCATCGCCATTAGGCGACATAAGCGGAATCGGCTCGATGCCCGAATTAGCGCTACCACAACTTACAGCTTCTACTAAAAAAGTATTTTCAATAGAGCCCGTGGCCACAAATTCGGGGAGTTCTGTTTCACAATTATTGGCATCGGTAACTACAACTTTATAATTACCAGCGGGTAATTGGTCGCGGTATGCCACATCGTTAGGTAATGCAGGGTTTCGGGGTAGTTCGGGTAATTCGTTACCAATAATTTCGCCAGTTGTAGGGTCGGCTTTATACCATTTATAGGTATAACCTGGCTTACCGCCCGATATAGGTACAGTAATAACGCCATTACCCGAGCCACCTTCACAAGTGTTTGATTTTTCGATTACATCAATACCAATTTCTATTGGGATAGCCGGAAGAATAACAAAAGAAGTATCTAAAGGACAAGAGTTTGAATCAAATATTCTTAACCTATAAATTCCTGGGGCTAATGGCCCAACCGTTGGGCTATTACGTTGCACTAACGGAATGTTAGGCCCCCATTGATAGGTATAAGGTGAGGTAGAAGGTGGTAGAAATGGTGTTCCGCCGGTGGGGTTTACCGTAATAGTACCGTTTGCAGCGTCCACGCAATTTTCGTTCTCTATCATTGGGTTGCTAGCAATGTTTTTTAAAGGTTTAATATCGATAATTAAAGGAGTAGATTGGCAACCAATATTATCGCTTATGATTACCGAATACCTGCCAGATGCCAAATTATCAACGGCTAAAAGCCTAGGGTTAGCATTTCTATCTACTGGCGAAGGCAAAGGTTGGTTTTCGAAAAGCCATGTAGCGGTAAAAGGGGCAAGCCCACCGCTTATAACTATGGTTGCTTTACCATTTTTTTGTGGGGTACCATCGGTATTTAAAAAACAATCATTATTAATATGTGTATTTGGTAAGGTCGATTCGACTATAGTTACGGGGCTAGCTTCTCGTATAACATTAACATTGTAGGCAGGTAATTGGCATCCTAAAGCATCAGAAACTAGTAAGGTGTAGTTTCCTGCTGGAATATTAAGGTTTTCGTTAGTGTTATTGCTTGGATTGTTAGACCAGTTGTAGGTATAAGGTGGCAAACCTCCTACAACAGTAACTACAATACCACCCGAGTTATCGTTATCGCACCGTACTGGTATTGGGGCTGGCTGACTGCTAAATGCCAAAGCCGTTAGAGGAAGTATATCCACATTTTGTGCAGGGGTAGGGCAACCGCCATTATCAATAATTGAAACAGTATAACTTCCAGATGCTAAATTAGGTATAGATACATTGTTACCACTAAATGGTGCTGATGTAACCCCATTTAATATGTATCGGTAAGGGGGGGCACCACCAGCTACATCTAAGCTAATTGCACCAGATGTTTCACCAAAGCATTTGTTGCTAGTGAAAGTTTTGGTAAACGATAATAGTGGTGGTTCGGTAATTGTAAAATTTAAATTTCTAATAGCACCTAACCCGTTAGCATCTTGAGCTACTAAAGTATAGGTACCAGCTGATAGTCCACTTCTGTTGGGGTTGGTTACAAAATTAGCTTGGTCGGCCCATTTGAATTTGTACGGAGGTACACCGTCTTTTGCAGTTATGGTAATACTTCCATTTGGTGATGCGAAACATTTATTATTTACTGAAGTTCCTTGTACATCAAAAATAACTAAGGGTAAAATCTTAGATTCATAAACCTTAAAGCATCCTTTATTATCTGTTACAGTAACGGTGTAAGTTCCTGATGGTAGGTTAAGCCTTTCTTTATTTGTGTTTCCATCGTTCCATAAATATGTAAACGTTGGGGTTGGGTTTGTACCGGATACTCCACCGGTAACATTTAATTTAATTACTCCGTTATTTTGCCCAAAGTCGGTATTGTTTACGTGTGTGCCTGGCAATTCATTTACCATAATTTCGGTGGGTTGAGTAATTGGGAAATCTGGGGCGGCAAAGCAACCTCTTGAGTCTGTTGCAATTAATTTATATACTCCAGCCGAAAGATTTTCTAATTTATTGGTATTACCTCCAATTAGTGCTCCATTTTTTGTCCATTTATAGTTAATTGGCGGTACTGCATTAATAATATTAACTTCTATAGAACCTGTTGATTTACCGAAACAATCTACATCAACTATACCCAAGCCTGCTCCAATTGCTTGTAATTTTAAAGGATCTACTAAGGTGGTAGATTGAGCTGGAAAGGTAGCACCTAAATTATCTGTAACTACAACAGAATATGTTCCTTGGGTTAAATTTGCCCTAACCGGTCCTGATGTATTTCCATCGTTCCACAAGTAACTAAAAGGGGCAGTACCACCACTAACAGCTACAGAAATCGAGCCATTTGTGTATTCGGCACATTGTGGGTTTGTTGGTGTTAAAGTAACGTTAGTAATTTGGGCAAATAAAACACTTTGTAAACTTAAAAATGTTGCGAAAGTGGTTAAAAAAAACTTAAAGCTATTTTTTACTTTACTAAAAACGCTATTCCTTAATAAAAACTTTTTGTAATTGTTATTCATGTATCTTATTTAATAATTTAATCGGTTTTTGATAAAATAAATATGTTTGCGCTAAAAATAGTTTTTTTTTCTAAAATAAAGGTGAATTAAATATAACCTCATTCTAAAGATATATAAAGCTATGCAAAATAAAAATTTTTATTTACATTATTGTACTAATAACTTATTTATAGCAAGTGTTTTTTAATTTTACTGCTTTGTAATTTTGCTAATGTATAAATTTTCTTTGGACTTGGGATTGCTTATTTTTACAATATACATTCCTGGTTTTATTTGTTGCATGGGTACTTGTAGGTTACTGGCTTGTTGTGCTTTGTAAGTTTGTATAATATTACCGTTTAGGCTAATTATTTGTATGCTTAGGTTTGTAGGTATATTGTTTTTACAATTAATGTTTAGCTTATCGGTTACGCTGGTGGGGTATATTTGGTAATCGTTAGGGTTTTTAATGTTGTTGTTTAATACTTTAATTTCGCTGTAATCGCTGCCTGTGGTATTTATTTGTTTTATTTTATAATAGGTGGTAGGGTAGGGGTAATTATCCACGAAAGTGTAGCTATTATTTTGTGTATCGGTGTTGATAAATGTTTCGCCAGTTTTGATAAACCTGAGCCCATCTTCAGATTTTTGTATTTCAAATTTTTGTATTTCTTTATTGCTGCTTACTTCCCATTTTAATAGGGCTGTATTATTTTTAGCTGTAACTTCAAATTTTGTAATATGTAATGCTAAAGTGGCTTTGGGGCTTATTTGGAGTTCAAACCGTTCGCTACCAAAAGATGCTGCCACACTTTTATCAATACCAAAAACATAATTGTTAGTTGCGTTATCTAGGGGCTGGCTTATGTTTAAATATTTATCTTTTAATACCATGTTTTGGTTAGTAAAATTGCTTAACCCTTTAAAGTTTAAGCTTAAATTTGTTTGACTTGTTTCGGCATCAATCAATAATTTTACGCTATTTACTTTATTTACATTAGGCATTAAATTTATAGCTAAGGCTACACCATCGCTACTTAAAGTGGCGCAGTTTAATATAGGGTTCGAAAGTAACGGGGCATCAACACTTTCGTATGCAGTTTGGTAGCCATCTTTAAATATGATAGCTGTTTCGTTATTAATGGTTTGATTGTTAATGGCTAATATCAATACTTTTTGAGCTTCGGCTGTAAATTCACTTTTTGCGTTTAAAATATTTTTGCGTATTGGTTTTGTAGGGCTGCTTAGTAAGCGGGCGGGGGTGGTAATGTTGCTAGCTTTGTGTAATTCGTTGAAAGATACCAAGCCGCTTTGCCCTGGTTTTACTTTTACATAAAACGATTGGCAGGGTTGCACATAACGTATACCAGTATTAGGGGTATTAAATACTGAGCCTAATGGTTCGTTAAAATTATTATTGGTGCTTACATTGCCTACTTTGGTTATTTGGCCTGTACGGTCGGGTTTAATTATTGAAATAATATCTTCGATCCTAGCGCTATTATCAGTTAAAAAGGCATCAAAATCAATAATAGAAGGGTAAGGGTTGCCTATGGCACATATACCGTTATAATTATCGCCTATGTTTGGGGTGTGGGTAACGGCAATATCAATATTACCTTTGTTAATAGGACCATTGTAGGTTACAGTAACATTTTCGGGGTCGGCAAAGGGTTCGTTTAGTTTGTTAAAAACATTGTTAACTCTATCGCCACGGTAAAAAAAGAAATAAGCAGTTGCGGGTATGGTGCGTGTTATAAGGTTAGGTATTACAGTAAATGCGTAAGTACCTTGGGGTTTAAATTCATCTTGTGTTACCATGCTTACAGCATTAGGTCTTGTATTTCCACCTAAATCAAAATTGTTACTTGTATTACCTGGGCCGGTAAAAAACATTTGGCTTTTTATTTGTTCGAAAATATATTTAGGCTGTGCTTGGTTATCTTTCACCGGAAAGGCTATCATGCGGGTACCTCGTTTGCTTAGTTGTGGGCCGCCTGTAAAGTAAGTTTGTACATTTACGTTTCCGCTTACATCGGCACCTGCATTAAGGTATGATATGCTTGATACATTACCAGCCGAGGCTAGTAACGTAAGGTTACCTGTGCCGGCACCCGAACCTAACACGCCAGTATTGCTAGTAATGTTGAGTACACCCTTTATCCATAAGGGGTTGCTAAGAGTTACTGTAGCGTTGCGGTTTTGGGTATAATTATTTAAAGTACGGTTACTTGCGTTATTTTGATTAAAGTTTAGGCTAAAGCCAGCACCAGTTTCGTTATCTACCACAAGGTTTGAAGTTGCTGAACCTATTAAACTACCGTTACCCATAATGATGCTATTTAAAGTTAGCGTTTGCCCATTTATGTGAAGTGTGGCACCTGTTTGCAAATTTAAAATCCCCGAAATTAATATATTGCTATTAAGCACCGGTTGGTTAGCTGCTGTACCTATATTTATTTGTGCTGTACCAGCATTAGGTACTACACCGCAAGCCCAGTTGGTAGCATCTTCCCAGGCGGTACTTGTGGTACCTGTCCAGGTGTTTACACTATTTATTGATAGGTTAAAAGGATTGCTCATATCAGATACGCAAGTAGTACCATTATACACAGCATTTACTGTATATGTGCCGGCAGATGTTTGGTTACCAAACGAAATGGCCGAACCAGTACCAGCTACTATTGGCCCAATAGTAGTATTGCTGTTTAAAATTAATTGATAATCTACCCCGGTTTGCGACCCAGAAAGACCAACAGCTATGCCTACACCGCCAGCACAATAGCTTGTGCCATTGTTGGTAATGGCATATACAGTAGGAGGAGTACGTGTAACATCAACAGTAAGTTTTACATCATCAATGCGCCATTGTTTTACAGCTCCAGCGGTGGCTCCAGCACCGCCATATCCATATATTCTATAAGTTACAGCTGTGCCAGTGCCGCTTTGTGTGGGACTTAAACTGGGTGTTCTTAATGTCCAAGTACTATTATTTGAAATTGCTTCGGTTGCAATATCGCTTGCATAGCTGTTAAGGCTAGATCTAATACTGTAATTTACTGGACCTGAGCCCGAGCTTCGTGTGCCAAATTCTATTGCCGTAAGTGTACTGGTATAATTGGCGGCTGGTGTTAATGTAAACTCGAAATAGGTACTTGTGCTGGTGTTTAATACATCATCAAATACACCTACCCCAGCATTATAATTACCCGAAACCCCCAAATAACCAGACGAAATTGAACTTTTTTCGAGCATAGTTAATGATGATCTATTATTAACTCTTGTAATATCCGAAATGGTTAAATTACTAGTTGTGTTTGATGATGGGCTCGCACTTGGTGCATCAAAACTCCATGTTATATTTCCTGTAACCGCACAAGATTGTGGGCTTACAGTATAAACCAAAGTTGTACTACTGGTACCAGCAGCATTTATAGCCGAAATAGTTACACTGTAAGGGGAACCGGCTAAACTGGTGGGGGTGCCTGTAATGCGCCCAGTGGAGGTATTAATGCTTAAACCTGGTGGTAAACCCGTAGCATTAAAGCTAGAAGGGAAATTGCTAGCAGTAATTTGGTAGGGTACCGAGGGAATATTTATTACATTACTTACTGTTAATGGGCTTGATATTACGGGTAAAATAGGATTGGTGGGTACTACTGTACCGTTAAATGTAAAATTATTTATCGAAAAAGTTCCTGTAGCCGCAATGGCATTATAGCCATAAATACGAAAGGTAATAGCATTGGTAATATTTTGAAAAACAGCAGCCGATAAACCAATAGTAGCACCTAAAGGGCTAACTACCGAAATATCGGTAGTAAAATTATCTACACTTGAACGTAATACTAAATTAGCTGGTGCGTTTGCAGAACTCGAACCTGTATAAACTAAACTTGTAAAATTTATTTTAAAAGTACTGTTAGGGGTTAATACAAACTCGATATATGCATTAGCAGACAATGCCCCAGTTGGCCACGATTTTAAGTTATATCTATCGTTTCCTGCAGTGGCAGTTAAGCCACTACCATAACCTATACCCGATACACTTAGGTTGGCATCAACAACTTGACCAGCTGTATAGGGGTTGGTATAGCTAGGGTTAGTGCCAGTAATGGGGTTGCTAAATATAGATTGTGAAAAGGTAAACAGAGGGCAAAAGGCGATAACTGCATATAAAATGAGGTATAAAAAGTTGTTTTTAAAATTACAGATGTTGATTTTTAATAAGTTAAGCAATGTAAAATTTTTATCCATAATTTGATAAATTAAAACTTAAGCTTCAAAAATAATAATTTTTTTTATCAAACAATAAGGTATCGTATTTATTAACAGTAAATTAACAACAAAAAAATAATAACTTATATTGGTGCTTTATTGCAAAACGTTACCAATAGTTTATAAGCATCTATATACATTTACAAGTTATCAATCACTTTTTCTTTGGCATATTTTATAGTATAGCTAAATCTTATTTTTTTAGTTTCGTAAGGTTTAAGGCTTAGCAACCACAACAGGTTACCTGTTTCGGTATTTATTTCGGCTTTATCGCTTTGTAGCAAATTTATTTCAATTTCTTTATCGTTGCTTAATGGGTATTGGTCGTTAAGTAGTAGTTGTATACTTTCTTTTTTATTGTTACGTATAATAACTTCGTAAGTAAATGTTTGCTCTTTTTTTGTTGATAAAAATTTTATCCCCGATTTTTCAAGTACTTTATTGCGTGAAATGGTTATTTTTTTATCACGCCCCATGCTTAGCTTTAAAGTATCTGTTGTAGCACTTGGGTTAATATTTGTTTTACCTATATACGTATCCTCAAAAATTATATTAGCTTGGCCCTCTAGTAAATTATACTTGGCATAATCTGTTATTTTGGCTATTAAAAAAGCCTCATTTTCTATTTTGGGGGCAGCATAATATTGGTATAATGCAGGTAGTTTTACTTGTTTTAAGGCTACGTTGTGCACTTTTCCGTTAGATAAAATGGTGTAAGGTGTGGCTGTATCAAATGTTAAACTCAATTTGTTTTCGTTTATCGATGTATTCACCGTAGATATCATCATATCGCTAGCTTTATTTTCAAGTAATGGAGTAGGCGCATTTGCAAGCACTTCGTTAGCAATGTGGTTAGTGCTTCTTTTAATATATTGCGCCATAGGTAGTTTGTACTGTAATATCCAAGGGTAAAGAATAGGCTCGGTATTATTTTGGTTCGGATTTTCGCTTGATAAGCTAAGTTTTGCTTCAAGCCAATCAATACCCGTATTTTGTGTAACCTGTGCTTTGTACATTAAGCTAATAGGCTCGGTAATAATGTTGGCTCGCAAATCGTAAAAGGGTGTCCAGCTGGCATTGTTTGATAAATAACTAATAAAAAGGTCGGTTTTGCTTGGCAAATCGTTTATTACCTGTATAATTAATTTTCCGTTTGATGTTTTTTCGGCGTTTTTAGTACCTATTTCGAGTTTGGTATTTAGTTTTTTAAGGGTTTCGTTAAATAATGTAACTTTATCGTCTAAAGAAGTAATTTGTAGGTTTATTTCGGTACGTTTTGTTTTATAATAGTCAATCAATTTTACCAATTCGGTAAAATTTAAACCCGAATTTTGCCCATATACTTGCTGGTTTTTGTCTAATACTTCTAAGGTTTTGTATAAAGATGTTTTTTCGATTTCTAGTTTTTGTAAGCTTTTAGTGTAAAAAATAATGCTGTCTCTTACTTTTTTTATGGTGGGATTATTTTCGTTTAGCTCAAATTCTGCAATATAATTATTAGTAAATTGTACCGATAAAATAGTAAGCGATGCTGGAGCGTTTATTAGTATACTATTCTCTTGAATATCATCGGCTATATTTTTTACTATAATTTCGCTTGTACCTTTGGGTAAGTTTATGCTTGCTTGCTGTTGTATTTGTGCAGAGCTATTGTAAACTTTTACTGCTTTTACTTTTGCACTAGTAAATATAGGTTTTTGGGCTTGGCTAATGCTAGTTAAACCTAAAAAAGAGATAAATATAAGGATTTTCATGAGTTTAAAATTCTGTTGTTTAGGTGCAAATAACGATAAATTATTTTGTATCTAATTAAAACATCATTTTCTTAAAATATCGTTCGATATGTTTGTTTTTTTTTTGTGTTAAAAAAGCTAGTATTGCTTGCAAAAGCCTAAAAAATTATTTTAAAGTGTACAAACATTCTAATATCCCAATAATATTGCAGGTTATTTTACGCTAAAAAAACTAAGTTTTTAAAAGTAAAAACTTATAACAAACAAATATTTAATGTAAACTTAATTACTTTATTTTGCTTGTGTTTTATATTTGATAAAAAGCAAAAATGTGGTTTTAACCAAATTTTATTTCATTAATTTAAATTTTGAATAAAAAATTATTTATCCATCTATTAAATTTTCAGGCGTAAGTTATTTTAAATGGTTTGTATAAATTTTACATCACATCAAAAAAACTACCCGCCAAACTCCATTAAATAAGATTTTAAAAACTCGTTTAATTCGCCATCTAATACTGCTTGTGCGTTAGATGTTTCGTAATTTGTGCGCAAATCTTTCACTAATTTGTAGGGGTGTAAAACATAATTTCGTATTTGCGAACCCCATTCAATTTTCTTTTTATTTCCCTCCACCGTGGCCGATGCTTCCATGCGTTTACGGATTTCTATTTCGTATAGCTGTGATTTTAAAAGCCTTATAGCGTTTTCTTTATTTTGTAACTGCGAGCGAGATTCTTGGTTTTTTATTATTATGCCACTTGGTTTATGGTATAAGCGTACAGCGGTTTCAACCTTGTTTACATTTTGGCCACCCGCCCCGCCCGACCTAAAAGTTTCGAATTCGATTTCCGATGGGTTTACCTCAATTTCAATCGTATCATCTACCAGTGGGTACACATATACCGATGCAAAAGATGTGTGGCGTTTGGCATTGGCATCAAATGGCGAAATACGCACTAGGCGGTGTACGCCGTTTTCGCCTTTAAGGTAACCGTAGGCAAAAGCACCTTCAAACTGTATCGTAACCGTTTTTATACCCGCTACATCGCCTTCTTGTGCATCTTGCTCGGTAACTTTGTAGCCATTTTTTTCGCCCCACATAATGTACATGCGCATTAGCATGGCCGCCCAATCGCAACTTTCGGTACCTCCCGCCCCAGCGGTAATTTGCAATACGGCATTAAGTTGGTCTTCCTCGGCCGAAAGCATATTTTTAAATTCCAGTTCTTCAACAATTTTTAAGGCATCGGTGTAAGCCTCATCTACTTCTTGGTTGGTGGCATCGCCATCCTGAAAAAACTCGAATAGTATACCCAAATCATCAATTGCCGAAACAGCTTTTTGGTAGCCATCAATCCATATTTTTTTGGTGTTGATGGCGTGTAGTACCTTTTCGGCTTCTTTGGGCTTATCCCAAAAGCCTGGTTGTAGGGTTAAGTCTTGCTCGCGGTGTAGTTGATATGTTTTGGTATCAAGGTCAAAGATGCCTCCTCAGAGAAGTTACCCTATCTCTTAAATCCTGCAAGTTTTCTTTTGTCATAAGGTTAAAAATATTTATTACAAATGGTAAAATTGATTTCGACCTTCGTAATCAATTTTGCTAAGTTTAAAATGCCAAGCTTATTTTTTATAGCTTTTTTTAAATGGTGTTAAAATTGCTAGCAATACTGCTCAAAGGCATTGGCTAAGTTATCGGCTATCATTTGAGCTGGGCGGCCTTCTATTTGGTGGCGTTCGATAATGTGTACCAATTTACCATTTTTAAATAAGGCCATAGAGGGTGATGATGGTGGGTATGGAGCCATAAAATTTCGGGCTGCATTTACGGCATCTTTTTCTACGCCTGCAAAAACGGTAATTAATTTATCGGGCTTGTGTTTACCCGAAGCGGCTATTTTGGCAGCTGGTCGGGCATTGGCTGCGGCACAACCACATACCGAATTTACAACAACAAAGGTAGTACCTGTGGCTTCAATAGCGTTTTTTACGGCTTCGGCCGATTTTAAATCTTCAAATCCCGCATTTGTTAAATCGCTACGCATGGGGGCAACTAAATATTCTGGATACATTTTTATTTTTTTTTAGATGTTACAAATTTATAAAATCCTTTTATCAAACCATTAAATTGATTGCTTTTTACCTTTATATTACCATTTGTAGTAAGTAATGCACTTAATTTTTTATTGATTGCTTTTAACCAAATAAGTTACTGCTTAAATACCTATCGCCTCGGTCGCATACAATAAATACAATAAAACCACTTTGTAGTTCGGCAGCAAGTTTTAAAGCACAACTTAGCCCACCTCCCGAGCTCATGCCTGCAAAAATGCCTTCTGCTTTTGCCATTTTTCGAGCCATTGTTATAGCTTCGGTATCGGATACCTCCATAACTCTATCTACCCTTGTGGCATCAAATATTTTGGGTAAGTAGGCTTCGGGCCATCGGCGAATGCCCGGAATGCTAGCCCCCTCAGTAGGTTGGCAACCTATAATTTGTATAGCTGGGTTTTGTTGTTTTAAAAACATAGAGTTACCCATAATGGTACCTGTTGTACCCATTGAGCTTACAAAATGAGTTATTTCGCCTTCGGTATCTCGCCAAATTTCTGGTCCTGTGGTTTTATAATGTGCTAAATAATTATCGGGGTTGGCAAATTGGTTGAGCAAAAAGTAATTGGCTTGTTTCCCTTTTTCTTCGGCATAATCTCTGCAGGTTTCGATGCTATCTAAAAGCGTAACTTTAGCGCCAAAAGCCTCCATTGTTAAAGTACGCTCGCGGGTAGAGTTGGCAGGCATTACTAGTTCGATAGTTAAGCTATATAACGATGCTATCATAGCTAATGCAATACCAGTATTGCCACTTGTAGCCTCAATAAGTATCGTATTGCTGTTAATTTCGCCTCGCTGCAAAGCACTGCTAATCATATTATAAGCGGCTCTATCTTTTACGCTTCCGCCCGGGTTGTTACCTTCAAGCTTACCAAATATTTTTACATTAGGGTAGGGGTTTAGCCTTTTTATTTCTACCAAAGGGGTATTGCCTATTAAATCTATAATGCCAGCCATATATTTTATACACTTATAATTTTTGTGCCACTTTCGTGATAAACTTTTGTATAATCGGCTACACTATGTGTAAGCCAAACATTACCGCCTATAATACAGTTGTTTCCTATAATGGTTTGTCCTCCCAAAATGGTAGCACCAGAATATATTACCACATTATTACCCACGGTAGGGTGTCGTTTAGTACCTGCCAATTGTTTTTCGACGCTTAATGCGCCTAGGGTAACGCCTTGATAAATTTTTACATGCTTACCTATTACCACAGTTTCGCCTATTACAATGCCTGTGCCATGGTCGATGTGTAAATATTCGCCAATTTGAGCCGCTGGGTGTATATCAATACCTGTTACCGAGTGGGCATATTCGGTTAAAATACGGGGCAAAAGCGGAATGTGTAATTTTAATAATGCGTGGGCAATTCGGTAAAACGAAACTGCATAAAAGCCAGGGTACGTACGTATAACTTCAAATTCGGTTAAAGCGGCTGGGTCGCCTTCAAGCAAGGCCTGTATATCAGTGTTTAAAAGGGCATATAAAGCAGGTACATTTTCAAAAAAAGCAGTTACTTTAGCCTCATTATTACAATTATAACAGGCTGTGGTAGCGTTTAATATGGCGGTAAGCTCGGCTGCCAAGCCATCAAATTGTACTTGCATGGCTTCAACTGATACAAATAATTTGGTAGCTTGCTCGGGAAATAAAAATTCGATTAAATGTTTAGCCCAATTAGCAATTACTATATTTGATGGCACAAGTTCAAGTTGTTTTTGCTTATCAAGTATATGTTTAAATAATTGTTGATTATTAAATATCATTTTATAATAAATTACAATTTTAAATAAAATTGTGTGTAGATAAACTATTATATTGTAATATAAAAACAAAAATGCCTCCCTTTTTATAAAGTGAGGCATTAAAAAAAAACAAGTAAATACTACTATTTTCCTGCTTCTTTGTTTTTAGTTTCTTGCACTTCTAAACGAATCGCTTGCGACAAGTTTTTTAAATCTTGCATTCCTTTTCTTACCCTTGTACCTGCAGCGCTATTGCCTTTGTTGTAAAATTTGTCAGCATCGCTTTCTAAGTCGGCAATTAATTTTTTTACTTCTTCAAATTTTTTCATTTTATTTAATCAATTAAATTAATAAATGGTGATTGGTTATTGTTTACACGGCTAATGTAGCATGTTTTTTTATAAAAAAGAATAATTTATATTTTGAAACTAATTTTGTAACTTTTTTTTTTTCAAGTTAAACATATTAATTGTTGTTAATATGTTTTAATTTACTGTAAATTAGTTATTTATAAATAAAAAACAATTTTTTTACATACTATTAATTTTACAAAAAAAACAAGCATTTTGTTTTGATACTAAACAACCTTAGGTGTAAGAAATAAATATTTTATAAAATTTTAAAAATACAGTATTGATAATCACATGCAATCAAATAATTTTTGGGTATTCAATTTTGGTTTTGCATCAATATTAGCTTGCCAAATAGCTGTTTTGAGGTAAAAAAACGCCAACTTAGCTAAGCGCCCAAAACCTTATACTTTAAAATCCTGCCATGGGTACTTCCATCATTAAAAACTCGGTTCGCGATTGTGCGGTTAAATTAATTTCCGCTACATCCCACACACCGTAGCCATCTCGGCTATCTAGTAGGGTATCATTTACTTTTAGTTGCCCCTTTAGGTTAAATACATACACCCCATTCCCTTTGCTTTTTAACGTATAATTTTGCGTAAAATTGGTATCAAAATCGGCCAAGTAAAACCACGCATTTTGCCTAATAAAAACTCCTTCATCGGTTTTATTAGGCGAAACTATTAGCTGTAAATTATTGTATCTATCTGCAACGTTTAACGATATTTGATCGTACGAAGGGGTAATATTTATACAATTGGGCATTACCCATATTTGCAATAGTTGCACTTCGCTATCTTTACTTTTATTGTATTCGCTGTGTTTAATACCACTACCCGCACTCAATATTTGAATATCACCTTTTTTTATTACGGCTGTATTGCCCATGCTATCTTTATGCTCTAGCTCTCCAGCTAAGGGTATAGTAATAATTTCCATATTGTTATGTGGGTGCATACCAAACCCTTTTGCTGCAGCAATAATATCATCGTTAAGTACCCTTAATGCACCAAAATGCATTTTATCGGGGTTATAATAATTAGCAAAACTAAACGAATGCCTGGCTATTAACCAACCATGATTAGCACCACCACGGGTATTATTTTTGTGTAAAACCGAGTTTTTTAACATAATTTAAAAGTTTTTTTAATTACAAAGCTATTTTATTGCCAAGATAAAAAAATCTTAATTACACTAGCCGTATTTGTTTGCTCGCAATTTATGCTTTGCTACGTTTTACATAATTTTTACAATGTGATGTAAAATTGCTTTTAAAAATTATTTATTATTAGAAATTGTTAAATTTATTGTTTTAAGTACCTAATCTATTACATTTTTACAAAAAAATACTTTATGCAAATCATTAAAACCTATATCGAAATCCATAAACAACGCTTTCTAAACGAGCTTTTCGAGTTACTTCGTTTCCCATCAATAAGTGCTAACCCTGCATACCACACCGATATTATTAATACAGCAAATTTTGTGGCCCAAAAATTAATTTTGGCTGGTGCCGATGCCGTTGAAGTTTGCCAAACCGCAGGCAATCCTATTGTATATGGCGAAAAAATTATAGATAAAAACCTGCCCACCGTATTGGTGTATGGCCATTACGATGTGCAGCCTCCCGACCCTTTAGACCTTTGGCATACCCCACCGTTTGAACCTACTGTACGAGAGGGTAAAATTTACGCCCGTGGTGCTTGCGATGATAAAGGCCAGTTTTATATGCACATAAAAGCTTTTGAACTAATGATGCAAACCCAAACCCTACCCTGTAATATTAAATTTATGATAGAAGGCGAAGAGGAAGTAGGTTCCGATAATTTAGGCGATTTTGTGACAGCAAATAAAACACGCTTAAAAGCCGATGTAGTTTTAATATCTGATACTTCGATGATAAGTATGGAAAACCCATCGCTTGAAACGGGCCTCCGTGGCCTTGCTTACATGGAAGTAGAAATTACTGGGCCCAATAAAGATTTACACTCGGGCGTTTACGGAGGCGCAGTGGCCAACCCAGCCACCATTTTATGCCAAATGATAGCCAGCCTACACGATGAAAATAACCGGGTAAACATACCTGGGTTTTACGATAATATTATACAGCTAACAGATAGTGAACGGAAAGAATTAAACGCAGCGCCTTTTAATTTAAACGATTATAAAACTGATTTAGGTATTAATGAAGTATGGGGTGAAGTTGGATATACCACCATCGAGCGTACAGGCATAAGACCTACTTTAGAAGTTAACGGTATTTGGGGAGGTTATACTGGTGTAGGTACAAAAACTGTTTTACCCTCAAAAGCTTATGCAAAAATATCTATGCGCCTAGTGCCTGGGCAATGTTGGCGAAATATATCCGATTTATTTACTGCTCATTTTAAAGCCATTGCACCACCAAGCGTAAAAGTAAATGTTATAGCGCACCATGGCGGACAACCCTATTTAACACCCACAAATTCTATTGCTTTTAAAGCAGCACAATTAGCTATTGAAGAAGCATTTGGCAAAAAACCAGTACCTACACGGGGTGGTGGTAGTATACCTATTGTTGCACTTTTTGAAGAAGAACTAGGTTTAAAAACCGTTTTAATGGGTTTTGGTTTAGATAGCGATAGCTTACACTCGCCCAACGAAAAATATGATGTTTTTAACTTCTACAAAGGCATCGAAACTATACCCTTATTTTATAAATATTTTACTGCGTATTCAAAGTACGATGAAACAACAATTTAATATCTACTACCAAAATAACTTTGCTTAAACAAAATTTTCAGGTTTTAAATTTAATATCCGCCGTAGCAGTGCTTAAAAATTTATTTTTTACCCGTTGGGTGTAATTGAATTATTTGTGTTTCGATATTGTTAGTAAGTATGTCAAAAATAATTTTATGGTGAATTTAATCGGAGTTTAAGTAGTTATTTTAGCTAAAATTCTAGTTTTAAAACAACCCAAATACTTAGCGTAATCGCCTAATCATAAATTTGTGGCACTGTTAATAAAATGAAGTTTCTATTCTTTCCCTTGATTTTTTAAAGATTTAAGCTTGTTTTTTACATCCGAATTGATTTTTATAAAGAGTACAAACTCAATGAAGTTTATAACCATAAATCCAAGTATCTTGAGAAGTGCAGAAACCTTTGTCGGGTGCGGTTTGAAAAATCAGCTTTGCAGATTTTAATTCTATTATTACAAGCCATTTTACAAATCTCAAAAAGCATAAAATCATTAACAAAAAAATCTTCGAATTATGTAATCTTTGAGTACAAATGTTGCCTGATTGATTCTGTAAAATGCAACAACATTTTTCTCCTTTTATTATTTTAACTGCATTCAATTAAATTAGATATTTGCCCGTTTGGTAACTAATTGAAAAGCAAGTTTTCACTATCAATGGATATGTATGCAGTAGTTAAGCCCTAAGCAACTATCTATAAATCATACATTTTAAAGTTTATACCCGCCTTTATACTATAATTTAAAACAATATTTAACTAAGTTATAACCTCTAAAATTTTAAAATAATTTTTTACTATACATGTTTCATTTTTTTTACTAAATAATTACACCCTAGAGGTTTTATTAACTATTTATAATTCAAAATTTTACATCTTTATTAAATAAAAAAAATAAATCAAAAATTAATAATAATACGCCTGTTAAAATTATTTTTTTTGTTCTTCGAGTAGTTGCTGCTTAAATAAACTTGAATAAACTCCTTTTAAAGCCATCAGGTGGGTATGATTACCTTGTTCAACAATGCTTCCATTATCTAAAACAATAATGTTATCGGCATTTTTTATGGTCGAAATTCGATGTGCAATAATAATACTGGTTTTATGTTGCATTAATTTGAATAAATTTTTTAAAATTTTTTCTTCGGTTTGTGTATCTACTGCCGATAGGCAATCGTCAAAAATAAGTATTTTGGGTTCGTTTATAATGGCTCTAGCAATAGATATACGTTGTTTTTGTCCTCCCGAAAGGGTAATTCCTCTTTCGCCAATAAGGGTATCAAACTGTTTTTCAAAACCCATAATATTATCGTAAACCACAGCATCTTTTGCTGCTTTAATAATTTGGGGCATATTTATTTGGAGGTTTGCAAATGCAATATTGCGGGCAATAGTATCCGAAAACAAAAAAACCTCTTGAGGCACAAAACCTGTTTGGCTACGGTAATGTTCTAAGTTTATTTGTTTTATTTCATTGTTATTGATTTTAATTTGACCACTATTAACATCGTACATTCGCATTAATAAGTTGGCAATGGTTGATTTACCCGAACCTGTTTTGCCAATTATAGCCAAAACCGTACCTTTTTTAACTTCGAACGATACATTATTTAAAGCTTTAATACCTGTATCGGGGTATGTAAACGATACATTTTTAAAACTAACATCACCTTCGATAAGTTGTATATGTTGGTTTGGATTTTTAATTTCGGAGCTTGTTTTTAAAAATTCGTTAATTCTTTTTTGTGATGCTGCCCCACGTTGTATAAGCGAAGTAACCCATCCCAATGAAGTAATGGGGAAAGTAAGTTGATTTACATACACTATAAATTCTACAATATTACCAGCTGTAATGCTACCTGAAATTACTTGCAAACCGCCAACATACACCGTTATTAAGGTGCTTAAGCCTACCATCATTAGCATTAAAGGAAAAAATAATGCCTGTGTTTTTACCAAATCAAGCGATTCGTGTTTGTAACTATCGCTATGTGTATTAAAGCCCATACGCACATAAGCCAATCGTCCGTACGATTTTAATACTCTGATGCCCGAAAATGTTTCTTGCACAAAAGCCGATAATGTGCTTAAACGTTGTTGAATTTTTTCGCTTTTTAAGTTTACTAACCTGTTAACCTTGTATATACTAAATACCAATACGGGCAAAGGTAACAAGCAAAATATTGTAAGTGTGATATTTACACTTAACATTGCGGCAATGGTAAGTACAAAAAGAACTGCTGTATTAATGGTGTACATAATGGCTGGGCCAACATACATGCGCACTCGGCCTACATCTTCGGTGGCCCTGGCCATTAAATCGCCTGTATTGTTTCGTCTATAAAATGAAAGCGAAAGTTGCTGATAATGATTATAAATTTCGTTTTTTAAGTCAAACTCGATGCGCCTTGAAGTTAAAATGATTGTTTGGCGCATAAAAAACAAAAACATGCCTCTTATTAAAGCCAATAATAGCACCAACATACCAAACATTAATAAACTATTACCAAATACTTGGTGTATAATTGTTTGGCGATTAAACCCGTAAAAAAGTTGGTACAATGCAATATTATCGTTCACCAAATCAAAAGCTAACCGAATTACTTGTGCTGGTAATACAGCAAAAAGGTTTGATAAAATTACAAACAATGCACCGGGGAGTAATTTATAGCGGTATTTGTATAAAAATTTATTTAGGTATGCTAGCTCTTTCATTTATTTTTGTAAAAATAAACTAAATGCGCCATTTATTAGTATATGCCTAATTTTTTTACCAATGTTAAGCCATTAAAATTATTATTCTATTAATTTTAGGAAAATTATCGATAATGGTTAATTCAATTAAAGTATGTGAATAATACGTATTTGATTATTTATTAAGTATTTAGCTAAAATCGCATGTATATTATTTTTAAAAACAATTTTTTTGTTAAAATTGAATTTGTGTAAGTCCTGCATTTTTAAACCAATTTTTATGCTTAAAATTTTTACAGTTTTACTTTTTTTTATCCTAAGTATTTTTGTATGCGCATCCGACAAAAATAACGGAGAAGCAACCCATTTAACTACACATAGTAAATTTAATACGTATAACATTAAAGCACAAAAATTGTGCGAACAAGGCGAAACTAAAAAAGCATTATTGGTTTATAAAACAGGTTTAAATGAAGCATTTAAAGATAAAAAAGTAGATTTACTATCGTATTATTTTAACGAAATAGGCAATTTAGAAGCCGACTTTGGTAATAACACCCAAGCCTTTAAACATTATCAAAATGCTTTAAAATTTAATACTAAAAACAACCCTGTACTTAATGCCAAAATATTTAAAAATATTGGTGCATTGTATTTGAGCTGGAAAAAATTTAATGTTGCCTTGAAATATTATCAAACGGCATATAATTTGGGGTTAAAAGCTAAAGACGGTAAATTAATAGCCGATTGTTTAAATAACATGGGTACTGTTTACGAACAGCAAAAAGCGTATAGTAAAGCCGAACATGTTTATTATAAAGCTTTAAGTTACTATAAAAAACTTGATATAAATACAAATATTTGCATTACACACAATAACTTAGCCATTTTAAATAAAGTAACTGGTAAATTTTCTCAAGCTGCTAAGCATTATAAGTTTGCAGTGCATTACGCATCAAAAACCAAAAACGACTGGCTTTTAGCCGCTATAGGCAATAATTTGGGAAATTTATATTGCGAAATGGGGGAATTAAAACGAAGCGAAGTATATCTTATTAATGCTTTAACGCTTGCAAAAAAAATAAATGCAAAAGAACTGGTGCATGATGCACTAGAAAACCTATCTACCCTTGCATCAAAAAATAACAATTATAAATTAGCATTTAACTACTACAAACTAAGTGCACAAGCTAAAAGTGAATTTATAAATGCCGAAAACACAAAAGAAATGCTTCAACTACAAACTAAATACGATGTGTTAAGCAAAGAAAAAAAAATATCGTTACTAAATAAAGAAAACATTATTCAAAAACTTACTATCAATAAACGAAATTACTTAGCCACTTTTTTGGGTGTTTTCTTTTTGCTGTCTGTTGCTTTTTCTGTATTATTTTTTAATCGAAATAAAATAAAACAACAAAATATTTTACAACAAACTATTATTAAACAACAAGATATTGCTACAAAAGCTATTATTGAAGCCGAAGATAACGAACGAAGTAGGATTGCGAGCGACTTACACGATGGTGTTGGGCAATTGTTTTCGACAGTAAAAATGAACCTTTCGGGAATGCAACATGATTTAGTTTTTAAAGAAAAAGCTACGCAATTAAATTTCGAAAAAACTATTTTATTGGTTGATGAAAGTTGCAAAGAAATACGAAGCATTTCGCATCAAATGATGCCAAACGTATTGCTCAAAATGGGATTGGTTTCGGCATTACGAGATTTTATAAACAAAGTAGATGAACGCCGTTTAAAAATAAATTTAGACGTAACTGGCATTACCAAACGCCTAGCTACCAATACCGAAACTGTATTATACCGTGTAATACAAGAAGCAGTTAATAATGTAATTAAACATGCTGGTGCATCGGTTTTAGATATTCAAATTTTAAAAGATAATGATGGGCTAGCTATTATGATTGAGGATAATGGTAAGGGTTTTGATAGCTCCCAAATTGCTAATTTTAAAGGAATTGGGTTTAAAAACTTACACACACGTATAAAATTATTAAATGGAACTATTGAAATAGATTCGAGCTTAGGCAAAGGTACAGCAATAAGTGTTTGGCTACCTTCAGATACCGAAATTAGTGGCTAAAATTTATACGATAAAAATATTTTTACTATTGTGGACTGTTTTTAAGAAAAGCTTCTTCGGCCCATTTAATAGCTAGTTTTTCTTTAAAACTGATATATTTTTTTTTAAACATCATTTTTAAAACACTATCAAGGCCACCTTTTATAGCCAAATTATACAGGCTATGTGCTTTACGTGGCCACGATGCATCCCACGCTCGTAAACTTAACGAAAACGAACCTTCTACATATTTCATCCAATGCCAGTAACCACTAGGCATGAATAGCGTATCGCCATGTTGTAAATACACTTGTTGGCCTATTACACCCTTTAGGGCAGGAAATTTTTTAAAATCGGGGTGTAATACGTCATAATCTTCTAGCGCATAGGTAGCGTTAGGCAAGCAATATAGCCTTCGTTTCCATTTATTTTCGAAAAGTATAACATGCTTTTTACCACAAAAATGTGTGTGAAATATATGCGGTAAATCAATATCATAATGTAAAAATGTTACCGAATTTGAACCTCCAAAAAACATAGCAGGCATAGTTTCTATAAAGCCACCCATTAGATTTTTAGGAATAACTACATCGTTTAACAATTGAGGTGCATGCTTAAAAATGTTAAAAAAAAATATTCGTAATTCGGTAGGTTGGTTTTGTATCAAATTTATATAATCGCCAAAATGCATAGTTGTAGCTGCGGCATTTATTGGTTTTGATGGGTCGGCTTTAGCGTTATCGTAAAGGGGTACCAAAGGGTTACCTACCATTTTTTTTAGATACTCGGGGTTCCATTTATTGTACGCTGGCCACTCTTTAGCAAGGTTTTTAATTACAAGTGGCTTATTTGCTTTAAGATAGTTTTTTGTAAAATCATTACAATCAATAGTTTCAACAACATCAACAGGGTTTAATATAAAACTCATATTTGATAAATAAAATACAAAAATAGATATTCAAAAAAGTACCGATTTAATAAAGATAAAAACTTTTTTTGGTAAAAAATTTTTTATAAAAAAATTTTAAGAAAATAAGAATTAAGATTTAACAGCAAATCGCACTTTAGTTTTTTAATAATAACTCCAAATATATTGTAAAAAGGGGTATCTCTTAATAGATTTTGTGGCACAATACTTTTTTTCAAAGGTATAAGTGTTTAATTTTTATATTACTTAAATTATTTTTATGAATGGCTATTTACCTTTAATCACAATTTCGGTACGCCTATTGCTAGCTTTACCAAGTTCAGTACTATTATCGGCAATAGGTTTGCTGGCACCAAAACCTCGGTAATGTAACCTGTTGGGCTTAATGCCGTTATTAATTAAATATTGATACACCGATTTCGACCTATTTTCAGATAAAAGTTGATTTTGTTCATTGTTACCTATATTATCGGTAAACCCTTCAATATCAATTTTTACAGTGGGGTTTAACCCTAAAAAAACAAAAAGTTTTTGAAGTTCGGCTTTTGATTGTGGCTTTAAATTATATTTATTGTTTTCGAAATATATATTTTTTAAAACTACATTTTTTCCTACTTCTATCATTTGTAATGGGATATCTAATTCCACTGGCTCGTTTAATTTGTGGTAAGTAGGTTCAAAACTTTCCGAAAAAAACAAATAACCATTGGCACTAGCAATTAGGGCAAACTCTGTACCTTGAGGTAAAATATCTAAAAAACTGCCATCCATTTTGTTTGCGTACGAATGAAGTAAAATATCTCCTGTTTTTAAATCCAAAATTTGTATTTCGGCCTCTAGCGGAAGTTTAGTTTTAGCATCATATACCTTTCCTTTTACATAATTGGTATAAATGGGTTTTATTTTTTTTGCTTCAATATCAAAATGGTATAAATCTAGGCCACCAAAACCAGCAAATTGATTTGATGAAAAATAAGCGGTATCGCCACTAGGGTTGATAATTAAACCGGCCTCATCATTAAAGGTATTAATCGGGTAGCCTAGGTTTTCGGGTAATCCCCATTTATTATTTTCGCTAAGGCGTGATAAAAAAATATCTTTACTACCAAGCCCTATCCATCCATCCGACGAGAAGTAAAGGGTTTTATTATCGGGGTGTATAAAAGGTGTCATATCATCATAAGGGGTATTAATAGTGGGCCCTAGGTTGGTAGGAATACCCCAAGAGCCTGTACTATCTAATTCGCTTTCCCAGATATCGTAGCCACCAAAGCCCCCTTTTCTATCGCTTACAAAATATATCGTTCTGCCATCGGCCGATATAGAAGGTTGCGATTCCCAGTTTCGGGTATTTATTGGGAAACCTAAATTTTTTGGAACTAGCCAATTGTTTCCATCTTTTTTAGATATAAAAATATCGCACCTACCAAAGCCATCTGGCCTATTACAACCTGTAAAAAAAAGGTATTGCCCATCGGGCGATATACATTGGGCACCTTCATTATAATCGGCTGTACTTAATACAGGACTTAAAAATTGGGCTTCGTTCCAAGTGTTGTTTATTTTATCGCTTTGATAAAAGTCTTCTTTAAAATCTATTTGGCGGGTAAATATTAGCTTACTTTCGTCGGCAGTTACGGCAGCCATATATTCATCATGCACCGAATTTACTGCAGCACCCATGTTTACTGGTTTAAATTTTACTGGATTTTTTATTGCCACTTGGCTAAAATCACAATCTTTAATATATTTTTTGGCCTTAGCAATATTATTACTCGAAACGGTAACATTATCTAAGTATTTGATAAAAAGAGTTTTAGCTAAAGCGTATTTACCTGTTTTAAGAGCTGCCTCGGCATAAAAAAAAGTACGCTCGGGGGCATAATTGGGGTTTATGGCGTATGCTTTTTGGTAAGCAATAAAAGCATCATCATAATTTATTACCGAACGGTAGGCATCGCCAAGAAGCAAAAATGCCTCAATAAAATTAGGATCGTTTTCGGTAGCTTCGTTAAGCTCAATAATGGCCAGCCTAATATTATTTTGGTCTAAATAACTATTTGCTATACGGTAGTTTTTAAGTGCGGCTTTGCTTGTAGTATTAAGCTGGGTTTGTGCTATACAAGGGGCATTAATCCATAACACAAAAAATACTAAAAGCAGTTTTTTCATTTAAAATTTATTAAAAATTTTATTAGGGTATATGTAAGTATTTATGTGTTTGTAACGAAATTTCCCACTGCGGGTTATTCATTACATAATCAATTATTAAAGGGGTAATTTCTTTTGATTTAGCCCACTCGGGTTGTAAGTATAATTTACAATGTGCACCTACCATTTTAGCATGCTCTTCGGCCCAGGCAAAATCACTTTTGTTAAAAATAATTACTTTAAGTTCATTAGCATGGGGTAAAATATCGGGCCGTGGCGCTTTAAATTTTTTGGGCGATAAGCATATCCAATCCCAATTGCCCGATAAGGGGTAAGCGCCCGATGTTTCGATAAAGGTTTTTATTCCTATTTTTTTTAAGCCTTGTGTTAAATAATCGAGGTTATATAGTAAAGGTTCGCCCCCTGTTATTACTACAGCTTTGCTAGGGTATTTATTGGCATTTTGTATTATTTCGTCAGATAAAGTTAATGGGTGTAAAGTTGCATCCCAGCTTTCTTTAACATCGCACCAATGGCAGCCTACATCGCATCCGCCTAAGCGAATAAAGTAAGCAGCTTTTCCGGTGTTATAGCCCTCACCTTGTATGGTATAAAAATGTTCCATTAAGGGCAGTAGTGTTCCGTCTTGGGGGATTAATTGTTTAGTTATCATGCTATTAATGCCCATTATTTAGAAATTGATATTTGCTTAGTTTCGCCTGCTTTTAACTTAGCGCTAATAAATGCTGATTTGGTTAAATTGCTTAATATCAACTTGGCTTTTGTTTTATTTTCAGCTAATATTTTTATTTCGCAATCGTAAGTAGTTGGGTTTTGTATTTGAAGAATAATAGTTTTATTGGTTTGTTTTACAATTTTTGATTTTACCTGATCGAAGTTTGCTAAAGCCAAGGATTGGGTGTTTAAATAAATGCTAGGTAGCTCTAAAATGGTAAGCATCAAAGCTGTTTCGGCCCATGTAGAACCTGGGTATATTTCGCCTATTCCTTCGAGCCAGTCGGTGGTGCTTACCCTTTCGGATAGCCAGCCGGGTTGTAATGCAGGTATTGGATTTTTTACTGTACTCATGTACTGCGGTATGGCTTGGGCAATATTTTGTAAAAGGTTTAAATAAAATATATTACCCGTGGCTCGGTATAATCGTAACAAAGCTACGCCCGAGTGTGTGCATATACCTGGTGCCCCATGTTTGTTTTGCGTATTTGCCCATACTGCACCAGTAGTTTTTTTACCTAGTTTTGCAAGGGTTGATGATGGTGGAAAAACAAAATCGTACGAGCTTACCCAAGTGCTAAATTGTATGGCTACGTTTTGAGCTATTTGCAACCATTTTTCATCGCCAGTAGCTTCAAATAAAGTTATATACGATTCCAGTAAAGCGTAAGTAGCCTCGCTATCAAAGTTTTGCATAGCATCGCCAGCGGCACCGTAAATTAAACCTTTGCTTACATAATTTTGGTTAAAGTTTTCGGCAATTTGTTTGGCTACTTCAAGGTAAGGGGGGTGGTTAAAATGTTGTGCAGCTAAGGTTAATGTGGCTGGCACAATGGCTGCACTTGCCGAACCTCCAATTACAATTTCTCCTGTAGTATTATGCACATATTGGCCTAGCTGACCATATTTTTGCCAAGTATTTACAAAGGCATCGGCTACAGTTTTTGCTCCGCTGTTCCAACTGGTTTTTATGGGGATATTTAATGCTTTAAAAGTGGCAAATTGTTTAAAAATATAAAACAAGCCATCGCCGCTTTTGCGTACCAAATGTAGATTTTTGGCGGTAGCAATATCTTGGAAAATGCCAAACCATTGGTTTCCTTTTTGCCCACTATCCCAAAAATAGCCCGAGGGAGAAATCCCGTTAGGAAACAACCAATCGAAATTACGCACCACATTTTTACGGCTTTGCTGGCCGCCTATGGCTAATAATGGGTAGGGCGAAATCATGCCACCTGTCCACCCTATTTGCCAATCTTGGTAATAGTTTTCACGCATACCTACCGAGTAATAACCAAAGGTAGGTTCGAAATTTTGACGGTTAAATTTTTCTTCTTGAATTTTAAAAGCTGCCGAAAACGGTATGGTATAGTTTACTTTACCTTGCGGGATTAAATCGTTACGTATTTGTGTAAATTTATTGTACAATGCCTGCACATTGGGCGATGTAAAAAAATAAATTTTTGCCGATAATACCACCGAGTCGCCTGCACTAAAATTTGCTGGCTTATCGGTTGCGGGGGCTTGCATATCTGCTATAATGTACTGGAAGTTTTCTCGCACTACGGGCGAAGTTATGCTTATTGAAGCATGGGTACGCTGGTTATTTTCCTCAATATCAATACCATAATCAGTTACACCATTGCCTTGCTTGGTTAATAACCAAAAGCCACTATTATGAGTAGGATTGTGAAAACCAATTGCCGGTGTGCTCATATCGCCACTACGTTGCTGCACACCCGATGGGCCATCTTTTATATTTAAACGTGGTATATCCGAAACTACTTGAGGTTTATTGGGGCCAATATCTTGTGTATCCATTAAAAATGATAAATAAGGATGCACTATTGCTTTTACCCTATTGCCGTTATACAAAGCTGCTGGCATTAGTACATAATTTTTTACCGACCAATCATCAAAACCTAAAACTAACGATACTGCACTTGAGGGAGATTTGCCCGAAATGCATTTAAAAACTAAATTTATGGAGTAACCATTATTTACTGTGGTTTGTATGTTTTTGGTAATCATCCAGCTCGAACTATCAAGCGATAATAACGCTTGGGTAGTGTTTAGTGCCACTTTTTTTCGGTATATTACTTTGTTGTAGTGCTGGGTATCGTATTGTGTAACCTGTGCCGATAAACTTAAATTATTAATATCGCTAGCTAGTTGTGCAAAAGTATTTAAACTAATAACTGCACAAAAAAGTAAGGTAATTAAGGCTTTATTTATAACTTGTGTAAACATTATGAAAGCAAAAAATAGGTTAAAATTATGTTTTTATTTAGTAAACTCTTTTTTGTACTGCAAAGGGCTTTTACCTACTATGCTTTTAAAAAATTTGTTAAAATTAGAAAAATTATTAAAACCACTTTCATAACATACACCACTAATGGTAAGTTTATTTTCTATTAACAGTTTGCATGAGTATAACACCCTTGTTTCGATTAAATATTGCGAATATGTTTTTTGGGTTTTGGTTTTAAAATATCTACAAAACGAGTTTGTACTTATATTAGCCACATCGGCAATTTCTTCTAAAGTAATTTTCTTTTTAAAATTGGCTAGCGAGTATTGGTAAATATTGTTTAAACGCTTTGCTTCGGCTTCGTTATAGTTATTTGTTGCTATTGAAGATGATAAAAAAGAATATTCGTTTGAGTTAGCAATACTTTCTAAAACCTCTAAAAGTAATAGTACACGTTTCATGTTTTTCTCTAAAAGCATTTTATCGATAATTTGGATAACTTTTTCTTTAGTTTTACCAGTTATTAATATTCCTTTCGATGATTTTTTGTATAAATCATTTAAAACTTTATTTTCGGGTAATTCTAAAAATTTTTCTCCCCAAAGGTCTTCTGAAAAATGAACTACTTTGGCTTCAACGTTTAAATCGGTATTATTTTGAAAATACATATCATCGCATTTCCAGTAGTGTGGTAAATTAGAACCTACCAATACTACATCACCGTCGTTAAAATGATGAATACTATCGCCAATAAATTGAGTTCCTTTGCCTTTTACAATATGTATCAATTCTATTTCGGCATGGTAATGCAAACGATTTAAAAAAAATGGTACTATATCATGACGTACACTAAAAGATTGATTTGGCCCTAACGGAACAAAAAGTAAATGAGGTTTCATGGTTTAAAATTGGTTTTTTAATTTATTAAAATTAAAATTAAGCTAATATAATTGTAAAAATTATCATTTTAGCATTATTTTAAAATTTAAGTAACAAATGTGTTAAACTAACTTTGATTATAAATATGCTTAAAAACAAAAATCCTTGGAAAATAACCGATACCGCCGTGGTGTATGATAATAATTGGATTAGCCTAAGCGAACATAAAGTAATAAACCCTTCGGGCAAAAATGGGATATACGGGATTGTACATTTTAAAAACTATGCCATCGGAATTGTGGCTTTAGATGCGCATCAAAATATTTATTTGGTAGGGCAATATAGGTTAGCTATTGATGCTTACAGCTGGGAAATACCCGAAGGTGGTGGCGATTTAAACATTCCGCCACTTGATTCGGCCAAACGTGAGTTGCTTGAAGAAACTGGGCTAAAAGCGCTTGAATGGAAAGAAATTTTACGAATGCACCTATCTAACTCGGTAAGCGATGAGTTAAGTATTATTTACCTAGCCACAGGCTTACAGCAGCTTACACCCGAACCCGAAGAAACCGAACAACTTCAAATAAAAAAAATACCTTTTGCTGAAGCCTATGAAATGGTACTTAATGGCAACATTACCGATGCTATTAGTGTTGCTGCTATTTTAAAAATAAAAAATTTACCTTTAAAGTTTTAATTAACATGATATTACGCCGTTTTTTTAGTATTTTATTCTCCCCTATTCATCATTTATTTTTTGGGCTTACGTTGTGCGTGTTTCAACCTATACAATGGTTAAGCTTAAAATTGGGTGGCTATAGTACACATAAAAAATCGGTAGATTTATTAAATTTTTTTTTGGTATGCACTTATTATCTTTTGGGATTACGTGTATCGTTTAAAGGAAATAAAAAACTGCCTTTGGGCAAATCTATTATTTTTGTATCCAACCACCAAAGTATGTACGATGTGCCAGCATTAATTTGGTTTTTACGAAAATATCACGCAAAGTTTATATCTAAAATCGAACTCACAAAAAACATACCTTCTATTTCGTTTAATTTAAAAAATGGTGGCGGTGCCAATATTAATCGTAAAGACGCCAGGCAAGCTATAAGCGAAATATTAAAATTAGGCGAGCGTATGCGGGATAAAAACTGGTCAGTTGTTATTTTTCCCGAAGGTACTAGGGCTAAAAACGGTAAACTAAAAGATTTTCAGGCGGGTGGTGTAGCTACCTTACTTAAAAAAGTACCGCAGGCCTTGGTAGTTCCTATTGCCATAAATAATTCATGGAAAGTAGTTCAAAATGGTTCAATTTTGCTTATGCCTGGCTATCATTTACTTTTTACTGTGTTAGATGCCATTGATACCGAAAGTAAAACTGCAGATGAAATATTAATTGAAGCTAAAGAAGCTATTGGTAAAGTAGTGTATTAACTGCTGTGCTTTATAGCTTTTTTTTTGTAGCATAACCATTAAAAAAATTAGTATTAATTTACAATACACTTAATTTTAAAAAACAATCAGATTTAGTGTATAAAAGTTGAGGCAATAAAGCATTTAAATACTCCTATTGTTTCCTTTTAATTATTGGTTTGTTAAATAAAATAACGTAATTTTTTTCTTCAAAAAAATAACAAGCACTAACGAAATTTTACACAAAATAGGCTTACTAAAAAAAATAGTTGTAATTAAAGCCTACAATTTCTATAAAATCAATCCAAATTACCGCTCCATCTTTCCATTAACCATTCTCCAAATCCCATCCACATTATCATCCTGCAAAGCCAATGGCAATAAATGCTGCGGGCAGTTTTGGAAACACACAGGCCTAACCCAACGTTTTACCGAGTTTATGCCCACGGCAGTAAAGCGCCCATCGGTGGTGGCAGGCATTGGCCCACCGTGTACCATACTTGCGCACACCTCAACCCCCGTAGGTACGCCGTTAAATATTACACGGCCAGCAATGGTTTTGGCAAGTAAAATCAAATCTAAGTGGTTCTCAAAATCAACATCGGTACCTATCAAAGTGGTAGTTAGTTGGCCAGTTAAGGCTTTCCAAACGGCAATTAATTCGGTTTTGTTTTGGCAAATTACCATTAACGAATAAGGTCCAAAAATTTCTTCGTGTAAAACAGGGTTTTCTAAAAACTCAATCCCGCTAACGGTGGCTATACTTGGCATAGCCTCTAGGTTTTGGGTGGGATGATTTTCATCTGTAATTAAAACCACATCGCTTTGGTTTAAAGCTTTTTCGCGGTGGGTATTAAACGAATTATAAATACCTTGATGCAACATTTTGGCAGGTAAAACTTGGTTAACTTCGGCGCAAAGCAAATCTAAAAAATGGTCTAACTCGGCCGAATCTATTCCAATCATTACACCCGGATTGGTACAAAACTGCCCCATACTGCCTGTAATAGATGCAGAAAATTGTGTGGCCAATTGTGCTGCATTTTCTTTCAACGTTTCGGGTAAAAACAACACCGGGTTTACGCTACCCATTTCCGAAAATACGGGAATAGGATGTTTCCGTTCCGCCGAATAATCAAACAATGCCTTGCCGCCTATATACGAGCCTGTAAAACCTACGGCCGCTGTTGCGGGATGCTGTACCAATGCTTTGCCTACATCAAAAGATGAGCTGTGCAAGTGCATAAAAATATGCTCGGGCATTTCGCAAATTTCAATCGCTGTTTTAATGGCACCAAAAACCATTTCGGATGTTTGTGCGTGTGCAGGGTGCGCTTTTACTACCACGCTACAACCTGCTGCTAAAGCACTTGCGGTATCGCCACCAGCGGTTGAATACGCAAAAGGGAAATTGCTAGCTCCAAAAACCACAATAGGCCCCAGTGGAAACAACATTTTACGAATATCGGGTTTGGCCATTGGCAACCTATCGGGCTGGGTGGTATCAATACTAGCATCCACCCAACTGCCTTCACGTAACATGTCGGCAAACATGCGTAAACCGCTCGTGGTGCGGTCTCGTTCGCCCTTTAACCTTGGGTAGGGCAGGTTGGTTTCGCTGCTGGCTAGGTTTATTAAATCGTCGCCCAAAATATCTATTTGCGTTGCTATTTCATCTAAAAAAACTGCTTTTTGCTGGCATGTTTGGCTTTGGTAAGCTTCGTAAGCTGCAAACGAAAGTTGCATTATTTGGTCAATATCGTGGGTGTTGGCTTCGGTAAATTGGGATTGCATAGTTTATATAATTGAGTTAAGAGGAATAAAATATTATTTTTTGATAATGATTTGGGCTTTCCTGCCTGCCGGACAGGCAAGGTAACACGCTTTTCGCTTTATCTTTTTTTTATTGGTCTATCCCCCCAACCCCCGAAGGGGGAGATATGGCGTAAAAAAAGGATGCCTGCCTGCGTAGGCAGGCCGCTGCAATCGTTAACGCAAAAAGATTAGATAAATTGATTAACAGAAAGTTATGTTAAATTTTAACAATCAATCTTACTTATAAAGCTTGTTTCAACAATGGGGCGTAAGTATCGGTACGTCGGTCGCGTAAAAAGTGTAACAACTCTCGGGCTTCTTTAATTTTTGCAAAATCGCAATCGGCATACAAAACATTTTCTTGGTCGTTGGCTTCGGCTATTAAGGTACCAAAAGGGTCGCTAATAAAGCTGTTGCCGTAAAAAGTCATCTCATCTTCGGTACCTACACGGTTGGGGGCAGCTACAAAAACGCCGTTTGTAATGCTGTGGCTGCGTATTACGGTTTTCCAAGCATCGGCACTGCTGTACTCTGGCCTATCGGGTTCGGTACCAATGGCCGATGGATAAAATAAAATTGATGCTCCTTGTAATGCAAAAATTCGGGCTACTTCGGGGAACCACTCGTCCCAACAAATGCCTACGGCAATCCTGCCAAATTGGGTATCAAAAACGGGGTAGCCTAAATCGCTAGGGGTAAAGTAATATTTTTCGTGGTATTGCGGCCCATCCGGAATGTGGTTTTTACGGTATTTACCTAAATAATCGCCATTGGCATCGTAAATTAAAACAGTGTTAAAATACAATCCAGGTAGGGCCTCTTCGTAAATGGGTACAATTAAAACTATGCCCAGTTCTTTGGCCAATGCTTGCAATTTTGAAGTGCCCGCATCGCCAATTTTTTGTGCGTATTTGTAGTTTTCTACTTTTACATTTTGGGCAAAGTAAACGGCATTGTACAACTCTTGCAGGCAAACAATTTGTGCGCCATTGCTGGCGGCTTCTTTAATTTTTTCGATGGTTTTTGCTTCGTTTTGGGCAACGCTGGTGCTACAAGTTAGCTGCAAAATGGCTATGCGTACGTGGTTGGTCATATATATATTATTTTTTTATTGCTTTGGGTTCGTTAATGGTTATGCAGTGCATACCGCCGCCGCCAAGGTTTACGGCAAGGGTGTTTATGGCAATTATTTTTTTATCGGGGAATACGTTTTGTATCATATTAAATGCTTCTTCGTCTCGTTTTTTAATCTCATCGGGTAAACCAGGTTTCCAATATTTTGCCATTAAAACTACTTTGTTGGCAATTAAAAAGTTAAGGTAACTTGCTGCTGCAATTACATCAATGGTTTTACCTTTCGGAAATTTGCTGCCGTCTTTGTAAGTTAATTCGCTTAAAATACCATACACGCCATCGCCTGTTTTTAAGGTATTTAGCACAGGGTAGGGCATAGGTACTTTAATAATTTTAAAGGGTTTACCGTTTTGGTCGGTACTGTTTTTTAAAATGTTGTAATTTACTTCCATCCGCTTTGCCGATTCTATTTCTACCGCACTTTTTCTATCTTCGGGTTTAACCCAAGCCAATAAAATGGTGCTATCGTTTACAAAACGGGCAAACTCATCTACGTGGCCATTGGTGGTAAGTACTGTATAAAACATTTTTTTATCGGGGCCTTCAATTTTACCGAAGGTGGAGTTATCATCGTCGCGTACCCCTTGTTTTAGCCAAATAACTTTGGTAACGCCCAAAACGCGTTTACATTCGGCGGCAATTTCGTTTAATGTTTGGCCTGGGTTGCGGTGTTTTTCTACGGCTTCAACCAGTAATAATGTGCCTTTACTGTTTACTTCGTGGTCGCCACCTTCGCTTACAATGTTTGTAGATATTATTGGGATTTTGTAATAATTGGCAACGGCTTCATCTAATTTCTCATCAATTTTTGCACTTACATCGCTGGTATCGTTATAGCCCCAGGTGTTAAACATAAAATCGGCCATAGCCTTTTCGCCATTATCATTTACCAAAAACGATGGCCCAAAATCTCTTGTCCAAAATTCTCTATATGGAAATTTAAAAATACTTACGGTGCTGTTTTTTAATAAGTTAGCTGGAATTAATTTTTTTGCTAAAGCCTCTAAACTATCGTTGGCAACTACAAATTTTATGTTGGTGTAAGGTGCTAAGGCTTGTATTATTTCTAAAGTTACCGCCGTTATGGGTTCGCTTTTTTTGTGCGTAACTTTTGGGTACAATAGCCACACGGCTTCGGTAGGTTCGTACTCGGCGGCTTGCCTAAAAGCGTTTTCGGTATTTTTTTTGGTGGGATTTTGGCAGGATAAAAAATAAAAAGTTGTAACAATTAAGAGTGGTAATTTTTGCATGCTCTAAAGTTAAAAATTTTTATGTGAATTAAATACAAGGTATCTAATAAGTTTCACAACACTGTTGATGATAATTATTTGTTTTTTGGCTAATTCATTTTTTTACTTTTGTAATGCCCATCATATTAAAAATTATTTTAATAAACATGAAATAAATTTGCATACATCAGTTGAACAAAGCATTGGTTAAAAAGCGAGTTTTAATTAATAATGGTCTTGTATTCAACAGTTAAGCTAAAAGCAATTTTCTCTAAATCATTTATTTTAAACTTTCTACCCGCCTATAAACTATAATTTAAAACAATATCTAACGAAGTTATAACCTCTAAAATTTTATTACATTTAACATTAATATTGCTTGTTTAGCGGCTTCAAAATACTGTATTTTAGTATATTGGCTAATATTTATTTCACTTTTTTTACACTATATAATTGCACCAACGGGTTAATAAGGTATAATTTTATACTTTTGGCTCCTTTAGTAGTTTTAACATAATTGCGTTTGGAACTTCGGTATTTTATTTCTTTATTTAGCCACACAAAAAAAATATAATTTTTACTGAATAAAACGCAATGAGAGATTACGATAACAAAGACAGAGATGAAGTATATTCAAAAAAAGTAAGAGCTGGTAAACGCACCTACTTTTTTGATGTAAAAGCTACACGATCCAACGATTATTATGTAACCATTACCGAAAGTAAAAAACGACTTGAAGATGGTGTTTTTTTAAAACATAAAATATTTTTGTATAAAGAAGATTTTGAAAAATTTACAGAAGGTTTGTTTGAAATTTTAGATTATGTTAAACAACACCAAGAAGTAGAAGAAAAACGATATGAGTATCATCCTGATACTACAGGTATAAAACCCGATGAAGATTTTTAACGAAACATAATAAAATTATAATTAGATTAACATGCAACCACTATGTTTTAAAATGTAGTGGTTGCATATTACATTAAATACAACACTTTCAAACAAAAATCCCTCTATCATTGTAAATAACCAAAACGTTTCTCAAACGTAAACATTTTACAAATTTGATTAGCAATCGGATTATATAAAATAAACTACAACAAAAAAGCTTAGGTTGCTTATTAATATTTTTAAAAATAAGTTGTTTGCTACCATTTGGTCTTAAATTTCATTATCTTCAATTGTTTGGTAAAATGGGTATTCTTGGGTGCCTTTAAGTAAAAATTAAACGTTTTAAAATAGCATTGGCCGTGTGTATTTTACACTTTTTTAAATATTACTAAGGGTTGGCTTGCAAATATTGGTTGGCAAATCTAATACTATTACAGCCAACGTTTTATTATCCGCAGCTTATGCGTATATCCGTTATTATTATCCGCTAAAATCCCATAATTATCTATCGAATTAATTTTTACTTTGGCCGATGCGTGAATAATTTTATGCTTGTTAAGCAATATACCTACATGGGTTATTTTTCCTTCGTTATTATCAAAAAAAGCTAAATCTCCCAGTTTGGCAGTTTCTAAAAAATCAACCACATTGCCCTGTAATGCTTGTTGCCATGCATCGCGGGGTAATTGTATGCCGCATAATTTAAAAACCTGCTGGCTAAAGCCCGAACAATCAATACCAAAATGAGTTTTACCGCCCCATAAATAAGGTGCATTTATAAATAGCATAGCCGTTTTTTCAACAGTTTGCATAAAATTTTTTGCATTAGGCAAAACAGCATTCCCGTTTATTAACTCATAATTATTATTCCCTAAAGTAAAAGTAAGGTTTTGTAAATTGTGCAACGCAGCCCCAAAAGGCAGATACATATTTTGGGTATTGGCAATGTTTGTTACCTCGCTAAAAATGTTTTGCGTGTAATAATGATTTTGTGTACATGTTTTTTGCGCTAGTAAATTATCAATTTCTTGGTATTGATTTTTATCTATCCAGCCTTCGTAAGCGTCGTCAATTACTTTAATTTTAAGCCATTTTTCTTCCCATTTTGTAATGGTATACATTTGCCCAAAAATAAGTTGCGATATCATTTCTGATGGGTGCGAAGCGTTAGCCCTAATCGGGATAAGTGGTAAATGGCATATGCCGTAGTTGTTATCCATTTTTTTGAATTTCTATAAGCGCAATTTAAAATATTTCATCATTTTTAAAACAAATTATTACTTATACAAGTTGGTATTTATATTATATTTGGATACATTTTGTGAGTTTATAACCAAAATATTCGCTACATATTGGGTAAAATTTAATTATCAAACCGCATTTATTTTTAACAAACATTGTTTATTATATATTTTCTTAAAATAATAACAATTATTTAAAATGTTTCAATTTTACGGTAAAAAGCCTTAAAAACAAAAATACGCCGTATAAAATACAACTATGGTAAAACGCATATTAATTACAGGTGGAAGTGGGAGTGTAGGTAAAGCACTATCGGCCTCGCTATTGCAAAAAGGTTACGAAGTGTGCCATTTGAGTAGAAGTGTAGGTAAAAACCCTGATATAGCCACTTTTATTTGGAATATAGAAGCAGGGCAAATTGATGAACGATGCATAGAGGGCGTTGATACGATTATACATTTGGCGGGTGCTGGCATAGCCGATAGCCGATGGACAGCAAAGCGAAAAACCGAAATTATCGAAAGCCGTACCCAATCTATCACTTTAATTTACACGTTATTAAAACATAAAAAAAATAACGTTAAAACCATCATTTCGGCATCGGCATCAGGGTTTTATAGCCACAGAGGAAACCAATTGCTTAACGAAAATACCCCTCCAATAAACGATTTTATGAGTAACTGTTGCCAGTTATGGGAGCAAGCCGTAAATAAAGGAAGCGAGTTGGGATTACGCGTCGTTAAATTTAGAACAGGTGTGGTGCTTGATAAACATTCGGGTGCTTTGCAAAAAATCGCCCAACCCATAAAACTAGGTTTGGGTGCTTCGTTAGGTAGTGGTAAGCAATGGATTTCGTGGATAGCAATGAACGATGTGGTAAACATGTACGAATTTGCCTTACAAAACCAACAGCTCGAAGGCGTTTTTAACATGGCTACACCCATGCCTGTTACCAACCTGCAATTAACTAATGCCATTGCACAACAATTGCAAAAACCGCTATGGATGCCCAATGTACCTGCTTTAGCCCTTAAATTATTGCTGGGCGAAATGAGTTTGGTGGTACTTGGAAGTACCAAAATGGATGTTAGTAAAATACAACATGCTGGCTTTACTTTCGCATTCGCAGAGCTAAAAAACGCACTTAAAAATATTTATGGTTAAACAAAATATTAACGTATTTTGGTTTAGGCGAGATTTACGCTTAACCGATAACGCTGCATTATATAGGGCCTTAAAAGCCGATAAACCTGTATTACCGCTGTTTATTTTTGATAAAAACATACTAGATAAACTTGAAGACAAACATGATGCAAGGCTAACATTTTTGCATCAAGAAATTGAAAAACTAAAACACCAGTGTACAAATTACCATTCGGATGTGTGTGTGGAGTATGGTTACCCCGCCCAAATTTGGGAAAAATTAATGGCTACATACCACATATCAGCTGTATTTACCAACCACGATTACGAACCCTACGCCCTACAAAGAGATGCTGAATTAGCAAAATTATTTGCCCTTAATAACATTATATTTAAAACGTATAAAGATCAAGCTATATTTGAAAAAGATGAAGTAACCAAAGACGATGGCAAGCCTTATGTTGTGTTTACGCCTTATAAACGCAAATGGCTTGAAAAACTAAACGCTTATTATACAAAACCTTACCCATCAGAAAATCTGTTGGGTAACCTCTATCATACTACAACAAGCCCAATGCCTACGTTACAAACCATGGGTTTCGAAAAAAGTTCGCTTGCCTTACCCAATAAAATTTATGCCCCTATTTTAAAAAATTATGCTCGTGATAGAGATTTTCCTGCAAAAGACGCTACATCGCACATTAGCCTGCATTTAAGGTTTGGTACACTTAGCATTAGGCAACTGGTAAATGTGGCAAAAAATGCAAGCGAAGTATGGTTAAACGAACTTATATGGCGTGATTTTTATTTTTCGATTTTGTGGCATTTCCCTCATTCGGCTAGGCAAAGTTTTAGGCCCGAATACGATAATATTAAATGGCGCAATAACCCTCAAGAGTTTGAAGCATGGTGCGCTGGTAAAACTGGGTACCCCATGGTAGATGCTGGTATGCGTCAACTTAACCGTACAGGTTTTATGCATAACCGTGTGCGTATGGTGGTTGCAAGCTTTTTAACCAAACATTTATTGATAGATTGGCGCTGGGGCGAGCGATATTTTGCCAAAAAACTTTTAGATTTTGAATTATCGAGCAATGTAGGAGGCTGGCAGTGGGCTGCGGGAAGTGGGGTAGATGCCGCCCCGTATTTTAGAATTTTTAATCCTGCCGAACAAATTAAAAAATTTGATAAAGACTTGCTGTATATTAAAAAATGGATACCCGAGTTTGGCGATGCTTTTATATACCCAAAACCAATTGTAGAACATAAACAAGCCCGCGAAAGATGTTTAAAGGTTTATAAAGAGGGTCTGCAGGTTTTGTGATACAGGATTTGTGATTTTTGAGTTAGAATTTTGAAACTATAAATTATTTGTAGTTAATGTAAAAATTAAATAACTGTTAGCTAAGCTATTTAAACTATATTGTAGCGAAAATTTAAGTTTTTGTAAGTATATTTTTTAAATTGTTTAAGTTATTTTAGTTTTTGTGTTATTTATAAAATTGTGCAATTGTAGTTAAACAATGGCAAATTATAAAAAACGTAAAGGAAAATAGCGTTAAAATAAACCAAATACTTAAGTTATTTTTATTTATTTTAACTCTATTTTGTTCGTTAAAATTATCAAAATTTATTAATCTTAAAACAAAGCTTCCATCAATTTCTTTAAAAAATTGGAATGGTCATTTTTTTATCCCGAAAAGCGAAAATGTATAGCTTTTGTACACAAAGAAACCTTTTATAGTTCTGTACTTTTTGATATTTTAAAAAAAGATTTGGCTAATTTTAAAGAAATATTTACTAACGTTTTTTTAAATCAATCAAATACCGACAATTAACTAATCAATGAATTAAAAGTTTATTGTAAAAGATTTAGAAACTCTTGAACTATCTGTTACCGACAGCGAAGCATCGACATTGGTTTTTTAACCGACTGTGTTAAAAGATTAACTTGGGAACAAAAGGGGCTACTACCAACCATCTAACAAGCTATAAGATATACTCAACATTATTATAACAGAAACCCTATTGGCGTAAAAAATTAAGCATGCGCCATAGAATTAATGAAAGTTTGTTTTAAAAAATGCCTCTAAATATTTTTTAAGTATGTTGTATATATTATATCTTAAAGTATTTATATTCTTATAAATACTTTAAGATACTAGAAAGCATCGTATAAAAAATTTCGCTGCTTTCATTTTTTTTTATCAGCACCTTATATACCTTTGCTTTAAGCCATAAAAAACCAAGGTAAAAAAACCGAAACATAGCATAATATGAAAGGGAAGTAAGCCAAAATCATGGTAATAAAACCCTAAATATATAGCTGCCAAAAAGTAAAAAACCAGGATTAACTCTATATAAAAAGTAAAGTGAATATGCTGGTTTACATATTTATTGTGTGTAATACTTTGGGTATTAAACTTGGGCGTACGAATAAAAGGCGACTTAAAACCAAATATACCTTCAACCACGGCAAGCGAGTTATGAAAACTCATGGCCATAGCCACCGAAACAAACGTTGGAAACAAAGCAATAAAATTTAGAACTCCTTTCCGTTTCGAGAAAAATGAAATGCTGTAAAACACCAAAAGCACCAAAAATCCCACCAAAAAAACCGAGATAATTTGAAAATAAAAAGGATTAATTAAGTGCTGATTTTTGATATATAAAACGGGTACACTTAAAAAAATACTAATAAAAGCCAATAAAAAATTATACGCATTGCTTAAATGTAAGGTGGCAAAAAGTTTAATTTTAAACGATAGGTGTTTATTTTTCCAAATAGGGTTTAACATTTTTTTTGATGTTTCGATGGCTCCCTTAGTCCAGCGGTGCTGTTGCGATTTAAAAGCGTTAAGTTGGGCAGGCAATTGGGCTGGCGTATATACGTTTTCAAAATAGTGGAATTTCCAGCCTTTTAACTGTGCTCGGTAGCTTAAATCTAAATCTTCGGTAAGCGTATCGTGTTGCCAGCCACCCGCATCTATAATACAGGCTTTGCGCCATATACCAGCCGTACCGTTAAAATTTATAAACAGGCCAGCACTGTTTCGGCCACTTTGCTCGATGGTAAAATGCCCATCTAAGGCAAACGCTTGCACTTGTGTAAGTAAGGAATAGTTAGCGTTTACATGTTCCCATCGGCTTTGTACCATGCCCACATTGGGTGTAAAAAAAGGTAAAAGCTGGTTTAAAAATTCCTTTTCCGGGATAAAGTCGGCATCAAAAATAGCGATAAACTCGCCCTTGGCCAATTGTAAACCATGTTGTAAGGCACCCGCTTTAAAGCCAGTATTTATTTTACGGCTTATGTGCTGTATGTTAAAACCTTGGGCTTGCTTATTTTTTACCAATTGTTGTGCTAAGGTGTAACATTCATCATCCGAATCGTCTAGCACTTGTATTTCTAGTTTTTGGATGGGATAATTAAGCGCACATACCGCATTAATTAATTGCGCTACCACATATACCTCGTTATACAAAGGCAATTGTACCGTTACTAAAGGTTGTTGTATAGGTTTTAGGTTTTGATTTGTTGGAGTTTGTATTTTATTTCGAAGGTAAAAATATATCAAATAAGCCTGCCCAATACTAAAAATTAAAATCAGCGAAAGCGTAAAAATATAAACATATAAAATAAGGTAGGGCAACAACATATAAGCGCAAAGCTACATATTTTTAAATATGGTAAAAATGATTTTGTAGCCTGCTAATATTACGCCTTTTACAGTTCCCGAAATTTTACTTGTACCAATGCGTTTGCGGTAATTTACAGGTACTTCGAGGCAAATAAATTTTTGTTTTGCGGATTTTACCTGCATTTCTACCGTAAAGCCGTAGGTTTTATCTTGCATATTTAAGGCCATTAGTTTCCCCCATTTTATGGCTCTAAATGGGCCAAGGTCGGTAAATTTAACCTTGTAAAAAATATAAATAAGGTGCGTGGCTAGCCAGTTGCCAAATATTTGTGGTACCGTCATCGCACCACGTTCTCGCTTACCTAAACTGCGACTACCTATTATTACATCGGCAATATTGGCTTGCAATGGGGCAATAATTTTTATGATTTCTTCGGGATAATCCGAAAAATCGGCATCCATAAATACCACAATATCATTAGCTTGGGCTTTATTTTTTAGGTATGATATGCCTTTAAGGCAGGCATTGCCATAACCTGCTTTGGCTTCGAAAACTACGGTTGCGCCTGCGGCGGTGGCTACTGCAGCGGTATTATCATGAGAGTTATTGTTACATACAATAATTTCGCTGACTATATTTTGAGGTATATGGGCTATTACTTTTGCTATAGATTTTTCCTCGTTATAAGCGGGTATGATAACGTAAACTAAAGGTTTAATCATTTTATTTTTAATTGATTTCGGGTTTGGTATAGCCTTCAAATCTACTTTTTTCGTCCAGGTTTTCTAATTTTAATACGCCACGTGGGCACACTGCCGAGCATATCCCACAACCTACACAACTGGCCCTGATAATGTTTTCGCCTTTTTGGGCATAAGCCCGCACATCAATTCCCATTTCGCAATAGGTACTGCAATTGCCACACGATATACACTGGCCACCATTGGTAGTGATGCGAAACTTGGATTTAAAGCGTTGAAAAATACCTAAAATAGCCGCCATAGGGCAGCCAAAACGGCACCATACGCGGCTACCAAAAATAGGGTAAAAGCCTGTGCCTACCACGCCCGAAAATATCGAACCAATAAAAAAACCATAACTTTTGGCAAAGCTTCCCGAAAAATTGCCCAGCACAGCTCCATTAGTATATGAATTTACCCAAAGCAAAATAGTAGCAAGGCTTACCAAAACCAACACCGAGTGTACGCTGTAACGTTCTATTTTCCAAGATAGTAACGATTTGTTTGAATTTTGCCTAAAAGGGTCGCCTACGGTTTCGGCCAGGCCGCCACAGCCACATACAAACGAGCAGTACCATCTTTTACCATAATTATAGGTAAGCAAAGGGGTGGCAATAAAAGTCATTACGGCTCCCCAAAAAACCATAAAATAGCCTACGGATCCCGAGTTTAAAAAATAGTTTACATCGTTGGGAAACAGGTAACTGTATTTTAAAGGCCAAAAGTAGGAGAAATAAAATTCGGGTTGGTTTAAGCGCAAAAGTACAGCAGGCAGTAAAAAGGCAAACCCTGTTTGAAAAAACATAACCGAAAGTGTACGCACAACCTGGTACCGGCTATGCCTATATTTACCTATAAACCGTATGCCCATTACCAATACGGCAACGGTATAAATAGTGCCGTATAAAAACCATTGGTCGGCAGGGCGGTTACGAAGCAACATACTAAGGGTATCGGTAGCCCTAATTAAACCCTCTAAATATTGCGGAAACCAATATAAAATAATATAAAATCCTGTAAATAAAAGCCCTGTTAACCAAGCTATTGCGCCACGATTGCTTATGCCGTGGTTAAAAATACCATTGTTTTGTATGCTAATAGGATTTTTAAAATAAGTATAAGCATACAGCAAGCCGCCCGCTGTGCTTAGGCCAAATGCCAACCAAAAAAATAATACAGGCTGTGCATTGCCTGCGCCAGCAGCGGCAATAATAGCTGATAATATACCCGACGCAAAAAGTATAATACCTGTTTTTTGCAGGGTGCTTGCCTCCGAATTATCGGTAAGTGCCATAGATATTTGTTCGTTTTTCATGCTATAGGTTTGGGATATTGCTGTAAAAATTGGGTTAAAATTGGTTGATGGTGGTTGGTAAAAAATTCGGGATCAAAAAATCCTAAACTCAAATTTTCCATAACTTCCCAAATATTTTTTTGTGCTATTATCCAGTTTTCGGCCACGGCTTGCCTAAACCGAATTCCCATAAAATTAAAACCCGTAAGGGTAAAATTGCTTGCATTAAAATTAGCCCGCATGGCAATTTTTCCTTTGGGGTGTTCCCAATAAAAAGTAGTATCGCCTTTGGCAGGTGTATTAAACATAGCACCATAGGTCTGGTATTCGATAGCCAAAAACTTAGCCGAATTAAACCATACACCTCTGTTATACATTGTTTTATGTCCACATATTGTTTGCGCTAAAGCCTCGCCTTGCATTTTACCTGTGTACCACAATTGCTCAATGGCGGGGTGCTTATGCTTAGGATGTATAAACTGCGCACAATCGCCTGCGGCATATACATCGGCTATATTAGTTTCTAAAAAATCGTTTACCAAAATACCTTTATCAATAGCAATTTCGCTGTTTTTTAAAAAATTTACATTGGGTTGTACGCCTATGGTTATGCCTACAAATTGGCATTCTATTTCGGTATTATCGCTAGTGATGATGCTTTTTACTGCACCATTTTTATCGCCAATAATTTCCTTTAGCTCGGTTTGGGGGTGTAAATTAATGTGGTATTCGGCAATATGCTTACTTATCATTGTGGCTTCGGGTATAGGCAATACGCTTGCCCAGTAGTGTTGTTCGCGTATCAAAAAATCAACCGCTATGTTTCTCGAATGTAGCATTTCGGCCATCTCAATCCCAATTAAGCCACCACCTATTATTACTGCTTTGCGTATGCCAGCGGTGTTTTTTTCCATCAGTTCCACATCTTGCTTGTGGTATAAACCTTGCACACCTTTTAAATGCTGGCCTGGTACATCTACCGTTCGGGGTAGCGAGCCAGTAGCAATTATCAGTTTATCATAATTTAAAAAACTTTCATCGTTCAGCAATATTTTTTTGTGTAAAAAGTCAATTTTATCAACCCTTGCCTGTAACAAATTTATCTTATTTTTTTTCCAAAACCAGTTTTCGTAAGGTTGCGTATGCTCGAATTTTAAATGGCCCATATATACATACATAAGGGCGGTACGCGAAAAAAAGTAGGCTGTTTCGTCGGATATTACGGTAATATGGGCATTGTTAAGTTTTCTAATATGCCTAGCAGTGGTAATGCCTGTAATTCCGTTACCTATAATTACTACTTTTAAGTACATTTTTTGTGTTTGAAGTTGAAAGGTAAGCAGAAAGGAAATTACATTTTTTTAGAATTTATATTCTTCGATATTTATTGGCAAAAATTTATTGATTCGAGTATTTAAACCCCACCCAAATCTTTATTTATTCGGTTAAAAATTTTATCTATCCTATCTACGTATTCATTTGTGTCATCTATAAAAAAATCTAATTGAGGTATGCCACGTACTTGGTCTTTAATGCGTTTACCTAAATTATACCTAATTTCGCTGTTATGAGCGTTTATGGTATTTATAGCCAAAGTATGGTCGTCGGTATTAAAAAAACTTAAAAAAACACGTACCGTACCCAAATCGGGCGATGCCCGCACTTTGGTAATAGTTATCATCGAATTTGGAAGCAGAGTGTTTGTATCGCGTTGAAAAATTTCGCTTAACTCTTTCTGTATCAATCTAGAAAATTTTTGTTGTCGTTTCGATTCCATATTTTTATGTGAAGTAATAGCCATGCCAATAATTACATTAACTGTACGGGCTTTAGGCACAAATATAAGTTTCCATCTTACATTTTTGGCCTTTTTTTTAATGTTAAAGTTGTTAATTAAGTATAAATAAATTTAATTTTTTTGTAACATTTACCCTCCCTTAGGTTCTAAAAATGTTAAATTATTATATTTGCAAAATTATGGGATTAATAAGAATTTTGATAATAGCCATCTGTATTTTGTATGTGATAAAAGCACTGGCTAAAATTTTAATGCCTTTTTTATTTAAAAAAGTAGCAAGTAAAATGCAAAACAACATGGATGCACAAAACCAAGCAAAGCATAAACCCGAAGGTACTATTAGTGTTGATTACATACCCCCTAATGCAAAAAAACAACCTAAAGTAAAAGATAACAACGATTTTATTGCTTACGAAGAAGTTAAATAAATTAGCTTTTTAAGTACAATTTAGTAAACCACTTTCGGGGTGAAACGCTTACTAAAATACAATAAAACAAACTTTTATTAACATTACTGTACAAGTAAAACAGCGTAGCTTGCTTGTTAAATAATGTAGTATTACTAATGTTTACAATTAAATAGGGCTAACAACTACTATTATAAATAAGAAGCATTTTTGAAGTAAATTTAAATTTGGCAGTTTAGTTCATAAATCAACTGTAAACCCACCTACACCCTACAAAAATTCAACATTTTAAAAAATGATAAACCGAAAAGCCATTGCTTCGTAAAATTTAATAAGTAATTAGCGTTATTTTTTAAATAAATAGTTGAATTTCAAACACTTAAATATATATATAATAAGAGGTTGATTACTTAATTTTATCGAAAATAATTATCGAACTTAGGTTAAAAGCAAATTATTTGAAAGATTATACCATCAGTTTTGAATTTTCGGATGGCATAATTAAGGTTATTGATTTTGAAATTTTTTTATCTTCAGCAACAAACAATATGACTAGGAAATACACTTGGATAAAACAATTTTCAAAAACTTTAATATCCAATACGGAGATATTGTTTGGAACGATTATGAGCTATGTTTTCCTATTTGGGATTTGCACCAAAGGCAGTTTTAAATTTACAACCTAAGCCAACAGCACCGCTGCTGGTATGCCTAATTTTTGATGCAATTGCCTTGCAATATTTAAGGTAAGCGGTTTTTTGCCGTTTAAAATTGCCGATACATAACCTTTGCTACCTAACCAGCTAACCAAATCTTTGTTTTGTAAACCGTTTTCTTCCATTTTTAATTTTACAACTGCTAAAGCATTAGGTACAGGTATAGCGTAATTTGCATCCTCGTATTGTTTAATAAGTAGTAAGGCAATTTGTAGTTTTTCGCCTTCGGCGGTATCTGGTGCGTAGCCTAAATCAAATTGAGTATCTACCCAATTTAATAAATTTTGATATTCGTTTTCGGTTTTTATAATTTGTAAATGCATGGCTTAGTTTTTAAATTTTATATTTTTAACATTTATTTTATCGTACTCTGCGTGTGTACCAAACCATTTAATCTGTATAGTCTTGTACAAAAATAACACCCTTATTACTAGGCGATAATGATTGCCCATTATGTTTATTACCACACGATTATCACTCACTATACTCGCATTGGCATAAACCGCTTTTAACTCCTGAAAAGTTTTAAAATCGCAATCTAAAAACTCATAATACCATTCGGATAACGCATTTTTGGCAGCTGGATATTTTTTGCCGTATTCTAAAAGTGTTTTTCGGTTAATGATATTAAACATTAATTGTATAAAGTTTTTTGATTTAAACAAAGGTAATAAAGTTTTCTAATAGAAAACAAAAAAGCCGATAATTTTATTTATCGGCTTTGATGGAAATTTAGTTTATAATTTCACGCTTAATAAACTCCAAAAATATCGTTTTAGGGCTTGGCGAATGTGGCGAATTTTACCACAAATGTTGATGCGGAGAACAAAAGTTTGGTTAACCACAAATGTGACTTTGGAGTACTGAACCGCCACTTTTGTCAAACCCGTGTTACTTGCTAGCCTTTTACTCACCGTGTAGCTGTATGCCTTGAAAATATTTAGTTGCTGACATTGTCTGCTGTGTATGACTGGCTATGTGTTGGTGTATTTTTATTTTTTTGAAGCGTTGTGAAATTTTTTAATAACAATTTTGTCAGCGTTGGCAAAGCAAGCTCTTTTACAATTTTTGGTCGGTGCGTTGGCTTGTTCGAATTGCAAATGTGTTTGCTTTTAGGGTTGGCATTTATTTTAACGTGAATTTATTGTAGGTCTCTATTTTTAGTTGCGGTTTCAAAAAATCATTAAATTCTTTAAAAGTTTTGTTTTTCTTATTTTCTAATAATGTAAGTTCAATTGATAAGTGCAACAGGCATAAATCCTATGGGAACAAAGTTGAGCGTAGCGAAACGAAGTTCCCATAGGATTTATGCTGACAAT
>RDYW01000003.1 GCA_004293485.1 Sphingobacteriales bacterium | reverse complement strand
TTGTCAGCATAAATCCTATGGGAACTTCGTTTCGCTACGCTCAACTTTGTTCCCATAGGATTTATGCCTGTTGCACTTATCAATTGAACTTACATTTTACTATTCGTTAAATTTTTTAGGTGACAATTTATACTTGGCAAAATCAAGTGAATAAAGCAACAAGATTAACGTTTAACCAATAAACTTTAAACAAAATCGTATTGCTTAAGCTACACTTCTACTAACTTTATAAGAAAACATTTAGCGTTTAATTAATTTTTAGAAAATCGTTTATCTTTGAAAATCTTTCAAACAAGTTTAACAAAAAATGGTACTTAACAGACGAAATTTTTTAGGCAAAGCCATTTTAGGGTCATCGGCACTAACCCTTGGTGGTATATTGCAACCAGTATACGCCGGTAACGAAAGCCGCAAAATTACCATTTTACACACAAACGATGTACACAGCCGTATCGACCCATTTCCTAACGATGGAAGCCCAAATGCCGGGAAAGGTGGTGTAGCCGCAAGGGCAGCACTTATTAAAAGCATCCGCCGCAGCGAAGCCAATGTTTTATTATTAGATGCAGGCGACATATTTCAAGGAACTCCTTATTTTAATTATTGGGGGGGCGAATTAGAAATAAAAATGATGAGCATGATGGGTTACGATGCATCAACCATGGGCAACCACGATTTTGATAATGGCGTAGAAGGTTTTGCCAAGCAGCTTGTACATGCCAATTTCCCAATTTTAAATGCCAATTATAATTTTACCGATACGGCAATGGAAGGTAAAAGTAAACCCTACCAAATTTTTACTAAAAATGGTATTAAAATTGGCGTTTTTGGTGTCGGTATCGAACTTACAGGTTTGGTAAACGCCAAGCAATATGGCGCAACTCAATACCAAAACCCAGTACAAAAAGCAAACGAAATAGAGCAGTTTTTAAAATATGAGCTAAAATGCGATTTAATAATTTGCTTATCGCATTTAGGTTATCAATACAAAGAAAAAAAAGTTTCGGATATTGTATTGGCACAAAGCACAAAACACATCGACCTAATTATAGGTGGCCATACACATACTTTTTTGTACCAACCCAGCCCAATAAAAAATTTAGCTGGAAAACTTACCTTGGTAAACCAAGTGGGCTTTGCAGGTATTAACCTAGGCCGGGTAGATTTTGTGTTTGATAGCATCACCAATAAAAAAATATTTTATACATCTGCAATTGAGCCAATTGGAGAAAATTCTAAAATTTAGTTTTTAAAACCATTTTTTTTTTGAATATTCGAGGCTCGTTAATTGGCATCCAAGCCATTTATCATCGCATTTAATATCAGTAATTTAGTAGAGTTTATGGAAAAAACATGTACCCAAATATGGGAAAGTTGTCTTCAAATAATTAAGGATAATATCCCGAGCCAAAGTTACAAAACTTGGTTCGAGCCTATTATCGCATTAAGGCTTGAAGGCAGCATTTTAACCATACAGGTACCTAGCTTGTTTTTTTACGAATGGCTTGAAGAACATTATGTGGGCTTGTTGCGTAAAACGATTAAAAAACATTTAGGCGACGAAGGAAGACTCGAGTACAATATTGTAGTCGAGAAATCATCTTCCCGCATACCCTTTACTACCAATATGCCATCAAGCGGCAACGGAGCCGAAGGTAAAAAGCAAGCTATACCTATGCCTATTTCGTTAAATAAGGATATTAAAAATCCATTTATTATACCAGGCTTAAAAAAATTACAGGTCGATCCGCAGTTAAATCCCAATTATACTTTCGATAATTTTATCGAAGGAGATTGCAACCGCTTGGCTCGTTCGGCTGGGTTTGCAGTGGCCGCAAAGCCAGGTGGTACATCGTTTAATCCATTAATGATATATGGCGCAAATGGATTAGGTAAAACCCATTTGGTACAAGCCATAGGCAACGAAATTAAAAGAAACATGCCCGATAAGCTAATTATTTATGTTTCTTGCGAAAAATTTTGTTCCCAGTTTGTTGATTCATTAAAAAACCAAACCATCAACGATTTTGTAAATTTTTACCAAGCTATGGATGTAATAATTATGGACGATGTACATAATTTTGCAGGTAAAGAAAAAACGCAAGACATATTTTTTCACATATTTAACCACCTACACCAAACGGGTAAACAATTAATTGTAACTTCGGATAAAGCCCCCAAAGATTTGGCTGGTTTAGAAGAAAGGTTATTATCAAGGTTTAAATGGGGCCTTTCGGCAGATTTAACCATACCCGATGTTGAAACCCGCATGGCCATTTTGAAAAAGAAAATGTACCAAGATGGGATAGAGCTACCCAGCGAGGTAGTAGAATACGTTGCCATAAATATCGACAATAATATAAGAGAGTTAGAAGGAGCAATGGTATCGTTATTAGCACACTCTACCCTTAATAAAAGAGAGATTGATTTGAATTTGGCCAAGCAAATGCTCAAAAATTTTATTAAAAGTACTACAAAAGAAATTTCGATGGAGTATATCCAAAAACTGGTATGCGAATATTTTGAAGTACCGGTGGAAATGGTAAAATCAAAAACCCGAAAACGCGAAATTGTACAAGCCCGCCAAATATCTATGTACTTAGCCAAAGGGCATACCAAAACATCATTAAAATCGATAGGTGCTTTTTTTGGTGGGCGAGATCATTCGACTGTAATTTACGCCTGCCAAACCGTAGAAGATTTAATAGATACCGACAAAAAGTTTAAAACTTACGTTCACGATATTCAAAAAAAATTAAAAATGAGCTAACAGCTTTTTTTTGATGCCTATCTTTGCGATACTACCAATAAATTCAAATCTTTATGTGCCATTTCAAACCTATTTGCCAAATCTTTATTGGTTAAATGCCCTTGATGTAAGTAAACAGCATTACGAATGCCTGGTTTTTCCCAAATAAGGTTCATAATGCCACCTAGTTCACCAATATCTAAAAGTATAGGTGTAAATATATTGGTAAGTGCATATGTTGCTGTTCGGCTTACCCGGGATGCAATATTAGGTACACAGTAGTGTATTACATCATATTTTTTAAACACAGGTTTTTTATGGTTGGTTACTTCCGATGTTTCGAAACAGCCCCCTTGGTCGATACTTACATCAATAATAACCGAATTGGGTTTCATTAAACTTACAGTTTCTTCGCTTACTACGCAAGGACTTCGGCCATTGGTAGCCCTAATAGCACCTATAACTACATCGCAGGTGGTAATGGCTTTTTTAAGTACTATTGGTTGCATTACACAGGTAAAAACACGGTTGCCAATGTTATTTTGTAAGCGCCTAAGTTTATGTAACGATACATCAAATACTTTTACTTGCGCCCCCAAGCCCAAAGCGGTACGGGCGGCATATTCGCCCACGGTACCAGCTCCTAATATTACTATTTCGGTAGATGGCACACCTGTTACACCACCTAACATAAGGCCTTTACCTTCAAATACATTGCTTAAATATTCGGCAGCTACCAGTACTGATGTAGCGCCTACAATTTCGCCCATTGCCCGTACTACGCTTAACACGCCACCGTCATCACGCAGGTACTCGAAAGCCAATGCGGTAATTTTTTTTTGCATCATAGCATGTAACGAGTCTTTTTTGATGCTGGCCATTTGTAAGGTAGAAAACACAATTTGCCCTTGTTTCATAAGGGCAATTTCGGCGTCGGTTGGTGGTGCAATTTTTATAATAATATCGGCTTGGTAAACTGTATCGGTATCGTAAACAATATGTGCACCTTGTTCGCTATAATCGTTATCGGTAAAATTTGCCGCTAGCCCAGCACCCGATTCGATAACCACCCGATGATCGTTATGTATCAACAAAGCTACCGAAAGTGGCGTTAACGCAATACGGTTTTCTTGAAAAGAGGTTTCTTTGGGTATGCCTATATATAGTTGATTTTTTTTGTTTTTACTTTCCTCCAAAGATTCTTGGGGTTGCATCATCGCCTGCTGGGCAATTTCCGAAAATCCACTTAATCCTTTAGTATCCATACTATTTAATTTATGACTTTTGATGTATGATTTTTGATTTTTTTTGCAGTAACCATCGAACGGATTTTTTTAATTTTTAATTTTACCTTTTTAATTTACCCACTTACCCGTGTATTCCTTCCGCCGTAGCGTAATTTTTAATAATTTCCCCTTCGTAATCTAGCCATTCTTGCCATCGTTTTTCTACATCAATACCTTCGCCATATTTACGGGCTAAGCCAATAAAAAGAGTATAATGTCCGGCTTCCGAAATCATAAGTTCGTTGTAAAATTGTGCTAGTTCGTTATCGTTAATATATTGTGCCATTACTTTAAATCGTTCGCAGCTTCGGGCTTCTATCATAGCAGCCAACAATAGCCTATCAACCATACTTTCGGTACGTTTTTGCTCACCACCTCCACGTTTTAAAAATTTAATCAATTCGTTTACATAATTATCTTTGCGCTCTACACCTAGGGTATAGCCACGTTTTAAAATAATGTCGTGTACCCGTTTAAAATGCTCCATTTCTTCTTTTACCAATTGCGCCATTTGCTGTACCAATTCAGCAATGTTGGGGTTTTGAATAATTAGGGTAATGGCATTGGTAGCAGCTTTTTGCTCGCAATATGCGTGGTCGGTTAAAATTTCTTCGATATTGCTTTCTACAACATTTTTAACCCAGCTTGGGTCGGTAGCCAATTGTAGTTTAAAAATAGTTTTGGTACTCATGTTACAAATATAATGTGTAAATGTGTAGTTAAGCTAGTTTTTTAAAACCGAAATTTGAAACAATTTTGGCCATTTTTTGCCTGTAACAAACAAGCGGTTACCATCAGTATCGTAAGCAATACCATTTAATACATCGTTGTTTTGGTCTTCAATAGTTCCTTTAGGTAGAGTAATTAAATTTATATAAGCCTCTACTTCACCCGTTTGGGGGTTAATAATAGCTACTAAATCCGAAGTATAAATATTGGCATACAGTTTTCCGTTTACCCATTCCAGTTCATTTAATTGGGTAACAGGGCCTTTGTCGTCGTACACTTCAATATAGCCGGTACTTTGGTAGTTGGTATTATTAAGGGTATAAATTTTGTTGCTGCCATCGGTATTGTAAATAGTGGTGTTATTGTAAGCTAATCCCCAACCTTCAACAGTGTGGTTATAAGCAAAAGTGCTAAGCTGTTTAAACGTTTGCTTATCATATACCAAGCCCAACCCCTCTTTGTAAGTAAGCTGTATAATTTTGTTACCAATAACCGCAATACCCTCGCCAAAATATTTGGCAGGCAAATCTATTTTTTGAAGCACTTTACCCTCAATAGTAGTTTTTCGAAGGCTTGATGCACCATATTCGCCATCGCTTTCATATAAAAAACCGTTGTGATATTCTAATCCTTCGGTGTATGATGCTGTATCGTGTACATAGGTTTTTATAATTTTAAAGGTGTAATTTGCTGGTGTTTTAGATGAGCCCACTACAATATTGGTAGCTACTTGTTCGCTTTTCCCTTTGCTGAATATTTTAGCGGTTATTAACCTACTGCCTAATTTTAAGGTTTTGGTATTTACGCTTATGGCGGATGCTGTATCGGCAGATGAAGTAATTTTTGTTTCATCGATGAAATACTGTACCGAATCGGTAAGCAATCCTGCAAATGATAATTTTACTTGAATACTTTCGCCCAATTTTACCATTGTGCCAGCCTCAGGATAAACAAATCTTACATTTTGAATGTTGTTTTTAATGCTTGATTTACAGGATATTAGTACAATACTAAATAAAAAAAAGAAATAATATAATTGTTTCATTCATTAAAAATTCGAAAATAAAAAGTTAAATAAATATCTGAAATCGCTATAGGCTAACTCAACCTCAATCACAATCTCGCCCTTACGCAAAAATCAAATAGTAAATTTATAGCCTACACCTCTGATAGAGTGAAAAAAAATGGGGTTTTTTTGGTCCGGTTCAAAATATTTTCTAAAAGTGAGTATAAAATTATCTATGGTACGGGTAGATGGGTACACATCGTAGTTCCATACAGTTTCTAAAATTTGCTCCCGCGATACGGCTTCGTTTTTACGTTCTATTAATAACTTTAAAAGCATGGTTTCTTTTTTAGTAAGCGGCGTAATGCTACCATCTACATTTTTAAGCTCGTACGAGTTAAAATAAATAGTTTTAACACCTATTTTAAAAGAATTTAATTCCTTAAGTTCATCTCCTTTTTTACTACGCTTTATTAAATTATGTACTCTTAATATAAGCTCTTCTAAATTAAAAGGCTTGGTAAGGTAATCGTCGGCACCTTTTTTAAGTCCTGTAACCCTATCTTCAGACGTGTTTTTGGCTGTTAAAAACATTATGGGTACATCGCTATTTTCTAATCGAATGGTTTCGGCAACTTGAAAACCGTCAATCTCGGGTACCATTACATCTAAAATAATAAGGTCGAATTTCTCTTCTTTATACACTTTTAATGCTTTTTTACCATCGTTTACTGCTCTTACAAAAAAATCTTCGAGCTCTAAGTTTAGTTTTATGGCTTCTAATAGATGTTCTTCATCTTCCATTAAAAGTATACGTTGTTTTAATGACATGTTTTTTGGGGTTTTATATAGTTAATATTTAAAAAACTTTAACACAGTTTATTTTACAGCCTCCAATTCGAACAAAATTTATATCCATTTTGTTCAAATATTTTATTTCTTTTTTGGTGTTGATAATGCGGTTTATATCATAAAATTATAAATTTCTTTAAAAATAATCTGAAAACCGTTATAATTAAACGTTATACAACTTGCTTGGTATTAAAGTTATACTACAACTTAAAATTATATTAATTTCTTTATAATGCATGTAATTATAGATTTAAAAAAAAATAAATCATTACATTTTCAAACATTTTATTTAATTAAAACAAACTTCAAAAACGGTTCCTTTGGGTAAATTATTTTTTACTTTTATGGTGGCTTGGTGATGGTCTAAAACTTGTTTTACAATAAATAAACCCAGGCCAGTGCCTTTAGTTTTGCGGGTATCTTCGTTACCTGTACGGTAAAATTTCTGAAAAATTTTTGGCTTTTCGATATCGGCAATTCCTATACCTAAATCGGCAACCGTAAAAAGAACCCTGCCTTGTGCATTTTGCTGTAAACGTATATGTATGGGCAAACAATCGGGCGAGTATTTTACAGCGTTTTCTATAAGGTTGGTTATTACTGATGAAAGTGCAAAATCATCTCCTTTAATAAATATATCGGGTTGTATTTTAGTAATTAAAGCATCGCTACTGCATACATGTATTTGTAAACGGGAGGTTATTTTTTCAACCAAGTTTGATAAATTAAAAGGCACTTTAGGGAAACTGTACGATTTGTTTTCGATACGTGTAGCAAGCAGCATGTTTTCTACCAAATCGGCCAGTCGCTCTATATCAAGTAACGATTTACTTATAAAATTATGCTGTTGTGCTTTGTCTAAATCGCGTTTTAAAATAGTTTGTAAGTATAATTTTATAGATGCTAAAGGCGATTTTAGCTCGTGGGTAACGCTTAATAAGAAATTTTTTTGCTGGGCGTTTATTTTTTTTTCTTTATTGATAGCTCGGTGTAATTTATAAGCACCAAAACCCATTAATGATATAAATACAAAACTTTCGCCAAGTACCATCCCTCTACGCATTGGTTCGAGGTGTACCATAATAGTTGCCCACCATAAAAGTTGTGCTATAACATAAAAAACTAAGATATAAAATATAGTAAGTGGTTTCATTTTTAGTGTGTTAAAACTGGTAAATTAGATCTTAAAAAAGAAGAAATTTATATCCCAAAATTACAAGTAATTTTTTTGCTAAAATTAAAGCAAATACATTTTATAATTTAGATAAAAAATCTTGGTATACTAGGGTAATTCCATCTTGTAAAGAGGTGCTTGCTTGCCAACCTAGTGCGTTTATTTTGCTTACATCCATAAGTTTGCGAGGGGTACCATCGGGTTTAGTGCTATCAAATTTTAGTTCGCCAGGGTATTGTATAATTTGTTTAATTAATAAGGCTAAATTTTTAATCGAAATATCGGTACCGGTACCAATATTTACCAAGCCTTTGCTGTCGTAATGTTGCATAAGGTAAAAACAGGCTTCGGCTAAGTCGTCGGCAAATAAAAACTCTCGCATGGGCGAACCTGTTCCCCAAACGCTTACAAAAGGCAAATTTTGTATTTTGGCTTCATGAAGCCTGCGAATTAATGCTGGAAGCACATGAGAGTTTTCGAGGTCGTAATTATCGTTATAACCATATAAATTGGTGGGCATTACCGATATATAGTTACAGCCATATTGGTTACGATAGGCATCACAAAGTTTAATACCTGCAATTTTAGCAATGGCATAAGGTTCGTTAGTAGGCTCTAGTGTACCTGTTAATAAATATTCCTCTTTTAATGGTTGTGGGGCAAGCTTAGGGTATATGCAGCTCGAGCCTAAAAACATCAATTTTTTTACGCTATTTAGGTAGCTTGCGTGTATAACGTTATTTTGTATTTGAAGGTTTTGGTATAAAAAATCGGCTCGATAGGTGTTATTGGCTACTATACCGCCTACTTTTGCAGCAGCCAAAAAAACGTAATCGGGTTTTTCGAGTTCAAAAAAACAAATTACTTGTGCTTGATTACGCAAATCTAGCTCGGCAGATGTACGGGTAATCAAATTGGTAAATCCTTCTTTATGTAGTTTACGCAAAATAGCCGAACCTACCATACCTCGATGACCAGCAATGAAAATTCTGTTGTTTTTATTCATGGTAGATAATGGTTTGCTTATACCGTAAAGTATAGCGTTATAACAAAACTTTACAGCCTAGTTTATTTTTCAAACTCCTCGAATTCGAAGAGTTTGAAATTTGGGTTATACATGTAATGTTTTTTATTAAATCTCTACGCAAGTAGTCTAACGGGTTCTTCTAGCAATGCTTTTAGCGTTTGTAAAAAAGCTGCTCCCATGGCACCATCTACCACACGGTGGTCGCAACTAAGGGTAACTTTCATTACATTGCCAGGTACTATTTGCCCATTTTTTACAACTGGTATTTGCGATATACCTCCCACTGCCAATATACAAGCGTCGGGTGGGTTTATTATCGCCGTAAACTCATCAATGCCAAACATACCTAAATTTGAAATGGTAAAAGTTGAGCCTTCCCAGTCGGCAGGTTGAAGTTTTTTAGCTTTTGCTTTGGTGGCAAAATCTTTTACCTCGGCCGAAATATGTGTAAGCGATTTACCATCTGCAAAACGTACTACTGGCACCAGCAAGCCATCTTCTACAGCTACAGCTACGCCTATATTTACATGCTGGTTAAAGCGAATTTTATCGCCCAACCAAGATGAGTTAATATTTGGATGTTGTTTTAAAGCTACAGCACAGGCTTTTAAAACCATATCGTTAAACGAAACTTTGGTAGGTGCGTATTCGTTTATTTTACCTCGGGCGGTTATGGCTTGGTCCATATCTATACTCATAGTTAAGTAAAAATGTGGTGCCGTAAATAAAGATTCGGCCAAGCGTTTTGCAATTACTTTACGCATTTGCGAAACGGGTACTTCGGTATATTTTTCTTGGCCTGTTACCTGTTGAAGGCTTGCAACAATGGTGCTAGTTTTTTGGATGCTTGCTGCACTTGGTGTTTCAATAGGCTGTTTTTTAACCGTCGGTGTGTATGCATCAATATCTTTTTTAACAATACGGCCACCTTCGGCACTACCTTTTACATCGTTTAAATTTATGCCTTTATCTTGTGCTATTTTGCGGGCCAGTGGCGATGCTTTTACGCGGCTATCGTCCAGCGAAACTAGTTTTTCAGTAGTTTTAGGTTTGGCTTCTGCTGATTTTGTTTCGTTTACAATAGGTTCGGTTTTTGCAGCAGTAGTACTTTGATTTAACAATGCACTAATATCAGTACCTGCCTTGCCCACAATAGCAATAATACCGTTTACAGGTACAGCTTCGCCTTCGTTTACGCTTAAATAAAGCAAAGTGCCATCTTCGTAACCTACTACTTCCATGGTGGCTTTATCGGTTTCTACATCGGCAAGCGAATCGTCGGATTTTACAGTATCTCCCACTTTAAAATTCCATTTATTAATAACACCCTCCGTCATGGTATCACTTAAAGCCGGCATGCGTATTACCGTTGCCGGTATGTTTGAAGTGTCGATGGTTTCTGTTACAGCCTCTTTTTGAGGAGCTGTTTTATCTTCCTCGGCAGTTGCTTCGGCGGTATTGTTACTTTGTTCGGTAGCTAATGCTACTTTATAATCTTCGCCCTCATTGCCTATTATTGCAATGATGGTATCTACGGGTACAGCTTTGCCTTCTTCTAAGCCCACAAATAGCAATGTACCTTCTTGGAAAGATTCGAAATCCATGGTTGCTTTATCGGTTTCGATTTCGGCAATTACATCTCCAGCTTTAATTTTATCTCCTACTTTTTTATGCCATTTTGCCAATACACCCTCGGTCATGGTGTCGCTCATTTTGGGCATTTTAATTATTTCGGCCATTTTATATTTTAAGTAAATTTTTAGTATTAATCTTTAACAAAAGGATAGTTAGCTTCGGCATACACATCGTTAAACAGCTCTTCGGGTGCAGGGTATGGCGATTCTTCGGCAAATTTTACAGCCTCATCTACCTGTGCTTTTACTTTAGCGGCTATCTCATCAAACCAAACTTCATCTTTCCAATTTTGCTCGCTAATATGTTTTTTAACAATTTCGATAGGGTCTTTGGCTTTATATTCTTCTACCTCTTCTTTGGTACGGTATTTTTGTGGGTCTGACATCGAGTGTCCTTTATACCTGTAAGTTCTTATTTCTAAAAACGTTGGGCCATCACCGTTTCGGGCTCTTTGTACGGCTTCGTCCATAGCGGTATGTACCGCCACAGGGTCCATGCCATCTACTGGTTGGCATGGCATATCGTAAGCCAAGCCTAATTTATAAATATCTGTAATGTTTGATGAACGAGCAACTGAAGTACCCATGGCATAGCCATTGTTTTCGCATACAAATACTACGGGTATTTTCCACAGCATAGCTAGGTTAAATGTTTCGTGTACAGCACCTTGGCGTACTGCACCATCGCCCATGTAACATACGTTTACATTTTTTGTGCCTAAATACTGCTCGGCAAAGGCTATGCCAGCGCCCAGTGGTACTTGGCCACCTACAATGCCATGGCCACCAAAAAATTTATTTTCTTTATCAAAAAAGTGCATGGAACCACCTTTACCTTTCGAGCAACCTGTGGCTTTGCCATACAGTTCGGCCATGGCGGCATTGGCCGACATGCCTTTGGCCAATGGGTGTGCATGGTCGCGGTAGGCGGTTATCATACTGTCGGATTTTGTTGTAGCTGATATGGTGCCAGCTATTACAGCTTCTTGCCCTATGTATAAATGGCAAAAACCTCTAATTTTTTGTTGCCCATATAATTGCCCTGCTTTTTCTTCAAATCTTCTTAATAGAAGCATAATTTCGTACCATTCTATGTAGGTATCTTTGGTAATAGCAACTGAACTCATCTAATAATTGTTGTTAAATTTTAAAACAAATCTATCAATATCTAATTAATTTTAAAACCTTAATAGCATTAAATGGTTTTAAAAATTTATTTTGTATTAAAAGTAGTGGAATCATAAACTTTTGTGTTGTATAATACAAACATAAACTTTACTTTTGTAATCTTGCAAAATATTATTTTGTGCGATTGCTGTATTTTTGACAAAAGATTAAACAAAAAACAATAATTAATGAAGAAAATATTTTTTTTAGCTCTTTTTTTTGGTAATTTATTAACCGTAAACGCTCAAAATAAAAACATTCAAGCCAATATACCTTCGGAAAAAGAAGACACTATAGACCCTGATAACTTAGCTTCGCAATACTTTTCGCAAATAATGGGTGTAGCTATTTCGGCCACCTCTAATACCAAAATGTATAAATTTATTTACGATTGGCTGGGTACCCCTTACCGCTTAGGTGGCGATTCGAAAAAAGGTATTGATTGTTCGGGTTTTGCTTATAAATTATATCATAAGGCTTTTAGCACCATTATTGGTAACAATTCTCGAAATATATTTAGTATGGTTAACCCTATCGAAAAGCCAGAATTAAAACAAGGAGATTTGGTTTTTTTTAAAATACGCAGTAGGGCCATTAGCCATGTTGGGGTATATATAGGTGATGGTAAATTTGCACATGCTTCATCAAGCAAGGGCGTAACAATAAGCAACTTACAAGACCCTTATTGGAACAGATACTTTTTTAAAGGTGGGCGTATGCTCGAATCTTTTAATGAACCTTAAATACAATTTTAATTACTGAGCGTGATGGTATTGTTCAGTTTTTACATCTTACAAGGGTTTTATTTTTTAAATCAACAGATAGCCTTATTATTTAATTTATATAAAGTTTAGCAATAGTTCTTCAGCTTGCTTACAAGCCACCTCCAAATCAAAATTATTTAAAATAATATCAAATTGAGGAGCATAAGCCAATTCTTTTTCGGCTTTAGCAAATCGTTCGGCTAGTTTTTCTTTACTATCGGTACCACGGCTTACCAAGCGTTGTTGTAACACTTGTATTGATGGTGGTTGTACAAAAATAGCCAATGCGTTTTGTTCGAACTTCTTTTTTAACCGTAATCCGCCTTCAACATCAATATCAAAAATCACATGTTTTCCTTGGTTCCATATACGTTGTATTTCGCTTTTTAAGGTGCCATAAAATGTGCCCGCATATACTTCCTCAAATTCTATAAATTCGTGTTTGGCTACTTTATGTAAAAAATCTTCTTTACTTATAAAATAATAATCTTTGTTATTAACTTCTTGCCCACGCAGTTTACGCGTAGTTGCCGAAATAGAAAAAGCTATGTTATTAGGGTATTTACTCAGCAAATGTTTAACAATGGTAGTTTTGCCAGCACCTGATGGTGCCGAAAATATAATAAGTTTGCCTTGTGTTAAGGTGGTTTTATTAGTTAAATCCATTACAATACGTTGAGTAACTGTTCTTTCATTTTTTCTAATTCTTCTTTCATCCCTACCACCATTTTTTGTATATCGGCATTATTGGCCTTACTGCCAATGGTATTAATTTCGCGGCCAATTTCTTGGGTAATAAAACCTAATTTTTTACCGCCTGCATCGGGCTCGTTTAAAGTTTGTAAAAAGTAATGGCAATGGCTTTTTAAGCGTACTTTTTCTTCGGTAATATCTAGTTTATCGATATAATAAATGAGTTCCTGTTCAAGTCGGTTATTATCTACATTGTCTTTACCAATAGTTTCGGTTAAATAGGTGGTTAAACGGTCTCGCACTGTTAGTATGCGGGCTGGTTCTTGCCGTTCAATACCTGCCATAAAATCTAAAATATTGTTGATACGTAGTATAAAGTCGTTCATTAAAACCTTGCCTTCATCGGCTCTAAAAATATTAAAATTGGTTACCGCTTTGTTAAAAGCATGCAATGCATTTTTCCATTCATCTTCACTTACTGCAGCATCATCGTATTTTATAACATCGGGGAAAGTTACGGCTAGTGCCATTAAATTTTCACCCGTTTCGCCTAATTGTGCAGCTATATTTTTTAAAGATATATAGTAATGAGCTAGTAATGGCTGGTTTATAGTTGCCGCTTTTGCTGCCTCATTGTTGTTTTCTACAGTAAGGGTAAGTATTACTTTACCTCGTTCGATAAGGCGGCTACATTCGTTACGTAAAAAAAATTCTTTATCCGAGTAGGCTTTTGGTAATTTTAAATTGAGTTCTAAAAATTTGCTATTCAGCGATTTTATTTCAACAGTGTACCTGCCATTTTTAAACTCTTTGCTTGCCTGGCCATACCCAGTCATCGATTTTATCATGTGCAAATATAAAAATTAAAGGCAAATTTAAAGTTAGGTTATTTGGCTATTTTTAAGTTAAGGCAATGTTACAGGTAGCTATAATTTCAAAAATAACTATCTTTGAAAAATATAAAAACAGCCGAACGCTATGGAAAAAGAAGTAAGAGTACGATTTGCCCCCAGCCCTACAGGAGGCTTACATATAGGTGGTGTACGCACTATTTTATACAATTACCTGTTTGCTAAGCAAAATAAGGGAAAGTTTATACTACGAATTGAAGATACCGACCAATCTCGATTTGTACCTGGTGCCCCTGATGAGGGCGTAAATTATGGAGGCAATTATGGCCCTTATCGCCAAAGCGAACGAAAAAAAATATACCGCCAATATGCCGAGCAACTTGTGGCGCAAGGCAACGCCTACTATGCCTTTGATACGCCTGTTGATTTAGAAAATAAGCGCAATGCCATACCCAATTTTCAGTACAACCAAGCCACCCGTATGCACATGCGCAACTCGATGACTATACCCCACGAAGCTGCCGAAGCGCTAGTGCGTGAGGGTGCGCCACATGTAATACGCATAAAAATGCCCACTTACGAAAACGTGTATTTTAACGATTTGATACGCGGCGATGTAGCCTTTGATACCAACCAAGTAGATGATAAGGTTTTACTTAAAGCCGATGGAATGCCTACCTACCACTTGGCCGTAGTGGTAGATGATTATTTGATGAAAATTAGCCATGTTTTTAGAGGCGAAGAGTGGCTACCATCAGCCCCCGTACATATTTTATTGTGGAAATACCTAGGCTGGGAAACCGATATGCCGCAATGGGTACACTTGCCCTTAATTTTAAAACCCGATGGCAAAGGTAAGCTAAGCAAGCGTGATGGCGAACGCTTGGGTTTTCCGGTTTTTGCAACCGAATGGATAGACCCTAAAACCAACGAAAAAGCAATTGGATACCAAGAAATAGGTTTTTTACCCCAAGCATTAAATAATCTTTTGGCACTTTTAGGCTGGAACGATAGCACCGATCAAGAAATATTTAGTTTAGAAGAAATGGTGGATAAATTTTCATTAGAAAGGGTACATAAAGGAGGAGCAAAATTTGATTGGGACAAAGCAAAGTGGTTTAATGCCGAGTGGCTTAAAAAACTATCGGCAACCGAACTTTTGCCATATGTAACACCGATGTTAGCTGAAAAAAATATTAGGCCCGATATGCAATATTTATCTACCATTGTTGATTTGGTAAAAGAACGCTGTGTATTATTGCCCGATTTTTACGAACAGTCGTTTTTCTTTTTTAACGCTCCACAACTTTACGATATGGATGCCTTAAAAAACAAATGGGCTGCCGAAAAAGATTTATTTTTTAATGACTTAATTAGCCATTTTAAGCAAACCGAAAATTGGGAAGCACCTCAAATAGAACGTGTTTTTAAAGAATTAGCATCGGCTAAAGCCATAAAAATAGGCGAATTAATGTTACCCTTTAGGGTGATGCTGGTAGGCGGAAAATTTGGCCCACAAGTTTTTTTAATTGCCCAGTATATTGGCAAACAAGAAACTATTGATAGAATTGTAAAGGCATTGGGTATTGTAACATAGTAGATTTAGTTTGATACGGTGGATTGTATTTTTAACTATAACACTTTTTGTATTGAATATGCTTGTTTTATTTTAAAGGTAAATATTTGATATTTTTTATTTAAACAAACCTTTATTAAGATATATAAAAAGGGTATTTACCACGTATTTGCGTTAGGGATTGAAGCGAAAATCCTTTTTTGAGGTACGAAAAAAAGATTGCAGCAAAAAGCCCGCCCGAACGCCCTAATAATTATTATATTTTATTGATGTTTTTTAAATTACTTTTTAAAAAATTTAAATTGATGCGATTATTTTACTTTTGTTTTTAATGCACCTTAAAACTCTTTCGCTTATAAATTTTAAAAACTATGATGAAGGCGAACTTTCGTTTTCGGATACTGTAAATGTTTTTACGGGTAATAATGGTGCAGGTAAAACCAATTTGCTGGATGCTATACATTACCTTTCGTTGTGCAAAAGTTATTTTAATCCTATTGATAGCCAGCAAATTAAACATGATAAAGATTTTTTTGTGCTTCAAGGAAAGTTTCAAAAAAACAACGCCGAAGAGATAATAGCTGTAGGTGTAAAAAAAAACCAAAAAAAACAGTTTAAAAGAAATAAAAAAGAGTACCCGAGGTTGGCCGATCATATTGGGCTTTTGCCGTTGGTGATGATTTCGCCTAATGATATTAGCCTTATACTGGAGGGCAGCGAAGAGCGGCGCAAATTTATTGACAATGCGCTATCGCAAACGGATAATTATTATTTAGATGAGCTAATTTTGTATAATAAAACCTTGCAAAACCGTAATGCCTTGCTTAAACATATTGCCGAAAGGGGTAATTTTGATGCTAGCTTACTGGAGGTTTTTGATGAGCAATTGGTGGCCTGTGGAACTAAAATTTTTGAAAAACGGAAGGCTTTTATTGAAGTATTTATGCCTGTTTTTAACAAGCATTACCAATATATTAGCCACCAAACCGAAGTGGTAGAACTGGTGTACGAGTCGCAATTGTTTACGGGTAGTTTTAAAAATTTACTACGCAACAGCTTACAACGCGACCGTACACTACAGCGTACCACTACGGGAATACATAAAGACGAGCTGGTGTTTACCATTGGGCGTATGCCTTTAAAAAAATTTGGCTCTCAGGGGCAACAAAAATCGTTTTTAATTGCCTTAAAGCTGGCTCAATACAGTATTTTATTTGACTTAAAAGGATTTAAACCGATGCTATTGTTGGATGATATTTTTGATAAACTAGACGAACAACGCATTAAAAAATTGATGACCATGGTATCGAACGAAGATTTTGGGCAAATTTTTATTACCGATACCAATACCAGCCGTATTAAATTTATTTTTAACGAGATAGGCAAAACACCCCAAATTTTTGAAATTGATAATGGCAAAGTAAATGAACAGAACGAACGATAAAACCTTAAAAGAGGCCATGGCCCAGTTGCTAAAAGTTTATCGGCTTAAAGGTAAATTTGACGAAACTAATGCCGTAACATCGTGGCAGGAGGTGGTGGGGGTGGCGGTAGCCAACCGTACCAAAGAAATTTTTATTAGAGATAAAAAACTGTTTGTGCGTATTGAGTCGTCGGTAATTAAAAACCAGTTAATGATGATGCGGGCGCAAATTATCGAAAACTTAAACCAAAAAGCAGGGGATGTTGTATTAAACGATATTGTGTTTTTATAAGTGCGGGTATGTGGGTATAATGTAGTGAGGTAACTTATAAAGTAGCCATTAATTTTTAATTTTGAGTGTTTTTTTTGCCACTATACACACTTCTAAATGTATAAATTAGTTTCAAACTAAATTGTAAATTAAATTACAATAATTTTACCTTTTACATAAACAATATTAATTACTTTGAGTTTAATTACTTTTTAAACTTATTATCATCGCAAATGGCAGAAACTACAACATATAATTTAAAAGGCGCATTAAAAAAGCTGTTTCAGCTAGTTAATTTCGAGCGAAAAGAAATTACCAATATTTATTTTTTTGCTATTGTTTCGGGTTTAATACAACTATCGTTACCTCTTGGTATACAGGCTATTGTAGGTTTATTGTTTGGTGGTTTGGTGTCGGCTTCGTTGGTAGTGCTTATAAGTTTTGTGGTGGTGGGGGTGTTGTTAAATGGTGTTTTTCAGATAATGCAAATGCGGGTAACCGAACGCATACAGCAGCGTATTTTTACTCGCTTAACATTTTTATATGCCCAGCGTATACCAAAATTAGATTTATTAGGCGTAGATAGCTACTACCTTCCCGAACTTGTAAATAGGTTTTTTGATACGGCAAGTTTACAAAAAGGATTATCAAAGCTGTTGCTCGATTTTCCGGCAGCCACAATACAAATACTTTTTGGCTTAATATTGCTAAGCTTTTACCACCCTGTGTTTATTGTTTTTGGTATTGCCTTGCTTACTTTAGTTTCGATGATATTGTATTTAAGCAGTTCGGCTGGTTTTACTACCAGTATGCAAGAAAGCGATTACAAGTATAAAGTAGCCCATTGGCTCGAAGAAATATCAAGAAACATTAAAACCTTTAAGTTTTCGCAAAAAAATAATTTACATCTTAGCAAAACCGATCATCTTACGTTAGGTTACTTAAACTCGCGTACCGCACATTTTAATATTTTAGTTTTTCAATACCGCATTATGATAGCTTTTAAGGTATTAATTACGGCAGCTATGCTTATTATTGGTACTTATTTATTGGTAAATCAACAAATAAATTTAGGGCAGTTTATAGCCTCCGAAATTGTGATTATTGCCATATTAAGCTCGGTCGAAAAAATAATTGTAAGCCTCGAAACTATTTACGATGTGCTTACATCTATCGAAAAAGTTGATAAATTATTGCAAAAACCCGAAGATTATTTGGCAAGCAACAGTGTTGCTTCGGCGGTAGATTATAACAAGCCTTTTGCTATTTCGGTAAGCAACTTATCGTTTACGTACCCAAACAAAAAAAATGTGCTAAACAATTTAAATTTAGCCATTAAACCTGGTCAAAAAATATGCTTACGTGGTACCGAAGGTTCGGGTAAAACAACTTTATTGAGGGTTTTAACGGGGGCATATAGTGGCTATACAGGTAATATTTCAATAAACGGTATTCCATTAAAAAATATTGATGTTGATAAATTACGTGAAAACGTAGCTGTATTTTTTGCTCAAGAAGAATTGTTTAATGGTACACTTTTAGAAAACCTTACTTTAGGCAATAAAAATTTGAGTTTTGAAGAAGTAATAAAAACTTGCGAATTAGTGGGGTTAAAATCATTTATTGATAAAAACCCCGATGGTTACAAAACAGTACTTGATTCGCAAGGGCAAAAACTATCCTCTAGCACTATACAAAAAATACTAATGGCAAGGTGTTTTTTATACCATCCATCGTTATTACTTTTAGAAAACGGCTGGAGCGGTATAGAAACCGAGTACCGAACAAAAATTATCAAAAAATTAATAGACGATAAAAGCTTTACGCTGATTGCATTATCGGATGTAGAAGAATTTACCCAACAATGCGACCAAACCATAACCCTTATTGAAGGAAAAATAGTTTAATTTATGTTTACAAACGAAAACACACATACCGAGACCTTTGATAAATATAAATCGTTTCGTAAAACGATGGAAGACAGCCATCATACCAAAAAAATAAAGTGGATTTTAGGCGTTTTTATAGGAGCTATACTTACCCTTTTTTTACCATGGACTCAAAATATACAATCGCGAGGCGAAGTATCGACCTTAAACCCCGAGCAACGCCAACAAGAAATTAACTCTATTATAGCTGGCCGAATTGTAAAATGGTATGTGCAAGATGGCGATATGGTAAATAAAGGAGATACTATTTTACAAATTACCGAAATTAAAGACGATTACCTGGACCCACAACTTACCCAGCGTACCGCCGAGCAGTTAAAAGCCAAAGCCAATGCCACCCAATTTTATAAAGAAAAGGTAGGGCAAGCCGATAAACAGCTTATAGCAATGACGCAAAGTTTGAACCTAAAAATGGAGCAGTTACGCAATAAAGTGAAGCAATACACCCTACAAGTACAATCGGATAGTATGGCTATGATAGCGGCTAATAACCAACTAAAAATTGCTACCGAACAGCTTAAACGCCAAAAAGAAATGTTTGATGCTGGCTTAAAATCGCTTACCGAATTTGAGCAACGCCAGCAATTGTTTCAAGAAAGCTTGGCCAAAAAAATTTCTTTAGAAAATAAATTTTATAACGGAAAAAACGAATTGTTAAATATAAAAATAGACCTATCTGCCACCACACAAGAGTATGCCGAAAAAATATCGAAAACCACAGGCGATAAATTTACCGCACAATCGCAAGCAGCCACAGGCGAAAGCGAGGTAGCAAAACTCGAAAACCAGCTAGCCAATTATAAACTGCGTAAAGGGTTTTATTATATAGTAGCCCCGCAAAATGGGCAAGTATTACAAACCATTAAAGCTGGTATTGGCGAAACGGTAAAAGATGGCGAAAAACTGCTGGCCATTGTACCGCTTAACTTTAGCAAAGCCATCGAAATATATGTAAACCCTATTGATTTACCCCTGATAAGCAAAGGCGAAAGGGTGCAAATACAATTCGATGGTTTCCCGGCCATTGTGTTTTCGGGATGGCCCCAAGCATCGTACGGTTTATTTACAGGTAAAATTGCCGCTATCGATAACAATATTGACGCATCAGGAAAATTTAAAGTATGGGTTAAACCCGATACAAAAACTAAAACTTGGCCGTCATCGTTAAAGCTAGGTACGGGTTGCCAAACCATAGCTTTGCTTAATAATGTGCCTATATGGTACGAAATGTGGCGACAACTAAATGGCTTTCCGCCCGATTTTTATGGCGCAAAAAACAAAGACAACAAGCCTGCTAAAGATAAGAAATGAAGAAATTAAACCTCGTTATGCTGCTTTTTGCAAGCTGTTTATCCGCAATAGCGCAAAATAAAACCCTATCGCTTGATGAATATTTGGCTATTATACAGCAGTACCATCCAGTTGCCAAACAAGCCTTTTTATTTAACCAAAAAGCTAAGCTAAACAGCCAGATGGCTTTAGGTGGCTTCGACCCTAAATTAAGTGCCAATAAAGAACGTAAAATTTACGATGGAGTAACCTATTACAACTATTTTACACCCGAAATTAAAGTACCACTTTGGTACGGTATTGATTTAAAAGGCAGCTATACCGAGTACGAGGGCGCATTTGTAAGTCCAGAAAATAAAGTACCTAAAAATGGCTTAAGTTACGTAGGGCTAAGCCTACCCATTGGCCGTGGATTGTTTATTGACGACCGCCGAGCCGCATTAAAACAAGCCCGTATTTACCAATCGGTAGCCCGCAACGAGCGGCAAATTATACTTAACGATTTATTTTTAGATGCCACCCAAAGCTATACCGAATGGTTAAATGCTTACCAAAATACCAAAGTTTACACCGATGCCGTAAAACTTGCCCTTATACGATTTGAAGGTACCAAACAATTATTTATTAATGGCGATAAACCCGCCATTGATACCTTAGAAGCACTCATTTTATTACAAAATAGGCAATTTAAGCTAAACGAATACCAACAACAATTAACCAATACAAAAAATGCTTTAACCGCTTTTTTATGGTTAGAAAATAACGTAGCCATCGACCCCGAAAAAATAAATATCAATCCTGATTCGCTTGTTTTTGAAACCCCTGCCCCCACGCAATTGCTACAAACCAGCCCAGCTACTATTGCCCAGCAAAACCCCGAGGTGCAAGCCTATATTTTTAAACTGCAAGAGTTGGATATCGAACGCCGCCTAAAACTGGAGGAAATAAAACCAACCCTAAATTTTAATTTAGGTGTTTTAAATGGTGGTAGAGATGGTTTTCAAAACTTTAATACGCCATATATAAACAATAATCAAAAATTTGGCTTTTCGTTTTCGATGCCGCTAACTTTTACCAAGCAACGGGCAGCATACAGTTTAAGCAAAATTAAAATACAAGATGCCACCTTTACACTTAACGACAAACAAAACCAAATAGCCAATAAATGGCGCAATTACCTTAACGATTATTTTACCTTTACCAATCAAATTGCATTGTTTGAGCAAACCCAAGCCAACAATAAAGCCTTGCTTAAAGGCGAAGAAACCAAATTTAGGTTTGGCGATAGTTCGCTATTTTTAATTAACTCCCGAGAGCAAAAAGTTTTAGAAACCCAAGAGAAAATAAACGAATTAAAAGCCAAAAAAGTAAAAACTATACAGGTATTAAAATATTTGAGCAATAGTTTTTAAGCCTATTCATGCTTATTTTAAACCAAATACTGAAATTATAAATCCCAACTTTTTAACTCAAACAGCTAACGTGATAATGTAGTTTTAAAATATAGTTATTTTATATTCGAAAAATTATCTTGTATTAAGCTAAATATATTTGACTTTCCAATATGATAACAAGAATTAGTAGCAAGGCTTCCGTATTTTGTCCAATCTACATTTTCTAATAAAGTTTTAATTTTCTTTCTTTTGCTTTCATCTTTTGCTGTTAAAACTATAGCCACACCCGATTTATATTTAACTTCTTCAAAAGTGTTTACTACTGAAATATTTGTATGAAAAGTTGAGGATAAATAGTAGTCTGCTTTTTCTTCATATATCCATTTTTTACCACATTCTCTTTTCTTTGCCAACGAAACTGTAAATACTTTCAACAAATCGCCAAAGGGTTCGTTTCCTTTATGTTTATACCAACTAAACTCTTCATTTTCAATTTTATGGTTTTTACTCCAAATTTGAAACACACATTTTACATCTACACTTTTATTATTATTTGGGTTAAAAAATGCGTTTTCTTTTAATCTTTCCGAATGAATTAAATTAAAACCGTTTACTCTGTACTTTATCGACCCTTTACCCTTACTCTCAAAAAACATTGGAAGTATAAAACAAACATAATCTGCATTTTTAGAGTGGTTAATAAATTTTAAAGCCATTACCCCTCTATGTCCGAATGGTGGATTACCAATAACTATGTTTTTTTTGTTTATAGGTAACCTATACTTTAAATAGTCACACTCAATTATTTCATTATTTAAAGGGTTAATATCAATCCCAATTCTTTTATTTTTAGGTAGTAAATTAAAAAATACTCCGTTTCCGGCACTTGGTTCAATCCAATTAATATCAGCTAAGTTTTCATAACTTGATATTATATCACAAGTTTTTTTGTAAAGTGCAGTAGCCACATCTTGTTTTGTAAAATATTGGTCTAAAACATTGTTGGTATTAACTTTCATCGAGTTACCATTTACATATTTTAACCTACTTCTTATACGGTTACTTTCTTCCTCGTTTATAGGAAATAAATTGTTAAATAAGTTCATAAATGTAACAAATAAAGAAATTTTTGGTTAACGTTAGAGCTACAATGAATAACAAAAAAAAGTGTAATGTAATTTTTTTTAGTTCTAATTATTTTAACTGCTAAAAAATATCGAAAAGCCAGCCCTTAGCTATCAAAAAAAATAAACTAACTAACCAGTTTAATAAATTTGCCCAATTTGGTTTTCATTTCTCGCCTATCAACAATAAAATCTAAAAAGCCATGTTCGAGTACAAACTCTGATGTTTGAAAGCCTTTTGGCAAATCTTTTTTAATAGTTTCTTTAATTACCCTAGGCCCAGCAAAGCCAATTAATGCACCAGGTTCGGCTATATTAATATCGCCCAACATGGCGTACGAAGCCGTAACTCCGCCTGTAGTAGGGTCGGTAAGTAATGAAATGTAGGGTATCTTTGCTTGAGATAATAAAGCCAGTTTGGCCGAGGTTTTGGCCATTTGCATCAGCGAAAACGCAGCCTCCATCATACGGGCACCACCCGATTTAGAAATCATGATAAAAGGAATTTTATGCTTTAAACTATAATCAATAGAACGGGCAATTTTTTCGCCCACTACCGAACCCATCGAGCCACCTATAAACTTAAAATCCATACAGGCTATTACTACATCTTGATTATCTATTTTACCAGTAGCCGCTCTAATTGCGTCTTTTAAGCCAGTTTTTTTATAACTCTCATCTAACCTATCAGGGTAACTTTTACTATCAGTAAAGTTAATTGGGTTACCCGAAGTAAGGTTTCCAAACAATTCTACAAAAGCATTATTATCAAATAATACTTCAAAATATTCTTTAGAGCCTATGCGCAAATGGTAATTACAATATTGGCAAACGTACTTATTTTCAACCTGATCGACATAATGTAACGCCTTTTTACAACTTGGACATTTATTCCATACGCCATCGGGTGCTTCTTTTTTATCTTCGGTAGAAGTAACTATTCCTTTTGTATTTCTTTTAAACCAAGCCATTGATAAAAAAATATTTTTGTGCAAATAAACAAAAAAATGCCGAATAGTATTTTTAAATTGTAAAACAATCCATCTGTACCATAACAAAACCATAACTAAATTTTAGTTTGGGCGTTTTAACACGCTTTTCGCTACCTGCTTGCCAGCAGGCAAGTATCTTTTTTTGGTTTTATGCCCCCAACCCCAAAAGGGAGTTTTGGCAAAAAAAGGATGCCGCTACAATCGTTAACGCAAATAAACTGTGTAAGTACTTAATAAAAAACAAATTAAATTAAAACTAATAATCGAACTAAGGTTACTAGCAATTTTACACAGTATAATACACAATGCACAAATAGTAAAAAAATATCAAAAACAATCAGATTTTTTTTACCTTCGAAGCCATATTTAACAATAATTTTATGAGTTTAAAAGATTTTAAAGGTGTTGTAACGGGAAACCAAGTGCAAGACTTATTTACCAGTGCAAAAAAACATAAATTTGCCTTACCAGCTGTAAACGTAACGGGTACCAACACCATTAACGCTGTAATGGAAACTGCTAAAGCAGTAAATTCGCCTGTAATTATACAATTATCAAACGGTGGAGCGCAGTTTTATGCCGGAAAATCTTTAGACAATAGCAAGTTACAAGCCTGTATATTAGGTGGTGTATCGGCTGCACAACACGTACATTTACTTGCCGAAAGTTATGGCGTTGCCGTAATATTACATACCGACCATTGTGCTAAAAAATTATTGCCTTGGCTTGATGGTTTGTTAGATGCAGGCGAAAAGTTTTTTGCACAACATGGCAAACCTTTATTTTCGTCGCACATGATAGATTTATCAGAAGAGCCACTAGAAGAAAACATAGAAATATGTGCCACCTACCTAAAACGCATGAGTAAAATGGGCATGACTTTAGAAATAGAGTTAGGCGTAACAGGCGGCGAAGAAGACGGGGTGGATAATTCAGATGTAGATTCATCAAAACTATATACCCAGCCCGAAGAAGTTTCGTACGCTTACGAACAATTAAGCAAAATAAGTCCACGCTTTACCATTGCTGCTGCTTTTGGTAACGTTCATGGCGTATATAAACCAGGCAATGTAAAACTACAACCTGTAATTTTGCATAATTCGCAAGCGTTTGTAAAAGCTAAGTTTGGTTTAACAGAGGATAAACCAATTGATTTTGTTTTTCATGGTGGTTCGGGTTCGTCGCAAGAAGAAATACGAGAAGCTATATCGTACGGTGCTATAAAAATGAATATTGATACCGATATGCAATGGGCATTTTGGGAAGGTATTTTAGAATATTATACCAGTAAAGAGGCGTACTTACAAGTCCAAATAGGCAGCCCTGATGGGGATGACTCGCCCAATAAAAAATATTACGACCCTCGTGTATGGCTACGCAAAGGCGAAGAACAATTTGTAAAACGCTTAACTGCTGCATTTGATGATTTGAATTGTATAAACGCTAGCGAACTAATTTAATTTTTTATTTTTTTTGAACATAAGGCTAGCTAATTTACATTAGCTGGCCTTTGTTTTTTAAGCTATTTGTAGCAAATATTTTATCGTTAATTTAACAATACATGCAATGAAAAAAATAAAAAATAAAAACCGTTTCGAAATTTTTGCCAATAAAATCACCCATATTACGGGTACTTCGGCGGCATTTTTAATTGCGTTTGCCATTATTTTGTTATGGGTAATTACTGGCCCTATTTTTAAGTTTTCGGATACTTGGCAGCTGGTAATAAATACAGGTACTACGGTTATTACTTTTTTAATGGTTTTTTTGATACAAAAATCACAAAATAAAGATTCAAAATCCATACAATTAAAGCTAAACGAACTAATTGCATCGAGCGAAAAAGCCAGCAACCGCATGGTAGCTATCGAAGATTTAACCGAAGCCGAGCTCGACCATTTGCACAAATTTTATGCTCAGTTGGCAGAAAAAGCGCAAAAAGAGAAAAATATTAGGGAGTCGCATTCGATACAAAACACAAGTAACATTACATAAACAAATTGGTTATTAATAATTTATATGTAAAAACACAGGGTAAACCTTTATTTTTTATTTACAATATTGTATCGTTGATTATAAAAAGATGCCATACATTAAGTATATTATACACATCAGATGCACTTTAACCTGCATCATAGCAATATAAAGCATCTAAAACCTAAATATATGCGTAAATATTATAATCGTTTTTAAACCGTTTTAAAGGCATTAAGGTTGGCTTTAAACCAATTAAATTTTTATATAAATTAAAATAAACCTTAAAAAATTAAAAAGCTATTAATAACAAATTACCTATATTCGGCAAAAAAATTTAGAAAAATATGAACAGAAAATTAATCACTACATTACTTTTTTTAGCGGCAGCATTTACAGTAAATGCACAAGCAAAAAAGAAAAAAATTGCTGTAAAACCTAGCAAAAGCACAGTTAAAATATTATCATTATCACAGTTAGATTCGGCAAGTTATGCTTTTGGGCTAAAAATTGCCGAAAGCCTTGGTGGCGAAGGGGTAAAAGAACTTAATTATATGTTTTTAAATAAAGGCATGCAAGATGTGTTTACTAAAAAACCAGCGATGATTGATTCGTACAAGAGCCAAACTATTATACAAGAATTTTTATCAGCTACCAAAAAAGCTAAATACGACACCACTTTAAAAGCTGGAGCTAATTTTTTAACCGCAAACAAAGCCAAAGCAGGCATATTTACTACCGCAAGCGGTTTACAATACGAAATTTTAAAAGATAGTGCTAGCGGCGTAAAACCGAAAGCCACCGATGAAGTAACCGTACATTATAAAGGCACACTTTTAAATGGTAAAACTTTTGATAGCTCATACGACAGAAAAGAGCCTGCAACCTTTGGACTTAATAAAGTAATACCCGGCTGGACTGAAGGCGTACAATTAATGAACACAGGCTCGAAATACAGGTTTTTTATACCTTACCAATTAGCCTATGGCGAAAGAGGGGCTGGTGCTAATATCCCCCCTTACAGTACTTTAATATTTGAGGTAGAATTACTTAAAATTACACCGCCTGCACCACTAACACCGCCAGCAGTAAGCACACCTGAGCCAGTAGTTGTTCCACCAGCTCCTGCCGAACCTACAAAAGGCAAAAAAGCAAAAAAATAAATCTTAACGCTATACTATCAAAAAAAAGCTAAAATACAATATTGTATTTTAGCTTTTTTTATGTGATGCATAAACCTATTTCTACAATAAACAAATGCTTGTTTAATTTAGCCTGTAAGCCAAACCAGCTATTAGTTTTAAGCCTTCTAAAAAATCATTTGCGGGGTTTATTTTTACTTTTGTAGATACTAGGTTTAAGCTTATTTGGTAGCTATCATCGGTAACCTCAAAATTTAGTTTACATTTTTTTTCTTTATAGTTAGATGTGTTTGTGCTTATCAGCTGTTGCAAATTTTGTATCAGTATTTGGTTAATATTTTGTAGGGGCAGTTGTATAGTAATGCTTTTTAGCATTTTTTCTCTTATTTCCGATAATAAATAAATACTGTTAATTTTAAATTCCCATTGCCCTGTTCCTCGATATCTTTCGGCTACTTTACCTTTAATAAATAAAAAATACCCATCTTTTAAATGATTTTGATGCTTTACATAATCCTCACCAAATAAAGCCATTTCAAACGATTCTTTATAATCCTCTATTTTTATAATGGCAAATGGTTTGCCGTTTTTAGTAATTCTATGGTTGGCTACGGTAACTAAACCACCTATGCTTATTTCTACATTTTGTAGCTTTTCAAAATCTTTTTGTTGTTGTTCGCTTACTTCTTCTTTATTTTTTATTTTATCAATTAGCTTTAAATCGCTTAAATTTTTATTGCAAAAAGTATCCATTTCTACCTTATAAATATCTAAGGGGTGCCCTGTTAGGTAAATACCAATTACTTCTTTTTCCCATTTTAACTTTTCGATTAAGCCAAATTCTTCTGCTTCTGGTGCAATAGGTTCTACAATATTAGCATCGCTGGTGCCACCAAATAACGATGCCTTGGCCATAACGTTTACGTTTTCGTAATCGTTAGTGTATTTATTTAATCGCTCGATAAAATTTATATTGGTATTAGGCATTTGCGTAAAATACACTTTTCTATTTATCCCAAAACAATCGAACGAGCCACTGTAAACTAAGTATTCGTACACTTTTTTACTTACTGTTCGTTGGTTACATCGGCGGGCGAAATCGGCAATAGTAGTATAAATTCCTTTTTTACTTCTTTCATCAATTATGCATTCTATGGCTTTTTCTCCTACACCTTTAATTCCTTTCATACCAAAGCGTATTTCACCTTTTTTATTCACCGCAAAACTAAAACTCGATTCATTTACATCGGGGCCTAAAACTTTGATGCCCATGGCTTGGCATTCTTCCATAAAAAATGAAACTTTTTCGATATTATTTTGGTTATTTAATACGGCTGCCATATACTCGGCAGGGTAATGGGCTTTTAAGTATGCTGTTTGGTAAGCTACAAAAGCATAACAAGTAGAATGCGATTTGTTAAAAGCGTACATGGCAAAAGCCTCCCAATCTGTCCATACTTTTTCTAGCTTTTTAGCATCATGCCCTAGCGCAATAGCTTTTTCAATAAATTCGGGTTTTAATTTATCAAGCGTTTTACGGTCTTTTTTTCCCATGGCTTTACGCAAAGTGTCGGCTTGGCCACGGGTAAAGCCAGCTAATTTTTGTGATAATAACATTACCTGTTCTTGGTAAACGGTAATACCATAGGTATCGCTTAGGTATTCCTCCATATCGTCTAAATCGTAGGTAACTACCTCAATACCATGCTTACGCTTAATAAAATTAGGGATATATTCCATAGGACCTGGGCGGTACAGGGCATTCATGGCGATTAAATCTTCAAACTTATCGGGCTTAAGCTCACGCAAATACATTTGCATACCATCGCTTTCAAATTGGAAAGTTCCATTTGTATCTCCCTTTTGGTAAAGGGCAAAGGTTTTTTCATCATTTAATGGCACATCATCAATTACAATATCTACACCGTAGTTTTCTTTTATTAAACCTAACGCATCTCTAATTATGGTAAGGGTTTTTAAGCCCAAAAAATCCATTTTTATAACTCCGGCATCCTCTATTACTTTGCCATCGTATTGTGTTACCAGCAAGGCATTATCTTTTACCATAGCTACAGGTACAATGGTGGTAAGATCGTGAGGTGCAATAATAACAGCCGATGCGTGTATACCTGTATTTCGTACTGAGCCTTCGAGTTTTATGGCTTCTTTTAAAACGGTTGCTTGCAAATCTTTGCCATCAGCTATTAAGCGCAGTTTTTTTACGTTTTCGATATCGTCGCCACCCAAACCCTCTTTTTCTGACAATGATTTTTCGCCCGTAAGGGGTGCCACCATAACACGATTTAGCGTTACGCCTACCCTATCGGGCACCAGTTTGGCCAGTGCATTAGCTTCTGAAAGGGGCAAATCCATCACCCTTGCCACATCCTTAATACTCGACTTTGCTGCCATTGAACCATAGGTAACTATTTGTGCTACTTGGTTTTTTCCGTATTTATCTACCACATAATCAATTACTTTTTGCCTTCCCTCATCGTCAAAATCGGTATCAATATCGGGCATACTGTTACGGTCGGGGTTTAAAAAACGCTCGAAAAGTAGGTTGTATTTAATAGGGTCGATATTGGTAATGCCAATACAATAAGCAATGGCCGAGCCAGCCGCCGAACCCCGCCCCGGGCCAATAAATACGCCAATATCTCGCCCATGTTTTATAAAATCGGCTACAATCAAAAAATAACCAGCAAAGCCCATGCTTTTTACGGTAAATAACTCAAAATCTAGGCGATCTTGTATTGCAGGGGTAATTTCGGTATATCTACCCCTAGCACCTTCTAGGGTTAAGTGGCGTAAATACTCCCATTGGTTTAGTGTATCTTCGCTGTGTACCTTAAAATTTTGTGGAATAGGGAAATTAGGTAACAAAATATCTCGCTTTAATTGCAAATGCTCTATTTTATCTACTATTTCGGCGGTATTGTACAAGGCCTCGGGTATATCGCTAAATAGCTGCCCCATTTCGGCTTGGGTTTTAAAATAAAACTGATCGTTCGGAAAACCAAACCGATACCCTTTGCCACTTTCCTCATCAGTAGCCTTAGGTGTACTTTGTAAATCGCCCGTGTTTACACACAGCAATATATCATGTGCATTGGCATCATCGCGGTCTACATAGTGCGAATCGTTACTGCATATTACTTTAACCTTATACTTTTTGGCAAAGCGAAGCAATACCTCATTTACAATATTTTGCTCCTTAATATCATGCCTTTGCAGCTCGATATAAAAATCATCACCAAACAAATCCAACCACCACTTAAATTCAGCCTCTCCTGCAGCCTCTCCTTGTTTTAATATCGCTTGCGGCACACTTGCACCTATACAGCAAGTTGTGGCTATCAGGCCTTTATGGTATCGTAAAATTAATTCTTTATCTATTCTTGGCCATTTAGAATATAATCCCTCCATAAACCCTGCCGAGCATAATTTAATTAGGTTTTTATAGCCCTCGGGATTTTTGGCCAACAATAACTGGTGGCAACGTATGTCTTTAGCCTCTTTGGTAAAGGCTTTTTTATGCCTATCGGCTACTACATAAAACTCGCAACCTACAATGGGCTTTACGCCATGGTTGGCTGCCTCGGCCACAAATTTAAACACCCCAAACATATTGCCATGGTCGGTAATGGCCATCGCTTTCATATTATCGGCTGCTGCTTTCTCAAACATTTTTTTAATGTCGGCAGCACCATCCAATAAGCTGTATTGTGTATGTACGTGTAAATGAGAAAAATCTGTCATAATTTATTGTAGTAAGCGTTAAACTCAAAGCTACTATTTGTAACATACAAAGCCCACAAGAATTAGCAAATAAATATTTTTTTGAGTCTAAGGCTATATTGATAAAATATTTATTTTAGCACTTTTTAACACCTATTTTTTTAAATATTAATTTTTTAGTTTTAAAGTAATGTAAGTTCAATTGATAAGTGCAACAGGCATAAATCCTATGGGAACAAAGTTGAGCGTAGCGAAACGAAGTTCCCATAGGATTTATGCTGACAATA
>RDYW01000038.1 GCA_004293485.1 Sphingobacteriales bacterium | reverse complement strand
TGTATCTTATTGCTTATCGCTAAGGATCTGTTTGCCTTCATTTTTATTCATGTTTGGTGTACGCAAATATAAATAAATTATCCTATGTTAGTGCCATTAAACCCCGAAGAGGGGAGATTCGGCGTAAAAAAAGGATGCCTGCCGGCCAGCAGGCGGGCCGCTGCCATCGTTAACGCAATAAAGTGTAAAAAATTAGCTAACATATAAAATTCAAAACCATATTTTAGCATTTCATTTTTAAATTATGATAGCCCAGCAACAATCAATACCTACCCACTATACCTTCCCACCCGAGTGGGCACCGCATGAAGCAACATGGTTAACTTGGCCACATAAAGAAGCCAGTTGGCCCGGGAAATTAGAGGCTATTTACGCACCTTATTGTAAGTTTATAGCCATTTTAACTTTGAGCGAAAAGGTGCGTATAAATGTTAAGGATGAAGAAATGAAATCCTTTGCGCTGGCACATATCAAAAAAACTAATGCCGATATTGCTAAAATAGAATTTTTTTTTAACCCCAGTAACGATGCTTGGTGCCGCGACCATGGCCCAGCTTTTTTGGTAAATAACCATGCCCAGCATAAAAAAGTAATTGTAGATTGGGGCTTTAACGCTTGGGGCGGAAAATATCCACCGTTCGATTTAGACGATGTTATTCCCACTAAAATTGCCCAATATTTTAAGCTACCACTTTACTTGCCCGATATTATTATGGAAGGTGGCTCGGTTGAATTTAATGGTGCTGGTACAGTGCTTACCTCTAAAAGTTGCTTATTAAATAAAAACCGAAACCCACATTTAAGCCAACAACAAATAGAAACCTACCTTAAAAACTTTTATGGCATACAACAAATATTATGGGTAAGCGATGGCATTGTAGGCGATGATACCGATGGCCATATTGATGATACCGTACGATTTATAAACCATAACACCGTTTTAACTGTGGTTGAGGATGATATAAACGATGCCAATTATAACTTACTGCAAACCAACCTGCAAGAACTAAAAGCCATGCGCCTGCCCAATGGCCAGCCACTACATATTATCGAATTACCTATGCCCGATGCTGTTATATATGATGGAGTGCGCCTGCCAGCATCGTATGCCAACTTTTACATAAGTAATAAACACGTAATTGTACCTACTTACCGTTGCCTTAAAGATGCCGTTGCCTTACAAATTATTGCGACCTGTTTCCCCGAAAGGGAAGTAGTAGGGATAGATTCTACCGATATTATATGGGGCCTTGGCAGTTTTCATTGTTTAAGCCAGCAGGAACCAGATGTTGATTTTTGATTTCGGATTGAGGATTTTTGATTTGGGCGAGATTTTGATTTTTGATGTGTGATTTATGATTTTTGATTTGGCGAGAGGGAAAGTTTGATTTTTGATTTCGGATTGGGGATTTTTGATTTGGCGAGATTTTGATTGTTGATTTTGGTGTTTTGATAAATGAAACCAACGCATAAAAAAACACAGATTATTTGGATTAAAAAGTTTACTTGAGGCTAGTTTTTTTAATGTAAGCCAAACGCTATAAATTTTTTAGAATTTATAATTTTCTTAATTTCCTCTACCAAAGCTCGTTGCCCGATGCCCGAAGCCCGCCACCAAATTACCCACTGAAAGATTTTTGATTTACCTTTACATTCAACGACTAACTGCCTCTACGATTGGTCATCTCCCCTTCGGGGAGACCGAGAGGGGACTTTCCACCGTTTCATAACTTTCGATAGGTGGGCAGGCGCATACAAGGGTACGGTCGCCATAAGTATCATTTACCCTAGCTACCGATGGCCAAAACTTAAATTGCTGTATGTATGGAAGCGGAAAAGCGGCTGTTTGGCGACTGTAAGGGTGCTCCCAAGTATGTGCGGTTATGGCTTGTGCGGTGTGCGGTGCGTTTTTTAAAGGATTGTTTAACCTATCGGAGCTGCCGTTTTCGATATCACTAATTTCGGTGCGTATGGCAATCATGGCATCGCAAAAGCGGTCGAGTTCATGCTTAGGTTCTGATTCGGTGGGTTCAATCATTAAAGTACCTGCAACCGGGAACGAAACCGTAGGGGCATGAAAACCATAGTCCATCAATCGTTTGGCAATATCGCTTACCTCTACGCCAAAAGCTTTAAACGAACGGCAATCTAAAATCATTTCGTGGGCGCAGCGGCCATTATCGCCTGTATATAGTATTGGAAAATGATTTTGTAAGCGTACTTTGATATAGTTGGCGTTTAAGATGGCTATTCGGGTAGCATTTGTAAGTCCTTCGGCACCCATCATGGCAATATAAGCGTGTGAAATTAGCAGTATTGAGGCCGAGCCATAAGGCGCTGCCGATACCGCCGAAATAGATTTGGCTGTACCTAAATCAACCACGCTATGCCCTGGTAAATAAGGTACTAAGTGTGCCGCAACGCCAATAGGCCCCATACCTGGGCCGCCGCCGCCGTGTGGTATGCAAAAGGTTTTGTGTAGGTTTAGGTGGCATACATCGGCACCTATATTGGCAGGCGAGGTAAGGCCTACTTGGGCATTCATATTGGCACCATCCATATATACTTGGCCACCGTGTAGGTGCACCAAATCGCAAATTTGGGTAATCGATTTTTCGAAAACGCCATGTGTAGATGGGTAAGTTACCATTAGGCATGATAGGTTATCGGCATGTTGCATTATTTTTTCTTGCAAATCATCTACATCAATATTACCCTGCTCATCGCATTTGGTTACTACTATTTGCATGCCTGCCATGGCTGCCGAGGCGGGGTTGGTGCCATGTGCCGATGAGGGAATAATGGCAATATTGCGGTTAACATTACCCTGGCTGTGGTGGTAAGCCCTTATAACCATTAGGCCTGCATATTCGCCCTGTGCGCCAGCATTGGGCTGTAAACTTATGCCTGCAAAACCTGTTATCTCACTTAACCAAGTATTTAATTGGCTAATAATTTCGATATAACCGCCCACTTGATGGGTAGGTGCAAAAGGGTGTATATTGCTAAACTGTGGCCAAGTTACGGGTATCATTTCGGTAGTTGCATTAAGTTTCATGGTGCAACTACCCAAGGCTATCATCGAGTGGCATAGCGATAAATCTTTAGCTTCTAGCGATTTAATGTAGCGTAACATTTCATGCTCCGAGTGGTAGCTATTAAAAACAGGGTGCGTTAAAAATGCCGATGTACGCTGTAATTGGGCAGGAATATTGGAGCTAACGTTTTGCTGTAATTCGTCAAAGGCAATATCATTAAGGGTTTTACCTTTTACTTTGGCAAATAGGTGTACAATGGTTTCTATATCGGCTATACGTGTGGTTTCGTTTATAGCTATTCCTACTAAATTGTTTTTATAATTAAAATTAAATTCGTTATTTAATGCTTCGGAATGTATAGGGTTAGTTAACACGCCTAAATCTAGCGAAAGCGTATCAAAAAAGTATTGATTTTTTTGGGTATATCCCAGTGCAGTTAATGCCTTATGCAATAAAATGGTTAAGCCGTGGATACGTTGTGCAATTAGTTTAATACCATTAGGGCCGTGGTAAGCGGCATACATGCCCGCCATAATAGCCAATAAAGCCTGTGCGGTGCAAATATTAGAAGTTGCTTTATCGCGGCGGATGTGTTGCTCGCGGGTTTGTAAAGCCATGCGCAGGGCATAATTACCATCGGCATCAATAGTTACGCCAATAATGCGGCCAGGCATGCTGCGTTTATACGCATCTTTAGTAGCAAAAAAAGCGGCGTGTGGCCCACCAAAACCCATTGGGATACCAAAACGCTGGGAGGTACCTACCACAATATCGGCTCCCCACTCGCCCGGAGGGGTTAAAAGGGATAAACTTAGTAAATCGGCAGCTACTGTAATTTTTATATTTTTTTGGTGTGCCTTATCGGCGAAAGCTGTATAATCATACACTTGGCCATTGGCAGCGGGGTATTGCAATATGGCACCAAACATGGTATCGCTAAGTTGTACCGTTTGGTGATTGCCTATTTGTAAAGTAATACCCAATGGTGCCGATCGGGTTTTTAAAATATCAATTGTTTGGGGCAATACTTCTTCTGAAACAAAAAACACGTTGGCAGCATCGTTTTTGCGTAAGCTATATTGCATAAACATGGCTTCGGCGGCGGCTGTACCTTCGTCTAGCAACGAAGCATTGGCTATTTCCATCCCCGTAAGGTCGGTTACCATGGTTTGGAAATTGAGCAATGCCTGCAAGCGGCCTTGTGCAATTTCGGCTTGGTAAGGCGTGTATTGGGTGTACCAGCCCGGGTTTTCTAAAATATTTCGTTGAATTACGCCTGGTAAAATTACTTCGTGGTAACCCTGCCCAATATACGATTTGAATACTTTGTTTTGTGCCGCTATTTGTTTTAAATTTTCGAGGTAATCAAATTCGCTTTTGGCAACAGGTAAATTCATCAGCTGCTTTAACCTAATGTTTTCAGGAACAGTTTGAGCTATTAAATCGTCTAAACTTGAAGCATTTACTTCTACAAGCATTTGTTCAATATCTTGTTCTGATGGTGCTATATGTCTGTTTTCAAACTGTTCTTGGTATGCGATATTTAATTTCATATTGTGCTAAAACCTCTAAAAATGCAAAACTAATAAAAATGCTTATTTTATTTAACCTTGCACAATGAATAATTGTTTACACCGATAAGGATTTTGTGGCAAATAAACATTTTATTACTAAGCATCTCTTAGTATTTATTTAGGATATTTTTGTATCAAATTGCAGTGTATGTATAAAAATAATACAGCGAAATATTTGCCTAACAGTAATATAGCCAACAATACACGAATTTGTGAACCCAATTACCTAAAAACTATTGAACTTTTGAGAATACTAGTTTAATAAATATAGGTTAAAAAAGAATTAGCAATAATTTAGTTGTACAACACATTCGCATAAAAATTTTACTTTTGTGGGTAATGGGATATAAAATATATGCAAGCGATGGTAATTTTAATACCGTTAATACTTTAAACTACCTACTTTTTATTGAAGTAGGCCAGGATTTTTATTCCTATATTATTGTGGATGAAGGGGGTAAAATAAAGGCAATTTCATATTGCGAGCAATCTATATTTGGCGATATTGATAATAGCTTGCTACAACTTACCTATAAAAAAACGGCTATTAGTTTATATACCAGCAGTTTTACTTTTATACCTTCGCAAATTTATAGTAAAGATGATGAAACTGTGTACGCCCAGTTTTTGGAAACTAAGGGTAACACTAACTTATACACGCATACATTATTAAATGATGAAATAAGGGCTTTACACACTTTTGCTACTGATGAGTTTAACGCTATTAAATCAATTTTCCCCTTGGCGGAGATTTTTCCACAGTATTTTTCGCTTATTAATTGTGGATATAAACAATTGGGCAGCGAAATTAGTCCTCAATTGTTATTAAACATTAAATTAGGTTGTGTAGAAATATTGATTTTACAAAACAATAAGCTACTGTTTTACAATGTTTTTGATACGGGTAACGATGACGAAATATTGTATTATACACTAGCCGCTTGCCAGCAAAATGGGCTTGAAGTAAAAGGCATTAAATTACATGTTTGTGGTAATGTGGAGTTAGATAGCAATATTTATAATTTGCTTAAACAATATTTTGGGAAGGTACATTTTAGGCATCATGCTGCTGTAAATATGGATGCAGATGCGTTTGGTAATATTATTAAACACCAGTTTTATTCGGTACTAAGTTTAAGCGCATGCGTATAATTGGCGGAAGCCTAAAAGGGATAAGGATAAACCCGCCCAAAAACTTACCCGTAAGGCCTACTACGGATATGGCCAAAGAATCGTTGTTTAATATACTTAACCATGTAGTTAATTTTGAGGGCTTAACGGTTTTAGATTTGTTTAGCGGTACGGGTAATATTGCTTTGGAATTTGCCTCTCGTGGGGCAAAGGATGTAACTGCGGTGGATAGAAATTTTGGTTGTTTTAATTATTTAAAACGTACAGCAAGCGAGTTAAATTTAACTTGCATAAATGCTTTAAAAGGCGATGTGTTTAAGCATTTGCAAACCGAAACCAAAAGCTACGATTTAATTTTTGCCGACCCACCTTACGATTTATCATCTATACCCTTAATTGCGCCCTTAGTTTTCGATAAAAAATTATTAAACCAAGGTGGCTTATTGGTAATTGAACACCAAAGCACACACGATTTACACCATCACCCCAGTTTTAGCGAGAAACGTAAATATGGTTTTTCGGCCTTTAGTTTTTTTAATAATTAAACCTTAATTTTAGCCTAAAATAAATCTGTTATGAGTATTGCATTGTTTCCTGGCTCGTTCGACCCTATTACAAAAGCACACGTAGATATATTAAAACGGGCCTTACCTTTGTTTGATAAAGTGTATGTAAGTGTGGGTTTAAACAGCAATAAAACGGCTTTATTAAGTGTAGATGTACGTGTACAAATGTTAAAACAAGTATTTATTGATAGTCCCAAAATTAAAATTACTACTTACGAAGGTTTAACAGTTGCGTATTGTAAAAGCATTGGTGCTACACACATGATACGGGGTATAAGAACGGTATCGGATTTTGAATACGAAAAAGCCATAGCCCAAATGAACCATGCCTTAGAACCCGAAATAGAATCGATTTTTATTTTAAGTAAACCAGGTTATTCCTCTATAAGCTCAAGCATTGTGCGTGAAATATTAAAATATGGTGGCGATGTAGCGCAATTTGTACCTTCGGCAGCTATGCCATTTTTAAAAGGGTTGTAGCAGGTTATAACTCCCCCTTTTGCATATTTACACCTAAACAATAACAAAAAAGTCATACTTTATAAGCCAAAACCTCTAAAATAGACGGGTAAGTATTGGTTTTAACAATATCCCACTTTGATTTTGGTAACCATTGCACTTCGGTAATTCCTTCTTCGATTTGAGGTACAAGAGCTTGGTTGGCAATGGCTTTCATACGGTACCAATGCGATATTTTTAATACTAATTTGCCTTTTAACTCGTAAATATGGTAGGTTTTGGTTATTTTTTTGCCTAAACTCTCAACTGTTATGCCACATTCTTCTTCTACTTCTCTTAGGGCTGCCTGTTTTTTCTTTTCATTGGGTTCGAGCTTGCCTTTTGGCAAATCCCAATACCCATTTCGTTTGATAAATAAGTACTTATCTTCATCGCTTTTTACAAAACCACCAGCAGCTTCAATTACTTTTATGGTAGTTTTAATTTTAGAGAAAATAAATTTCGGATTTGGGCATAGCAATACAAAAGTTGTATGCTGGTGGTTATTTAAAGTGTGAAAAAAAATCTCAAAATCAAAACCCTCAACTTCAATAACTTGATAGCTTTGTACATATTTTGGTAGCTGTGTACAGATGATGAGTTTTTTTTCGTTGATATAAATATTGTATTTTTGTGCCATTATGTATAATAAAATTGAGATTGAACAAAAAGTTGCCGAGTTTCTGTTGCAAATTAAAGCAATTAAATTGCAACCTAATAATCCTTTTACTTGGGCTTCGGGTTTAAAATCTCCTATCTACTGCGACAACCGAATTACGCTATCCCACCCGCTGGTGCGCACCTACATTAGGCAAAAACTTAGCGAACTTATTTTAGAGGAATATGGTACCGTAGGTGTTATTGCTGGAGTTGCCACAGCTGGTATTCCTCAAGGTGTATTGGTAGCACAAGAATTAGGCGTACCTTTTATTTATGTACGCTCATCGGCCAAAGAGCATGGTACTGGCAAATTAATTGAAGGCGAAATTAATCCAGGGCAAAGGGTGGTAGTAATCGAAGATTTAATTTCAACAGGTAAAAGCAGCATACAAGCCATCGAAACATTGCGTAACGCTGGTTACGAGGTAGCTGGCTTGGTAGCTATATTTTCGTACGGATTTACTAGCGCAGCCCATAATTTTAAAGATGTTAAAATAAAATTTAGTACTTTATCTACTTATTCTGCCTTAATTGATTATGCTTCGGCTAATAACCTCATAAGTAAAACTGAACTTAACTTGCTACACGATTGGGCCGAAAACCCCGAACAATGGGGCAAAGAATTGGTAAATGGGTAAATTAACACCAAGCTAATTTATAAAATACGCCCAAATACTTTTTAAAGCAACGTTGGTTCTCGCATTTGCGTAAGCTCAAAAATGGCTTCATCTATATGCCTAACGCCCTCAATGGCTATGCGCAACGTGTTTTTAACTTCTTTTAGGTTTACTTTGCGTGGATGCATTTGCGCATAACTTAAAATACGACTGAAAGCTTCGGTTTCGAAATATTTTGATTGTTTATCGGCAATAAAATAACCTCGGATTATGCCCATTTTCCAAGTAATTTTTTCTAAACCTATTTCTTTACCTATCCATTGCAGTTCAACAGTGCGCAACAAATCTTTAACTTGGCGAGGCATTGCGCCAAAACGGTCGGTGAGTTCTTTGGCAAAAGCATCTAGCTTGCTTTGGTTTTCTATAAGCGAAAGTTGGGTGTAAAGGTTGTAACGTTCTTGTATATTGGTAACGTATTCGTCGGGAATTAGCAGTTCCATATCGGTATCAATTTGCGTAAAATTTACAAAATGTTTGGGCTTGTTATCGTCTTCAAAAAGGCCTTTAAACTCGTCGTGTTTTAGTTCTTGTATGGCTTCGTCCAATATTTTATGGTACATTTCGAAACCTATTTCGGCAATAAAACCGCTTTGCTCGCCGCCAAGTAGGTTACCGCTTCCGCGGATGTCTAAATCTCGCATAGCCACATTAAAGCCACTTCCCAAATCCGAAAACTCTTCGATGGCACTTAAACGCTTGCGGGCCTCGGAGGTTAGGGTGCTTAGCGGCGGACTTAGCAAATAACAAAACGCTTTTTTGTTTGAGCGGCCTACACGGCCTCGCATTTGGTGCAAATCGCTTAGGCCAAACATGTGCGCATGGTTTATAAGCATTGTGTTGGCGTTAGGCACATCTAGCCCAGCTTCTATAATAGTGGTGGCTACCAAAACATCGTACTTGCCATCAATAAAATCGAGCATTATATCTTCCAGTCGGTCGCCCTCTAACTGCCCGTGGGCAATGGCAATGCGGGCTTTGGGTACTAGTTTTTGTATAAGGCCGCCTAGCTGCATTAAATCGGCCACACGGTTGTGTACAAAAAATACCTGGCCTTGGCGGTCCAGCTCAAACTCAATAGATTCCTGAATTAATTTCTCGTTAAAAACGTGTAGCTCGGTTAAAACGGGTTGGCGGTTGGGCGGCGGGGTTTGCATAATTGATAAATCCCGAGCACCCATCAACGAAAAATGTAAGGTACGAGGAATAGGCGTTGCCGTGAGGGTTAACGTATCTACATTTGCCCTAAATTGTTTTAGTTTTTCTTTTACGGTTACGCCAAATTTTTGCTCTTCATCAATAATTAGCAAACCCAAATCTTTAAACTTAACCTCTTTACTTACCAGTTTATGGGTGCCAATAATGATATCAACTTTGCCGATTTTTAGGGCTTCTAGGGTATCTTTTACCTGTTTTGATGATTTAAAACGGTTGATATAATCTATCCTTACCGGGAAATCTTTAAGCCGCTCGGTAAAGGTTTTATAATGCTGCATTGCCAAAATGGTGGTAGGCACTAAAATGGCAACTTGCTTGCCATCGGTGGCGGCTTTAAAGGCTGCCCGTATGGCTACTTCGGTTTTACCAAAGCCTACGTCGCCACACACCAGCCTATCCATTGGGCTTGGGCTTTCCATATCTCGTTTTACATCGGCGGTGGCTTTTTCTTGGTCGGGCGTATCTTCGTAAATAAACGATGCTTCGAGTTCGTTTTGTAAATAGGTATCGGGCGCAAAAGCCATACCCGTTTGCGCTTTACGTATGGCGTATAGTTTTATTAAATCGCGGGCAATATCTTTAACTTTTTTTTTAGTGGTTTTTTTGAGTTTATCCCACACATCGCTACCTAATTTATTCATTTTTGGCGTGTGGCCATCTTTACCACTGTATTTTGATATTCGGTTTAGCGAGTTAATGTTTACATACAGCAAATCGTTATCGGCATATACCAAGCGTATCATTTCCTGTATTTTACCGCTTACTTCTACTTTTTCTAATCCTGCATATTTACCCACGCCGTGGTCTATATGGGTAATATAATCGCCTGGTTTTAGGTCTCTAAGTTCTTTTAGGGTGATGGCTTGTGTGCGGGTATAGCCTCGTTTGTTTTTGTATTTATAGTAACGGTCGAAAATTTGATGGTCGGTGTAGCAAGCCAGTTTTTGTTCGGCATCAATAAAACCTTCTCTGATAGAAATGTTGATAGGATTAAAGGCGATGGTTTTATCTAAATCATCAAAAATGGCATATAAACGTTCTTGCTGCTTGGCCGAATCGGTTAATATATAATTCTCAATTTTTAAACTTTCGTTTTGTTTTAGGTTATGAATTAATAAGCTAAAATCTTTATTAAAAGAGGGTTGTGGCCTAGCATCAAAATTTATGGTGGTGGTAGCGGGGTAAAAAAACTGTTTGCCAAACTCTACCAAAGGGAAATCTTGCAGCTGGTCGGCAAGCATTTTTTGATTGGTAAAAGCGTATTTTGGGTCTATCCAATCGGGATTTATTTGTTTATCGTTATCGGATAATGCTTTCCATAATTCGGCTGATTTTTTGTAGCCCGCTTCAATGGTGTCTAAAGTAAAGGCAACATCTTTAAACCAAATTGCCGAATCGTTATCGATAAATTCGAGCAGGGTGATGTTGTTTTGCGTTAAAAATTTCGACTGTACATTGGGCACAATGGTAATGGTTTTTACCTGTGCTACCGATAGTTGGTTTTCGAGTTCAAAAGTGCGGATGGTTTCTATATGGTCGCCAAAAAACTCGATGCGGTAAGGCAATTCGTTCGAAAACGAAAAAATATCAACAATACCCCCACGTATGCTAAACTGGCCAGGTTGATACACAAAATCGCAACGCTCAAAATCGTATTCTATTAAAAATTCGTTGATAAAATCGATGCTAAGTTTGTTGTTTATGGCAATTTCGAGGGTATTTTTGATGAGCGAATCTCGGTCGATAACTTTTTCGGCCATTGCTTCGGGGTAGGTAACAATTAAGTTTCCGTAGCCTGTAGTTTGAGTAATTTGATTTAAAACTTCGGCCCGTAGCAGTACATTTGCGCTATCTGTTTGGGTAAAATCGAACGATTTACGAAACGATGAGGGAAAAACCAATACCTCTTTTTCCATTAAACTTTCTACATCGGCCTGAAAAAAATTAGCTTCTTCCCTATCGGGCAGCACAAAAACCATATTTTTATGAGACAAAAAATAGCTTGCCGCCACCACCAAGGCATCTAAACTGCCTATTAACCCTTTTAAATGGATGCGCTCTTTTTTAACGTTTAAGGCTTTGTCTAGGCCTAAAATGCGGTTATCGGTTTTGTAACGTTCTACTAATTGTTTACTATTCACGCTTGGGCTTTAAATTTTTATAATTTTATAAAAAACAATGTATAAACTAGGCATTCTGTCTTTTGCTATTACACTTCTTTCTCTACTTGATAATTATTTCTAGTTGCCGAGTTTCTGCTTACCAACTCGGCTACAAAGCCAGTTAAAAACAATTGTGAGCCTAAAATTACCGCTACCAAAGCAATATAAAACAAAGGTTGCGAGGTAATTTCTCGGTTGTAATGCGTACCTGCGGCAATATGGTATAGCTTTTCGGCAATTATCCACGTGGTTAAAATAGTTCCGGTAAAAAAACTAAGTACACCCATGGTACCAAAAAAGTGCATAGGGCGTTTGCCAAATTTACCTACAAAAAATATAGATAGTAAATCTAAAAAGCCATTTATAAACCTACTGAAACCAAATTTGGTAACGCCGTATTTGCGGGCTCGGTGCTCTACCACTTGTTCTTCTATTTTGGTAAAGCCTGCCCATTTGGCCAATACGGGAATATAACGGTGCATTTCGCCATACACTTCTATGTTTTTAACCACATCAATACGGTAGGCTTTTAGGCCGCAATTAAAATCGTGTAGGTTTTTTATCCCCGACATGCTGCGGGTGGCCGCATTAAAAAACTTGGTAGGTATGGTTTTGGTTAAAGGGTCGAACCGCTTTTTTTTCCAGCCCGAAATTATGTCTAGTTTTTCTTCCATTATGCGGCGGTAAAGCTCGGGTATTTCATCGGGCGAATCTTGCAAATCGGCATCCATAGTAATTACCACATTGCCATTGGCTGCTGTAAAACCTACATTTAACGCTGCCGATTTGCCATAATTACGCCTAAATTTTATGCCTTTTATGGCCGAATGTGTGGCTTTTAATTCCTCTATTTTTTGCCACGAGCCATCGTTACTGCCATCATCAATTAAAATAATTTCGTAGCTTAATTGTTGCTTTTGCAACACGTTTCTTATCCAATCGGTAAGTTCGGGCAAGGATTCTACTTCGTTAAATAAAGGAATTACTATTGATATATCCATAAAATTTTTTGCTACCGCGATTAACTTTCGGGCTCTTCTTCGATAGGTTTAAACATAGGTGGATTTTTTTTGAAGATGGCTGCAAATATCAACGACATTACAAATCCCACCAAAACACTAATACCCAGCGATTTTATAAAATCTAATAGCGTGGGGTTGTATTGTGATTTGAATTGTTTTTCAACATCTTTTAATGCTTTATCTATTTGGTCTTCGCTCATCCCCATTTTTTCGTACATAGCTGTTACATTATCTGTTATTATTACAATAATTTTATCGTAAGCATCAGGCTCGATAAACTTATAAAATAGGCTAGTAAAAATTAACGATATAATATTTGCTACCAAACTCATTATAAAAATACTTTTTAGCGCCTGCTTAAACGGCCAATATGCGCCATTTTTTTTCTTTAAGTCGAGCGTAAAAAACACATAAATTAAAATGTTTAACACCATTAATATGCCCGAAAAGTACATTTTACCAAACAGCTCGGGCATGGTGTAATACACAATAATTTGTAGTGCAATGTTAATTCCAGCTATAAATAATCCATTTATAGCTGCGTTTTTATCCAAATTTTCCATATCGTTTAATTTATCTTGCATTGTTATAGCTTACTAATAAATCGTAAATAGCGGCATCAAAAGGTGCATCTTCGCTTAGTTGTTTAAAACTGGTAAATGTTTCTTTATCAGGATTTGGGTCTAAAAAGAAAGCCATTAGCGGGTAAAAAAGTTCTTTCATATCCGATTCGTCCGATAAGTTTTTAGCTACTTTTGCAATTTCTTCTAAGCTACTTTCCATTAAAATTTGGTTGGCAATAATATCTTCGTAAATGCGGTGTTCGTCTTGAAACTCATCTTCCTCCACCAATAAAAACTCTTTTAAATAATCGTCTAAACTGGGTTCAATCTCCTCGTCTTCACATTCTTTAAGGTACAAAAGTAGGTTTAATAGTTCGGTACCACGGTCGATCGTTTCTTCTTCAATAGCTTCCCACTCGGCCGATTCTAGGTAATCGTCGTTCAGTTGTTGGGCATCTTCCGAGAAAAAATTAATCAGCAATAAATCAAAAGCCGTTTCACGCAGGGCATCTACATCGGGTGCGTTATCAAACACTTCATCTAGTTTATCTACCTTGGTCATAAAGTCAACCTCCGATGAAAATAATTTTTCTAAACTTTTTAAGGCCTGTTCGCCCTGTACGTTTTCTTCTTTAGCAAAGGTGTTAAAGGCTGCTTTAAGCGATGCTGCTACTTTAGTATTCATAATTATATTTTTTTAGGGGTGGGAGATTAAATTAGATAAAAAATAAAGGCAATATTTAACTTTTATGGTTTTTAACGTTAGGTTTTATCTAATTTCCATTCTTAAAAATTGATTTCAAATTTAATGTTTTTGTCAGTTAAATTTATAGTTTTCCAATCTAATTAAAAGTATGGTTAAGGGTATTATAAGAATTATAATTTCGAGGGTATTATGCTTTTATTCAGGTTTTATTCTTACTATTTTATTGTTTTTCAATATAATAAGCTCAGTATTTTTATGTTTCTTAAACGCAATTAATTTTTCATAAACTTTTTCAAGTCCAAATAAAATTTTATTCCTAAGCTCTACTTGTTTCTCAACTGTTGTCATTATGTATTTTTTAGTTCTTTAAACTTAATTAGGTCAAAAATATTTAGTAATCCGTCAACTGTTTTTTCTGCTAAAAGTTGGTGTTTCCCGTTCGAATTATCAAAAATTAATGCGCCGTCAACTATTGGTAAGTAAATATTAAACAGGTTTTTAATTCCTTTATAATATCGTCTTTCAATAACATCAGGTTCAATATTGTGTCCACCCTCTAAAACCCTTGTTTTCACACGTTCTTTGGCTAGTTTAACGTTTTGAAGCCAAAAAAAAAAGCAACGTGGTTATATAACTCTTCTCTTTTGCCTCGATAATTTTATGCTTATAACTTTTTGTTGATAATGTAGTCTCAAAAGCAAAACTTTTATTGTGATTAAACAATTCATAAATTCTGTTTAGCATTATTCTTCCTGCTTCAAAAGCAACTTTTTCGGGTTGGAAAGGTGATAATCCTTTTGCAATTTCATTTGCATTTACAAACTCTTTACAATTAATAATTTCAGGTAAAATTGTAAACGAAGCCGTAGTTTTTCCAGCACCATTACAGCCAGCAATTATGTAAAGGTTTTTATCTATCACAGTGTGTAAATTTACTAAACATTATCATAAATTTTATACTCTTAACTTTATGTTGCTTTGGTTTAGCATATAATTTAACAGATTATCAATAAAAATACCATCTTTTAATTTTGTGCTCAATAGTTACTTATCGCATTACTTTTAGAGTTTGTTGAGCATGTGGTTTAGCATCTCAATAATAGTATTGTTGCATTTTGGTTTTTAACTACCCACTTAAACCATAATATTTTTTATGATTTATTTAAAGCCTCATTCATTTACTCCCACACCAGCCCATTATTCACACAAGCCCACACTTTCCCTTTTAATACCGTACCTAAAAATGGTGAGTTGCTAGATTTCGAAAAATTATTTTGGGCCGTATACTCCCATTCGGTATCTATATCAAACAATACCACATTTGCTTTTTGGCTTTCGCCGATGCTGGGCAACGGTAAACCTAAAATTTTACGAGGGTTTATGGCCATTTTTTCTGCAATTTGTGCTGCCGATAAACCCGCTTTTATAGCCAGTGGCAAAGCCGTTTGTAAACCCAACATTCCGTAAGCGGCGGTTTCAAACTCTACCTGTTTTAGTTCGGTTTCTTGTGGCGTGTGCTGGCTTACTATGGCATCAATGGTATTATCATGTAAGCCTGCCAGTAAAGCATCAACGTCGTTTTGGGTGCGTAACGGCGGTTTTACTTTATAATTACTATCAAAATCGTGTAAAACATCATCGGTTAAAACCAAATGGTGGGCGGCCACATCGCAGGTTATTTGTAGGCCTTTTTGCTTGGCTTGTTTAATTAATTGTACCGTGTGGGCGGTGCTTATGGTGCTAAAATGAATTTTGCTATCGGTGTATTGGGCTAAATAAATATTGCGGTTTACCATTAATTCTTCGGCTAGGTTGGGTATGCCTTTCATCCCCAAAAGGGTGCTGGTAATACCTTCGTTTATTTTTGCGCCTGCGGCTATGGCTTTATCTTCGGCCAAAGCCAACACTAAAGCCCCAAAACCTTTGGCATATAATAAGGCCCTTTCCATTAAGCCAGCATCTTGTACAGGCAAATCGCCATCGCTAAAAGCTACGGCACCGGCTTGTTGCATATCGTACATTTCGGCCAAATGTTGCCCTTCTCGCTTTTGCGAAATTGTACCAATAGGGTACATATCCACCAAATTACCCTTGGCTCTGTTTAATAAATACTGTACCTGCGCTTTGGCATCAACGGGTGGTAAAGTATTGGGCATTAAGGCTAAACCAGTAAATCCTCCCGCCATAGCGGCCTTGCTACCTGTTTCAAAATCTTCTTTGGTTTCTAAACCTAACTCGCCTAGGTTGGCGTTTAAATCAAAAAAACCTGGCGAAAGGTATTTGCCTTTTCCGTTTATAATTTGTGCATTGCTGCTTAGGTTTGTACCTATTTTTTGTATGCTACCATCAACCAGTAAAACGTCTGTAACTTTACCGTTAAACGGTGATGTGGGGTCTAAAATAGTGCAGCCTTGTATTAAAATATTCATCATGTTTGCTTTAATTGGCGTTGGTTAAAAAACCTAATTAACAAAATTTCGATAGCCAAAAATAGTAAAACCAAAATTAGGCATAGTTTCCAATAATTAGTGCCTAAAACCGATTGTTTTATTTGAGATTTTATACCCTCATTGCCACTGCTTAATATATGGGCTTGGGTGTTTTTAAAAATATTTTTCAACGTATTTTCATCGTAATAGCGCATATCCGACTCGCTTCGGATATAATTAAAAGCAGTAATGGCCAGTAGCGAATCGGCTTTGGTAACTTTATAAAAGTCGGGATTTTGCAACTGGTCGGCAAAAAAAAGTTGCGTACCTGCGGGGCTTTGTCTTACTTCGGGAATAATTTGCGTGTTTTTGTTGCTTATTTTCAATACATTATCGCCTATTAAGCCTTTTACTGGGATAGTAATGCTGCCATTGCTAGCTAAAGTTTCGAATAATTTTTGCGCCCCAAAACCCGATAAAGCCATTTTAAAAAGTACAGGTAAAAATAAAGCGTGGTTGGTAAAGTTAGAAAACTCGGCCCCTAGTGGTATGGCCGAAACATAAACTTTACCTTTTTTAATTTTATATACTGCAAGCAAGTTTTTATCGCCCCCGCCATAAATTAAAGTTTGGCGGCTGGTTTGGGTTAAATTGCTCATTTCAAAGTATTGCTGCATTTTTGGCAAATCGAGGTTACGGGGCAACTGGTCGAAAACGTTTGCAAAAAATGGGTGCTGTATATTTATTTTATCAGCGTTAAGCGGTTGGTTATTTATAGCTGTTGGGTAATCAACGGGTAGGGTTTTTAAAAAGTTTTGGTAGCTGCTTAAATCCGCCCCGAGCGGCATAAACACGGCCAAACTACCCCCATTTTGTACATATTGTTGCAATTGTTGCGCCAGTCCGCTGGCAATAGTGGGTAAATTGCTTAAAATAATAAGCTGGTAATTTTGTAAACCTGCATAGTTTATTTGGCTTTCGCTGGCATTGGTAAGGTTAAAAAAAGCATCGGTTTGGTAAGCGGTTGTAATGTTTTTGTTGGCTGTATTGTTGTAAATATTTAATAGGCTCACTTGCTTTTTAACTTCAAAACTTAACAGCAGGCTATCGTCAAATACGATGGGATAATCTTTAATGGTTACCAAAACTTGCTGCCAACCAGCCGATAAGCCCGAAAAAGTTAAAGTATCCATTGCGTATTGCCTTGGGGCGAGGCTAATGTTGCCCATAGCTTTTTGTTGGCTATTTATTTTTACCCTTACGGGGATATTTTGCGCCTCAGTATCCGAATAATTTTTTAACCGAACTACCAGTTTTTCTTCAACGCCGGGCTGGTGAATGGGCGATAAAAAGTATGCCGAATCTATAGATACATTTGCAATGGCATTTGCTTTTATAGGCACCAAGTTTATTTTTATATTGGCATTGGCAGTAATATTAGGTTTTGGGTTTTGTTGCTGAAAATCGCTTAGTAAATAAATAATTTTATTGCTATTTGCCTCGGGCAATAACAAGCTACTTTGGCGGTTGATTACAGTTTGATAATCGCGATAAAAAGAAGTTATTTTAATATTATTTAGTGCTTCTAAAAACTCGGATTTTGATAAAAACATTTGCTGTTGCCCCGTAAAATTATTGCTTAATAACTGAAACTGGGTGTTTAAATCGTAGCTATCTGTAATTTCTATGGCTCGGCGTTTTGCTTCGTCAAGCAAAGTACCTTGGCTATTTATGGCCTCCATCGAAAATGAATTATCAATGTAAATACTTACTTTATTGCGGTTTAGCTGGTTATTATTAGTTGCATTTGGCCAATAAGGCTGAGCAAAAGCCATCACTAAAAAAAACAAAGCCAACATACGTGAGGCTAAAATTAAAAGGTTTTTAAGTTTTTGGCTATGCGCTGTTTGCTGTTGTATGGCTTGTAAAAACCTAACATTAGTGAAATAAACTTTTTTAAATTTTCGGAAATTAAATAGGTGTATAAGCACCGGAATGGCGAGTGCGAACAAGGCGAACAAAAAGTTTGGCGAGAGAAACTTCATTGAACTGTAAATGTAACAAAATTTGTTTGGCAAAGGTGATGATTATTTTTTTAGATGGCATTAAAATACGGTTCATTCCATCAAATAATACCATATAATACCCCGCCTTTTTGCCCCATTTTATCCACCATTTTTTCGGTAGCGGCATCTTTTATAAGTGGTGGTGCGTGGTGTGGTTTTATACGGGCATCAATAATTAATGGGCCAGTGCAGCCCCAATGCTTGTTTTCGGTAAAGCTATTAATACCGTGTATATCGTGTGATGGGTTACTGCGGGTAAATGTTACCCATACAAAATTATTAGCGGTTTGGGCGGTAAAGCCAGCATCATCGCACAAAATTAGCAGGGCTAAGCCTGTTAAATTTTTATCTTTTAAGTAGGCATTTAAAATATTTAATTCGTTGTTTAGTTGTGATTTATCTAAAAATTTTGGTGCATCAACGGCCACAATACCGGGCATTACCAGTTTAAAATGATTAAAAGGTGCGGGCAAATCAAAACTAGCTGGTAGCTGGTTCCACAGTTCTCGTTTTTTTTCTCCGGCAACGGTAAAAGCTACCTTAGAACCCGAGTTTAAATCGGTACCGCTATAATCAAGCGTATCTATGGTAGTTTTGGTGTAAAAGTGCAAATCGCGGGTAAAATCAATCCGCTCAAAAATATGGGTTAAAAACTCTGCAATGTTATGAATATCTACATCAGGCTTATCTTCTTTGGCACATATAAACAGGTATTTGGCTAGGCTTAACTGGCTTTTGCCCAGTATATGGTTGGCCAAAGTTAAAATTTCTTGCGGTTTGCGTTCTTTAATATAGGGCGTGTAACGTTCGCTGCCTATGGCAAAAAGTAAAGGGTGCACACCTGCAGCATCTACAGCGTTTACGGCGTGTAAACCGGGTATTTCTTTGGGGATGGCAGCGCCTGTAATATCATGTATAAGTGCACCAAAGCTGGTATCTTCTTGCGGCGGGCGACCAACCACGGTAAAGCTCCAAATTGGATTTTGCTTGTGGTAAACATTGTGCACTTTTAGTAGCGGAAACAAATGTTGCAGGCTGTAATATCCCAAATGATCGCCAAATGGCCCTTCCATTTTATTTTGGTGGGGCTCTACGGTTCCTGTAATTACAAAATCGGCATCGGCCGAAATACAAAAACCTTCCTTATCATAAAAATACCTAAAACGGCGGTTGTTTAATGCTCCTGCAAAAGTCATTTCGGATAACCCTTCGGGCAAAGGCATTACCGCTGCCAATGGGTGTGCTGGCGGGCCACCTACAAAAATACTTACTTTTAAAGGTTGTCCCTTTGCGTTGGCTTTGGTTTGGTGTACGCCTATACCACGGTGTAGCTGATAATGCAGGCCAATTTCTTTATCTACAACATAATCATTACCACCTAATTGTATGCGGTACATACCTAAGTTGGCATTCATAATGCCCGGTTTTTCTATATCTTCGGTATAAACCTGTGGCATGGTTACAAATGGCCCACCATCCATTGGCCAGTTTACAATGGGTGGTATTTGGCTTATTTGGGATCGGCCAAAATTAACTTTTGCAAATCTTTGAGGAATTTTTAGTGGCAAAGCCGATAACGCCGTAAACGATACACCTGCATATTTTAGCGGATTTTTTATCGCTTCAAGCGGATTGTTTTTTAAGTTTACCAGTGTTTTTATGTTTGCAAGCGTATCTCTAAACATAAATTTGCTACGCTCTAAGGTGCCAAACAAATTAGATACCGCAGGAAACTTGCTGCCTTTTAAGTTCTCGAACAGCAAGGCTGGGCCACCAGCTTCGTACACCCGCAGGTGTATAGCGGCAGCTTCTAAATATGGGTCAACCTCTTGTTTTATCGTAATTAAATGCCCGTTTTTTTCTAAATCATTTACGCAGGCTTGCAAACTTTTATAACTCATAATAGGTAAATGGTTTTGGTGGGATTTTTGTTTTTGGGTAGGATATTTATTTTATTATTTGCTGCTGGCTTAAGCCAGCAGCAAATAATAAGTATTTTGGCTTCAATTTTACTAAAAAAAATCTCCTTTTACTTTTCTTTTTAAATTACCTTTGGATAATACGCTTTTACATTTTTTAACGCAATTTAGCTAAAAAAACCAAAATCTTATACAACCCACTTCATGCGAGATATTACCCATAAACAAATAACCCTACGCAGCGCAAAAGCCATTGCCGTAATTTTTTGTAGCCCCGCAACGGTACAAACTATTAAAGATGATAAACTACCAAAAGGCAATTTATTTGATGTAGCAAAGGCGGCAGGTTTTATTGGCGCAAAGCAAACCCCTACCCTTTTACCCCATTGCCACCCCGTTACTATTGATGCAATGGATATTGGCTTTACATTTTTAGATAAAGCAACACACCAACCATTTTTTAACGATAATATTTTAAACCGTAGCGGCATTGTAATTATGGGTGAAGCAAAATCTATAGGCCGCACAGGTATTGAAATGGAAATGCTTACCGCCGTAAGCGTTGCCGCCCTCGAAATTTACGATATGCTAAAACCTATTGATACCGCATTAGAAATTGGACATATTAAATTATTAGAAAAAAAAGGCGGTAAAAGCGACCGTAAAAAATATTTTTCTTCCCCGCCTACTTGTGCAATTTTGGTATGCAGCGATAGTACAGCCGAAGGCAAACGGCATGATACAAGCGGCATCCTGATAAAGAAAATGCTACAAAATGTAAATGCTAATGTAATTGATTACCAAATAGTACCCGACAATAAAACCCAAATACAACAACAAATAAAGCAATGGGTAGAGCATGATGTGCATTTTATTTTTACCACTGGCGGCACAGGTTTAGGGCCACGCGATAATACGGTTACAGCCGTAAAAGAAATTTTAGAACGCGATGCCGATGGCATAACCGAAGCCATGCGCCACCATGGCCAAATGCGTACACCTGTAGCCATGATGAGCCGTGGCGTGGCGGGCTCTATAGCCAATACCCTAATTGTTACATTGCCTGGCAGCAGCGATGGAGCAAGGGAATCGCTAGAGGCAATTTTACCCGCTGTTTTTCATGCCCGTAAAATGATGAAAGGTGGAGGACATTAAACCATGGATTTTATACATTATTTGCAAGCTTTAGAAATTATTTTAGCAAATGCACAAAGTTTTGGTAAAGAAATAATTGATTTAGACGACTCGCTAAACCGTGTAATTGGAGAAAATGTTTTTGCTGATAGAGATTACCCGCCTTTTAACCGTAGCGCAATGGATGGTATTGCCATTGATAGTAAAGATGTAGAAAACAACATTACCCAATTTACCATTATACAAACCATATATGCAGGCGAGGCTTGCGATTTAATTTTAAAACCTGGCCAATGTTTTAAAATTATGACGGGAGCTGCTGTGCCGCTTTGCGCTGATGCCGTAATACGTGTAGAAGATATTGAACTTAACCAAAATACTGCCAGTATATTGGTTAATGATGTAAAAAAATTCCAAAATATTGCCACACAAGGGCAAGATATTAAAAATGGAGAATTGGCTATACCCATAGGTACAAAAATAAAGCCTACTGTAATTGGCTTATTGGCATCGCTTGGAAAAAGTAAAGTACAAATAAACAAAATGCCTACGGTGGCTATAATTACCACAGGCGGCGAAGTAAAACCTATAGATGAAACTGTGTGCGATGTACAGATACGCAACAGCAACCTACACGTTATCAAATCATTATTAAAACAAAACAACATTGAACCTTTATATTGCCAGCATATTATTGATAACGAAAAGCTATTGGAAGCTGGTATTAAAAATTATTTAGATGTAGATATCTTAATACTTTGCGGAGGCGTATCGGCTGGCGATGCCGATTTTGTGCCTTCGGTTTTAAGCAGTTTAGGCGTACAAAAACTGTTTCATAAAGTAGCTATAAAACCTGGCAAACCTATTTGGTGCGGCAAAAAACCAAAGGGCGCAATGGTGTTTGCACTGCCCGGCAACCCGTTTTCGTGTTTGGTAACATTTACTATATTTATACAAGCATTTATACACAAAGCTGTTGGTTTACCACAAAATGTACATAAAATATTGCCTTTAAATAACCAACGTAGCCAAAAAACCAAATTCGATGAGTTTTTTCCTGTAATTATTAACTACGAAAATCAAACCTTAAATAGTGTAGCTATTAATGGCTCGGGCGATATACGCCTAGGTTTACAAGCCAATGGTTTAGCTTTGCACCCAGCAGCAAAGGGCGATTTGGATATGGGGGAAATTTTAGGTTATTGGGATATGTGAGATTTTTGATTGAGGGTTTTTTATTTGAATAGGTGCATATTTCACTACAAAAAAGGCAAAGTGCTTGGGGCGGGCTTATACCGTTTGGTGCTGAATTAGACTTATTTTGTATTTAAAAATTTAATTTTATAAAACCTCAGTTAAGCCATCTGGTTACAAAAATTCCCAAAAATTATCTCTGTTTACTATGTGCGTGTTTTGCGGACTGTAAGTATCTATAAATGCTTTTGGGAACTTAACGCGAATTTTTGGATTCCATTTTAATTCAAATACATTTATCACACCATCTTGCTCTTCAATATAATCAATTTCGGCTTGTGCTTTATTTCGCCAAAAATACACATTACCATAAAATCCATTATACGCAAGTTTTTTTCTGCGTTCACTAATTATAAAGTTTTCCCATAATGCTCCAATATCATTTCTTTGCTCAATTGGCGATAAATTATTAATAATCGTGTTTCTGATACCATTGTCGTAAAAATATATTTTACGTGTACTATTAATTTCGTTTCTAAGATTACGGGCAAAGGGCTTCAGTTTAAAAATCACAAATGCTTTTTCAAGCAAATCTATATAAGTGCTTACTGTGGCTTTATCGGCACCTATGGTTTGTGCCAGTTCATTAAAAGACACTTCATTACCCACCTGCCAAGCTAGTGCTTGTAGTAGTTTTAATAAAATTTCGGGTCGGCGTATTCCGCCCATCTCTAAAACATCTTTATAAAGATAACTACTGGATAGGTTGGTTAAGGTTTCAATACGATGGTTAGGATTGGTAAGCACTTCGGGGTACATACCTGTAATTAAAAACTCATTTAAACGGGTTAGTGTTTTGGCAAAAGAATAATGCTCATTTACCTCACTCCAACTTATTGGGTACAAATTATATTCCCATTTACGCCCCGTAAGCGGTTCGTTAATTTTATTGGCTATTGCTAATGCCGATGATCCAGATATAAAAAGCTGAACATCTTTTTTTGCATCAATAATCATTTTAACACTAAGCCCAATGTTTTCTAATCTTTGCGCTTCGTCAATTATAATTACCTTATAATTGCCAATATAGTTATTAATAAAGGCCTGTGTGGGGGTATTCCAAGCCAATCGAACTGCTGGGTCATCTCCATTGATATATAAAAAAGGAGTATTTAATTGTAATACCACCTCATTTATAAGTGTTGTTTTACCTACTTGCCTTGGGCCTAAAATTAAAATTGCTTTTTTAAAATCAATTTTACTTTGAATTTTTTTTAAAATTGTTCTAGCAATCATTTTTAATAGAATTGTGTTTTAATATACTTTAGCGATTGTAATCCCCAAAAGTATATCTTTTTAGGGATTATATTCGCTAAAAAGATACAATTAAATTTTTATGCTTACCCAATCCAAAAAACTAATTACCAATAGTTATAAAAATAATCCGCTATCATTGTCCAATAGCCCGTTTAATAGTTTATTATAATTTTCACTTCCAAACCCATAGTATGGTATTTAAAATTCTCAATATCTAAACCTTTAAAAGGTTTTTTAAATTTTCAATTTAAAATCACAAATCAATCTAGGATGCCTGCAATGTTAAATTTTTTAGCACATCCATATTTTCTAATTTAATATTTTTACCTTGCAATGAAATACTTTTTTCAACTACAAGCTCATTAATTGTTCTAAAAACGGTTTCGTACGTTGCCCCAACATAAGATGCAAGGTCTTGCCGCGATAGGGTTATATTTATAACACCATCTTTTTCGCCAAACTTTTCTTTTAATAGTAACAAAGCCTCTGCAATGCGGCCTTTTACCGACATATGTGCTAGGTTACGCATTTTACGTTCCGACTCTTGTAGCTCATCGGCAAAAAATAGCATTAATTTTAAACCAAAATCTGGGTTTACTTTTATAGTAGTATAAAAAAATGCCAAATCAATAAAACAAACGGTAGCATTTTCTAAAGCTGTGGCCGATATAGGATAAATATTGCTTTTGCTACTTAAACCTCTATGCCCAAAAATACCACCTTTAGTAGCAATGCGTAAAATTAATTCTTTATCGTTACCCCATTTTTTATGCACTTTTACATTACCTTCGTACACAAAATATATACCTGTTACTTCAGTACCTTCGGTAAATATTACTTCGCCTTTTTTTACTTCATATATTATTTTATTAGCATTAATTGCGGGCAACCATTCGGGTAAGCAATGGTTACTTATAAAACAGTTTTCGGTAGGGTATTCTTTTTTGTAAATTTTCATTTGTATAATAACAGCTATGTACGTATTAATTTTTTAATAATTTTTATAAAATCTATGCAATTATTTAGTGTAACTCTAAAAATCTTCCTTTTTAGAGTCTATTTTATTCAAATTTTAGCATCTATATAACAAAAATAACAACAATATAAACAAAAGTAAGCTATTATTTATTACAAATAATATAAATTACTAAATATTTATACCTAAAAATTTAACATTTTTGTTAAAAAACTCCTTTTTTATAATTTTTATAATATAAATTAAATATTAATGGCATAAATATTTTAAAATAACATGATTTTTACTACATTTATCACATCAAACAACAACAATAATTACTAAAAAAATAAATAAAAAAAAATCCTATTACGGGTGCATCCGTGTTAGGACTAAAAAAAGGTAAAAAAAAATCCGTAAACTTTAAAACCCTAAACAAATGTATCGAAAAATCAAACTAATTATTACACTCGCAATTTTATTTGCAATTTCATTACAAACCAACAAAACCTACGCTCAGTTTACACTAAATGGGCAGTTGCGCACACGTGGCGAACACCGCAATGGTTTTGCCAATTTAATTCCTAAAGCCGATGAAGCAACCAATTTTATATCGCAACGTACCCGATTAAATTTTGGTTACAAATGGGATAGGGTAACTTTTGGTGTAAGTATGCAAGATATTAGAGTATGGGGGCAAGACGCTTCAACAATTAGCCCCGCAGATGGCAACAAACTAATGCTACACGAGGGCTGGGCCGATATAACCTTATTAAATATGGCCGATACAACACTTAAAACCAAATTTATTGATAATTTATCACTAAAAATTGGCCGTCAAGAGTTAATATACGACGACTCGAGATTAATTGGCAATTTAGATTGGTTACAACAAGGCCGCCGCTTTGATATGGCATTATTAAAAGCTATGCACCATGGCTGGGCTTTAGATATTGGTTATGCCTTTAACCAAAACAGCGAAACTTTTATAAATACTTATTACACCCCAGGCAATACAGCTGCTTTTGTTAAAAACGATATAGATGTGTTGGTACCTGTACCTGCAGGAACAGTACCTTTATTAGATGCTTCAGGCAAAAGTTCGGCTAATGGTAGTGTAAATTTTGCTAACCCAACGGGTACAAATGGCTCATCTCAAAACTATAAAAACTTTATTAGTGTTTATTTAACTAAAAAGTTTAATCAAACGAAAGTTTCGGCACTATACTTTAATGATGATTTTACAGCCTACACCAACGCAACTAAAACTGTAGGAGGTGGTAACTTATATGTTCGCGATTTTAACACCCACAAAACGGTTGATCGTTACACTTATGGTGGGATGATTACACATACTTTAGGCAACGCATCGGGCTTTGGTAAAATAGCCATTAATGGTGCTTATTACCACCAATTGGGTAAAGATAGAGACAGCAAAAAACTAGACGCTTACCATTACACAGCTTCGGCAACGTACAGTAAAGGTAAATTTACCGCTGGCCCTGGTTACGATTATTTATCGGGAAATACCGAAAACACTACAGCTACCGAAACAAAACGTTTCGACCCATTATATGGTACACCGCATAAGTTTTGGGGTTTAATGGATTATTTTTATGCACCCACTGGTTCGCCATCGGCTGGCTTAAAAAATGCTTATTTTAAAACCAAATTTACGGCAAACCGCTATTCTGTTATGTTAGATTACCATTATTTTGAAATGGCTAACTCGATGAAAGGTAGCCCAGTAAGTACAAAAAAATTAGGCGACGAAGTTGATTTAACCGTAAGTTACAACTTAAATAAATTTACCACCGTTGATTTAGGCTACTCGGTTATGTTTGCTACCGATGCTTTACCTTATGCCAAAAACCAAGTATTGGTTACCGTACCAGTAAACGATAAATACGAAAAAAGAGGACAGTTTGCTTACTTCTCTATCAACATAAAACCCGATTTTTTCTTTACCAAACCAGTAGCTATCAAAAACTAATTTAACTATCCCATTAAAATAAAAAAACATGAAAAAAAGATTTTATAAACTATCAAAAATAACAGCACTAAGTGTGCTGTTATTAGCAAGCTTTGCTTCTGTAAGCTTGGCACAAGGCAAAAAAATTAAATTAGGTTTTATACCACTAACCGATTGTGCGCCTTTAGTAGTAGCCAAAGAACTAGGTTTATTTACCAAATACGGTGTAGATGTAGAACTTTCTAAAGAATCATCTTGGGCAAATATCAGAGATAAAGTGCTAAATGGCGAGTTAGATGGTGCACATTGCCTATACTCAATGCCATTTTCAGTTTATACAGGCATTGGCGGTAAGCCAGGTTCCGAAATGAAAATTGCCATGACGCTTAACAACAACGGTCAGGGCATAACCTTATCAAAAGATTTTTGCGGCTTAGTTGGCTTTAAAGAAGTAAACAAAGTGGCTGCTGCGGTAAAAAAAGTAGAAGCCCGTAAAGAAGTAACCTTTGCCATGACTTTCCCAGGCGGTACGCATGATATTTGGTTACGTTACTGGATGGCTGCTGCGGGTATCAACCCAAAATCGGTAGGTATTATTACTATTCCACCGCCACAAATGGTGGCCAATATGAAGGTTGATAATATGGAAGGCTATTGCGTTGGCGAACCTTGGAACGGCGTTGCAGTTGCACAAGGAATAGGTTACACCCACATTGCAACCCAAGATTTGTGGAACAACCACCCCGAAAAAGCTTTGGTTGTAAACGCCGATTTTGCAAAAACCAGCCGAGCCGATTTAAAAAAAGTAATGAAAGCCGTTATAGAAGCTTGCAAATGGTTAGATGTAATGGGAAACCGTAAAAAAGCCGCTAATTGGTTAACTAAACCTTATTATGTTAATGCTCCTTTAGCTGTTATCGAGGCTAGGTTATTGGGTTCAAACGATTTAGGTTGCGATTTAGGCGTACAAAAATACAAAGACAACTGCATGCGTTTTTACAACAACGGTGTAGTAAATACCCCTTTAAAATCATATTCAATGTGGTTTATGGCACAATATGTAAGGTTTGGAATGCTGAAAGCCGAGCCTAATTATGCAGCAATAGCCGATAAAGTGATATTAGACGATGTATTTGCCGAAGTAGCTAAAGAAATGAGTGTACCTGTACAAGCGGATATGAAACCATTTAAAACCAACTACGATGTAAGTTTCGACCCTAATAATATACCCGCTTATTTAAAAGCAACAAAACGATAAATTAATTTTAAAAAGACAGTTTTGTGATTTTCAAGACTGTCTTAAAAAAAAAAAACAATATGAAAAAAGAAAAAGTACTCAGTTTTATTTACGATACCCTGTATTTTGTAGCAAGTATGGCTATTTTAATACTACTTTGGGCGCTTATAAGTAATGTTACCAAAAACGAAATACCTGGCCCTAAACCTACTTACACCGTTTTTAAAGAGTTAATGCAAGAGCCTTTTTACGACTATGGCCCTAACGATAAAGGCATAGGTAACCAATTAATGAGTTCGCTGTACCGTGTGTTTATAGGTTTTGGTGCAGGTAGTTTAATCGCAATCCCTTTAGGTTTATTAATGGGAAGCTCAAAATTAATGATGCGTTTGCTAAACCCAATTGTACAAATATTACGTCCAGTTTCGCCATTAGCCTGGTTTCCTTTAGGTTTATTGGCTTTTCACGCTGCCGAAGGTGCCACCATATTTATTATCATCATTACCTCGCTTTGGCCAACTTTAATAAATACTGCTTTTGGGGTATCAAGCATCCCGCAAGACCATAAAAATGTAGGTACCGCTTTTGGTTTTTCTGCCTGGAAATATCTTACCAAAATCTTAATCCCTTTTTCGTTACCGCACATTATTACAGGTTTACGCCTATCAATAGGTATAGCTTGGATGGTGATTGTAGCCGGCGAAATGCTATCGGGTGGTGTAGGTATTGGGTTTTTTGTGTGGGATAGTTGGAACGGATTATCCTTAGAAAAAATATTAGTAGCCATCATTATTATAGGTTTGGTGGGTGTAATTTTAGATAAAATGTTTAACGCTTTACAAAACGCTTTTGCGTGGGATAAGTAAATTTTAAAAATCCTTAAAACGATAAAATGATGCAAGAACTAGAAACCATAGAAAACACAAAACCATTAACCGCAGTTACGCCCGAAACAGCCATTGCTATAAAAAACGTAAGTGTTTCGTTTAAAACCAAAAAAGGAGTTTTTAACGCCTTAAACGATATTAGTTTAGATATTAAACGAGGCGAAATTGTTACCTTAATTGGCCACTCAGGTTGTGGAAAATCAACCTTAATGAATACCGTATCGGGTATGGTTGCCCCTACCAGTGGTACCGTAACCGCCAACGATAAAATTGTAAAAGGCCCAGGCCCCGATAGAGGCATTGTTTTTCAAAACTATTCGTTATTACCTTGGTTAAGCGTTTTTCAAAATATTTACCAAGCTGTAGATTCGGTTATGAAAGATAAAACCGCAACCGAAAAACGAGAAATCGTTAATAAAAACCTAGATATGGTTAATTTAATGAGCCATAAAAACAAGCTACCTGGCCAGTTATCGGGTGGCATGAAACAGCGTGTAGCCATAGCCCGGGCATTTGCCATTAGCCCAAGTATTTTATTGTTAGACGAACCTTTTGGCGCACTAGATGCCTTAACCAAAAGCGATATGCAAATAGAATTATTAAAACTTTGGAACTTAGCTAACCGCGATAAAACCATTGTTATGGTAACCCACGATGTAGAAGAAGCCATATTTTTATCAGACCGTGTAGTGGTAATGAATAACGGCCCAGCGGCAACCATCAAAAAAATTGTGGATGTTAACCTACCTCGCCCAAGAAACAAAAAAGATATTAGCCACGACCCAGAATATATTAAAATTCACGACGAATTACTAACTTTATTGTTCCATAAATTTTCTATAGACGATTAATTGTAATATTTTCGCCGATATATGACCAATTTAACCAACCAACCTTTACAAAAGCTAAAAATTTTCTCCCTTAGGGGGATACAAATGCGCACATTCCACATTAGCTGGCTTACATTTTTTGTGTGCTTTTTTGGCTGGTTTGGTTTAGCACCTCTAATGCCCACCATCCGGGCCGATTTAGGGTTAAGTAAAGCACAAGTGGGTAACACCATTATTGCAGCCGTATCGGCCACCATATTTGCCCGTTTACTTATTGGTAAACTGTGCGATAGCTGGGGGCCACGCAAAACCTACACTACACTATTGGTGGTTGGTGCATTCCCTGTAATGTTGGTAGGCTTAGCGCATACTTACGAAACTTTTTTACTGTTTAGGTTGGCCATTGGCGTTATAGGCGCATCGTTTGTAATTACCCAGTTTCACACCTCGGTAATGTTTGGTGATAAAGTTAAAGGTACAGCCAATGCCGTAGCAGGTGGTTGGGGCAATTTAGGTGGCGGCGTAACCAATATGCTAATGCCCGTAATTTTTGCCGTAATTGTGGGCTTTGGTTACACAGCAGCACAAGCGTGGCGATATGCAATGGTTTTTCCAGGCGCAATGCTTTTGGTAATGGCTTACATATATTACAACTACACAAAAGATACACCACAAGGCAATTACAACGAAATTAATTACCAGAAAAAAGCAGCCACCAAAACCGATTGGCGCATTTTGGCCGATTGGCGAGTGTGGAGTTTAGCCCTAGCTTACGCCGTTTGTTTTGGTATGGAAATTACCTTTGATGGTGTTGCAGCTTTACATTTTACAGATAATTTTAACCTTTCGCAAGGTTCGGCAGGGTTTTGGGCAGGCATTTTTGGCTTTATGAATTTATTTGCCCGAGCCATTGGTGGCATAGCCGCCGATAAAGTAAATACCAAATACGGTATGCGTGGCAAAGGCATTTTACTGGCCGGTTTATTAACCCTCGAAGGCATAGGCATTATCCTGTTTTCGTACGCAGGTTCGTTAGAAATGGCCATTATATCGATGCTTGGTTTTGCCCTGTTTTTAAAAATGGCCAACGGTACAACTTATGCCATCACCCCTTTTATTAACGAAAAAAATGTAGGAATGGTAAGCGGTATTGTAGGTGCAGGTGGCAATGTAGGCGGTATGCTGTTCGGTTTTTTATTCAAGTCCGAAAGTATTACTTACGTAGAAGCTTTTCAATATATAGGTTATGTAGTTATTGCCGTTGCCGGGATTGTGTTGGTAACACGGTTTAGGGCCTCGGGCTTTCCAGCCTCGGGCAGCGGGCTTTCGGGCAACGAGCCGATTGCCACGGGCGGCGGGCTTTCGAGCCCCGAGCTGGTAGCTTTAGAGCAATAGCAAACCAAACAAGAAGCTCGCAGCCCAAAGCCCGATAGCCCGCAGCAATTTGCGTTAGGGATTGCAGCGGAAAGCCCACAGGCCCTTTTGGGGGCCGAGGACTTGCAGCGAAAAGCCCGACCCTTTTTCGGGGAACGCCCTAATAAGCCACGAGCTTCGGGCTATCGGGCAACGAGCTATCGGGCAACGGGCTATCGAGCAACGAGCCTCGGGCTTGGGGCTTTGGGCAAAGACCTAAAAGCCAACCGCCCGCTGCCCTAACAAACCAAACAAGAAGCTCGCAGCCCGAAGCCCGACAGCCCGAAGCCCTAACAAACCAAACAAGAAGCCCGTAGCTCGAAGCCCAACAGCCCGAAGCCAAAAAGATGTCAAAAAATAAAAAAAACTCCGTTTCATCAGTATGTTGCTATTGCGGCACTGGCTGCGGTGTGCTTTTAAGTAAAGATAAAAACGGAACGGTAACTTTAGAGGGCGACGAAAATCACCCATCGAGTAAAGGAATGTTGTGTAGCAAAGGTTTAAACCTGCATTATACCGTTAACGACCGTAGCGATAGGCTGCTTTACCCGCAAATGCGCTACAACAAAAGTATGCCTTTGCAAAGGGTAAGTTGGGATGCTGCACTAGATAGAACGGTAGCGGTTTTTAAAACTTTTATAGAAAAATACGGCCCCGATTCGGTGGCGTTTTACGCATCGGGGCAATGCCTAACCGAAGAATATTATGTGATAAATAAGCTGATAAAAGGCTTTATTGGCAGCAATAATATGGATACCAACAGTCGCCTTTGTATGAGTAGTGCTGTGGTGGGATATAAAATGAGCCTCGGCGAAGACAGTGTACCCCTATGTTACGATGATATTGAACTTGCCGATTGCTTTTACGTTACAGGTGCCAACCCCGCTTGGTGCCACCCCATTATTTGGCGCAGGGTGGAAGCCCATAAAGCCCAAAACCCACACATAAAAATTATTGTTGTTGACCCTCGGGTTACCGATACCTGTGCCATTGCCGATATACATTTGCAACTAAACCCTGGTACCGATGTAGTTTTAAACCACGCCATTGGCCGTTTAATTATAGAAAACAATTGGGTTGATGAAAATTTTGTTACTCACCACGCCGAAGGTTTTGAAGCTTACGCCGATTTAGTTTTTAAGAAAACCCTTGCCGAAGCAGCAGCTATTTGTGGGCTTAACGCCGATGATATTAAACTGGCTGCCAAATATATAGGCGAAGCAAATGGCTTTATAAGTATGTGGACAATGGGCTTAAACCAAAGCAGCATAGGCGTAAATAAAAACCTGAGCCTAATAAACTTAAACCTAATTACGGGCAATATTGGCAAGCCCGGTGCTGGGCCATTTTCGCTTACTGGTCAGCCAAATGCAATGGGTGGCCGAGAAGTGGGCGGCCTAGCAAACTTATTACCTGCACACCGAGATTTAGCCAACCCACTACACCGAGCCGAGGTAGAAAAATTTTGGGGTGGCACTACCATAAACCCCAAACCAGGTTTAACCGCTACCGAAATGTTTGAAGCCTTAGAGGCAGGCACTTTAAAAGCGATATGGATTTTGTGCACCAACCCCATAACCAGTTTGCCCAACGCAAGGCAGGTGGAAGCGGCCTTAAAAATGGCCAAATTTGTAGTGGTGCAAGAGGTAAGCACCAAACCCGAAACTTTGGCTTTCGCTGATGTGATACTTCCTGCTGCGGCTTGGGCCGAAAAAGAGGGCACAATGACAAACTCCGAAAGGAGAATTAGCTATTTGAATAAATTAATAGACCCGCCAGGTGAGGCTTTAGCCGATTCTGAAATTATTTGCCGCTTTGCACAAAAAATGGGTTACAAAGGTTTCGGTTTTAAAGATGCCAGCGAAATTTATGCCGAACACGCAAAACTTACCGCCAAAACCAATATAGATATTAGTGCTTTAAGCTACGATATATTAAAAAAACAAAAAACCGTACAGTGGCCTTACACCAAAAAAACTGCTGTAAAAGGTACAGAACGATTGTTTTTAGATAAAAAATTTTACACCCCAAGCCAAAAAGCAAAAATACACGCCGTAAGCGATGTGCAAACTAGCGAACAACCAGATGCAGATTTTCCGCTGATTTTAACCACAGGACGTATAAGAGACCAATGGCATACCCGTAGTAAAACAAGTAAAGTAAACAAACTTAACCAGCATATTAAACAAGCGGTTTTAGAAATAAACCCTGCCGATGCTGCCCAGCTTAATTTGTTAGATGGCGAAATTGCACTCATAAAATCCCGCCGTGGCGAGGTGCAAGTACCCACCAAAATTACTGCCGATATTAAAGCGGGCGTAGTTTTTTTACCTATGCACTGGGGTAAAATTTTAGGTAACGATTTAAACCGAGCCAATAACCTAACCAACCCTTTGCTAGACCCTTTATCTAAAGAACCCGATTTTAAATTTTGTGCCGTAAGCGTACAAAAATATGTAAAACCTAAGCAGCGTATAGTTATTGTGGGTGCTGGGGCTGGGGCGTTTGGGTTTATAAAATCGTACCGAGAGATAAACCAAGACGATGAATTGGTGATTTTTAGTAAAGAAAACTTCCCGTTTTACAACCGTGTGATGCTGCCCGATTATATCAGTGGCGAGCAAAAATGGGAACAGCTGGTAAAAATGACCGACGAAGAAGAACCCGATTTTAACATTAAACTACACCGTGGCGTAACCATTGATAAAATTGATACCGAAAATAAAACCGTTACCGATAGCTACGGCAAAAAAACGGCGTACGATGTGCTCATTTTAGCCACTGGCAGCAGGGCAACAGTACCTAAAAATGCGCCTTCCCTTTCGGGGATTTTTACCATGCGCAGCCGTATTGATGCCGATAATTTTAAAAAACATTTACCAAAGGATAACCACGTTTTAATTAATGGCGGTGGTTTATTGGGTTTAGAAATGGCGGCTTCGTTACGCGAGATGAACGTAAAAGTTACCATTATTCAGCGAAGTTCGAGGTTTATGCAACGCCAACTTGATACTTTAGGTAGCCAATTGCTACACGAAGAAATGACCGACCAAGGTTGCGATATTTACTATGATGATGAGGTGGAGCTGTATTATGGCCGCTCTAAACTTACTGGCGTGGGCTTACGCAGTGGGCGTAAAATTAATTGCGATGCCGTTATTTTAGCCATTGGCACATCGCCAAATTTAGAACTGGCCAAAAGTGCTGGCCTAGCTTGTAAGCGTGGTGTGGTGGTAAACGAGCGACTGCAAACCAACAACCCTGCTGTTTTTGCCATTGGCGAAATTGCCGAATTTAAAGGCGTTTTATATGGCAATACCGCAGGTGCCGAGCAACAAGCCGAAGTAGTAGCCAAATATTTAAACGGCGATATTGCAAGTTATTACGAAGGCACAACGGCTATGAATATCATTAAAATTCACGGTTTTGATTTATGCAGCATTGGCTTACCCGAAACTCCCGACGAAAAAAATTACGAGGAAATAGTTTTTATAGATAAAGCTAAAAGGTATTACAAAAAATGTATTATCCACAACGATAAACTGGTAGGTGCAATTTTAATTGGCGACAAAACAGAGTTTATGGAATTTAGAGATTTAATTTCTAAAAACATTGAACTCAGCGATAAGCGCATACAACTGTTGCGTAGCGGCAAAAGTGCCGACCCTGTTTTAGGTAAACTAGTTTGCAGCTGCAACAACGTAGGTGCTACAAACATCAAAAATAAAATAGGCGAAAATTGCAAAGACTTAAAATCGCTTTGCGAACTTAGCGGTGCGGGTATGGGTTGCGGCAGCTGCAAACCCGAAGTTAAAAAGATATTGGATGAGGTGTTGAGTTTGGAGCTAGTGGATGGCTAAGTTTTATACCTATGTTACAATAGTTTGGTAATAGTGTTTTAGTTTGCTGTATTTGTATAAATTGCGCATTACATAAATTTAGCACAACTATTTTATAAAAAGTAAAAAATCAAACAAATACTTTAGAAATTACTGCGGCTGTAACACCACATTTACCACTTGTGGTATTACATGGCAACTATCGGCCAAAACTGAGATTGTGTTTGATGTAAAAGTTTTGTACCCCGTTTTGGTAACGGTTATTACATAGTTGCCTTTTCTTTCTATTGCACCTGAAAAATAGGGTTCGTTTAGCAACGAGTAACCAACCAAAACTTCGGTATATGCGCCATCCCTTGCAATCACAGTTATGTCTTTTGTTTGTAAATTTGTTCCGTTTTGCAAGCGTACATTTACATTTAAGCCCGACACTGCTTGCATAGTGCAAATAATGTCTTCACCATTAGTTTTCTCTTTTTTGCAACCTGTGTTCATTAATACAGGCATCAACAACAAAACTAAATATTGATTTTTCATTTTGTAAAGCTTTACAGTTTATGTTTTTAAAGATTGGGTGTAGGGCCTTAAATGTTTTAAATAGGTAGCTGTTTTTTTACTTAATTTCAAATACGGTTTGGATAACGAAATTGAATTTTATTTTTTTAAAATCCAGTTCGGCTGGTGCGGCAGCTTCGTTACCTACCGATTTCATATCCATCATTACATTGGCACTATACATGGGTTGCGGGTAATTGTTATCGCCAATTTCTTGTACATCTATTATGTTGCCTAGTTTATCGCCCAAGGCTTCTACCAAGTAACTGGCTTTGTTTTTGGCGGCTAATATTGCTTTAATTTTAAGCTCCTTTTTTAAGCTTTCTATTTTAGAGTAGTCGTAGCTTTCTATATTGGTAAATGCAATTCCTTTTGCATCAATAGCTTCAATAATTTCGTTAAATTTATTTAAGTCGGTAAGTTTTAATCGGTATTGTTTACTGGCCAAAAAATCGGGATTTTTCTTTTTTTCGGTAGCGTAGCTATAAGCATAAAGGTTATTTATGCTTAAGTTTTCTTTAGCAATACCTGCTTTTACTATGGCGGTGTACAATTGGTTTTCTAAGGTGGTAATTTCTATTTTTCGTTTGCTGTTGTTATCTTTTAAATATTCTTTTAACGAAATACCTAGATAGATAATGTCGGGCGTTACTTCGGCTTCGGCACTGCCAGTTACAGTAATTTTTTTACGTAAATCTACTTGTTGTGCCCAAGCGTTTACACTTAATAATGTGATAATGGCAACCGAAAATAATTTTCTCATAATTGTTTTTTTAATTTTAAATGATTTATGTATTGAGGATTGATGGTATGTTATTGTTTTAAAAGTTAAACCTTAGCCTTAGGCCTGTGCCTATTAATCTTAAACGTTCGGCGGTAATTTCTTGGACTGGTAATTTTACAAAAGGTTCAAAAGCAACATAGGTTTTTTTAGCTATTTTTTGCCTAAAGCCTAAACTAAAATTATAAAAAGCTAAATATTGGGGGTTATCTATTTGGCTTTCGGCTACTTGCTGGGTACTGCGTTCGTAAACTAAAAAATTAGTTTCTTGCTGTTCGCCAGCAGTAGTGAACGATACTTGTGTAACTAATTTTTCTTCGATATAGTTATTGCTACGTTGCTGATTTAATATAGCAAAAGCCGATACGCCTACATTAGCATATATTAATTTACTAATATGGTATTTTATTTCTAATGGAATATCAATACCGCTCATATTTGTATTCACCGATTCTAGGTTTTTTACGTTTTCACCTGGGCTTTTTATGCTACTTATATCAGGGAAAAAATTAGCCCCCTCTATATTTTTTGATGCACTAAGTTGGTTATACACTATGCCCGAATTTATTGAAAATTTTGACGAAACTGCATATTCCATATTTAACCCATAGCCCATATTAAGTTTTGGCGTATTACCAAACGATGGCGCAATAGCAAGCCCAATTAGCCATTTGCTGGCTTTTTTATTCGTTTTTACACCCTCATTTAACTTAGCTTGTTTATCAAAAAAAGCTAAATTTTTTGTTTTTGCTAATTTAGCCTTGTTTATACTTGTAACAACAGAATCTACAATTTTATTACTTGGCTGTTCAATTATGTTGTTAGTTATTAATTGTATTAATGTATCGGGTAAGGTTGTTTTTACAATAGCGGAACTAGGGCTATAAAATACTGTTGTTTTAACTTTGTTTAAGCCATTTTTTTTGAAGTTTAATGTTAAATTAGTTGTTTTTTGTTTGTTGATTTTTGCTATTAACCGTATTGATGTATTTGCAAAGTGTTTATTTGAAATAGCTGATGTAGGGTCATAATTTACAGTTTTTTTAGCTTTTTTTAAGTCGTTGTTTTGGGCTTTTAATGCTACATTTAGTGCTATTTGCTTGCTAATATTACTACCGTTTTTTTGTACTAATTTATTTGTTTTAGCGATAGAGTTTTTTTCTACGGGTTTAATAGCCGTATAATGTTGCAGTGTTTTTTTTGGATTTTGATGTAGTACCCAAATTAAAGTAAAGCCCAAAATCAATATTGCTGCAACGCCACTCAGCCATAAAACGGTTTTTTTGTTTTTCTTTCTATTAAATTTTTCCCACGCACCCGAGGCATAAGGCTCTTCATGTGCCGTAAGTTGTGCTTTAATATGAGTTATTAACTCTTTGGGGTGTTTATGGGGTTGCATATAAGTTAATTAAAGTGTTGGCATACAAGGTTTGTAATTTATTTTTGGCTCGGGTTAAATAAACCCTGCTGCTACTTTCGGGTATGGTTAATATTTTAGCTATGTCGGTATGTGAAAAACCTTCAATTTCATATAAGTTAAATACAATACGTTGTATTTCGGGCAATTTATTAAGTAGCTTTAAAATATCTTTTACATTTAATTCCGAAATTACATTTACCGTGTGTACAGGCTCTTGGTAGCTAGGCATATCGTCAACAAAAATTAATCTACGTTTTGATCTTAGAAAATCTATAGCACTATGCGATGCAATTTTAGCCATCCACCCTTTAAAAGCTTGCTCGGTATGGTTTTTATTTTCGGGAGCAACAAATTTATTTATGGAATTAAAAATTTTAATAAAACTATCATTTACAAGCTCTTCTACATCGTTTTTATCGTTTACATAGCGTAAAATTACGGCCAATAAGTACCCATAATACGATTTGTAAATTACCTCCTTACTGTTACTTTTGTTATTTAAGCAACCTGTTAATACATCATTAATAATGGGTGATTTTTCTCTCACATTTCCGTTTATATAGGCTTTATGTTTTATAAACACTTTATCACAGTGGTAAAGCTGTGATATACCCAGCAATTTTTAGCTGCCGTTTTTTATTTCATCTTAATCTAATATATTTTGCTTTGCAAGCCTCTATACAAGGATAAATCAAAATGAGGGTATCATTTTTTACTACATAATTTATCTTGATATTGGCACAATCGGCCGATGTTATGGTAGCATTTTTTTCGGAATAAGTGCCTGTTGATGCTTTGGTGCTAACATCGTTATACAAATTACATATCACATTGTTACTGCCTACATTGCCTTTATCATCAAAAATTAATGTTTTATTGCTGGTAATGGCCTTAAATGTTCCGCTGCCATCACCAGGGTCGGCCAGTATTTCGCTTAGTTTCCAGCTACCTACTAAATTTGATTTAGGGCTACTATCACTTTTATTACAAGCACATACGATACCCAATAATGCCATAAATACAATCCACTTTTTCATCATCATGGTAATTTATAATAAATGGTTATATTAATTTTTACTTTTATTTATCTCTTATTTATGTGTAAAAATACTTGCGCTAAATGCGAAATCACCGCTAACTGTTTTAAGCCCCTTTGTCCATAAAGTGTATATTTTACCCTGTTCTATTTTAATATTTGATAAGGTAGTTTCTATAGCGCCTGTGGCCTTGTTTTTAATCAAAAATGTAACCCTATCAGCGGGGTTTATGGTTTTAAAAGTACTATATTCTTTAAATAATTTATCGCTTACTAAATCGCCACTAATACCTTCGACGGCTAAATTTAATGCGCCAGCATCGGGGCTTAAATTTACAAACCTTATTTTGGCTTTGCCTACCGGCGGATTGGTTAAGGTATCGGTTAAAAATAAAAACCCAATATTATCCAGTTTTTCTATCACAAATAACGAATAACCAGTTTGCGGTTTTAGTACAAAGTTTTCGGATTTTAGGATTGCGCTAGCACCTTTTTTGCTTATCCATATTTGCCTGTTGCCCGAGTAGGCGTTTACATAATCTATTTTGTTGGTATAGGCAAAATCGCTGCTGTTTACCTTTGTTTGGTTAATATATACATCTAATTTTTCAATCGTGGGCGATGCGTGTATAATGCTTAAGCCCGAAATGCTTGCTTGCGGAGTGGTATCATCCAGTTTTTTTAAACACCCCATTAAGGTAAGCGATAAGGCGAGCAAAATTAGTGTAGGGTTGGCTACTGATTTTAAAGTTTTCATCATCGTTTTTTTTAATAAGTTAAACAATAGGTTAATGGCCATTAACTTTTTAACTATAAACGAGAATTGGGGTTAAAACGCTACAACAAGCAATTTTTTTTAAGAAAGATTAATGATAAAATTAAATCCTCTTTTAAAAATTAAAATCTAAACTTCAATTAAAATTTATTTCACTTCTTGGTATTCGTATTTAAAGCTTTTAGTATCACCACCGTTATCATCAATATAGGTGATAACAGATGGGTAGTTGTACTGGTTATATTCGTAAGTAGATTTTCTAATTGTACCGTTTACATTTTTTTGTAAAACATTGTTTAGGCTTGGTGTAAACCAGCCAAAACCTTTAGCGTTCTCGCGAAAGTATTGCCACAATGGTAGTATTTGGGTAATGTTGTTTTTGTCATCGAAACTTAAATATTTTGTTAGCTCCACCTTTGTGGTACCAAATGATTTTTCGGTTTCGGTTTTTTGTAAAAGATTGCCATTTGCTGCCCATTTTATTTTGGTAAAATAATCCCAATTTGTATAAATACAGCGGGTTGAGTCCAACTTACCGTTTTTAAAAATGCAGCTATAATCTATTTTTTTTTGCCAGTATGCGAGTAAACTAAACTTGCTAAATCGTTACCTAAATAACCTACCTGGGTATCTGTCCATTGGCAATCTTGCCCAGTAATTTTAACCGATAGTAATTTATTGTTGCCATCGTATTTAAAAGCGTGTACCAAGGTTGTTGCTTGTGCGCCACTCCCTGGCCAATAAGTACTTACTTTTGCAGTATCTAACCTTTTACCTGTATAAATAAATTTTATAAATGGTAAACCAAAACCCAATGCACCCGGGGTGTTAATAATCACTTTAGTAAGTACTATGGGTATTGGTAGTGGTTTTTGGTATTCTTCAATTGATGTATTATTTTTTTTACAGGCCGTTAGGCAAATAAGTATTAGTAAGCAAGTGGTTATTTTTAACATTAAGTTTAGATAACCAAATATTCTTACAGGTCAGGTATTTAATTCGTTTTCAACTCTTTTAAATTCAATAGAATCGATGTTATTGAAGTCTGTTTTTTTAAAGAACAATCATCTAATTACACCATTTCTATTTTCAATATTTTTTATTATTCGAAAAGTCATAGGTAATATTTTCAGCATAAATCCTTTGGAACTTCGTTTCGCTATGTTTAACTTTATTTTTAAAGGATTTAGGAATGTTGCACTTATCAATTGAACTTACAATTCTTAAACATTATCGTGTGTAATAATTTTTAAATTGGGGTTTGTATTATCCAATGCATAATTATAATTTAGCCATTAATGGATAATTTTATTGTTTCGGCCCGTAAGTACCGCCCTATAACCTTTGATAGTGTTGTAGGCCAATTACATATTACCAATACGCTAAAAAATGCCATTAAAAATAATCAGCTAGCGCAAGCATTTTTATTTTGTGGGCCAAGGGGAGTGGGCAAAACTACTTGCGCCCGAATACTAGCAAAAACTATAAATTGCACTCAAATTACCACACACCATGAAGCATGCGGTGTGTGCGAATCATGCGCATCTATTCAACATGGTAACTCTTTTAATTTTCATGAGTTAGATGCAGCTTCCAATAATTCGGTAGATGATATAAGAAATTTAACCGACCAAGTGCGTATACCGCCTCAAGGTGGAAAATATAAGGTATATATTATTGACGAGGTACACATGCTTTCGCAGAGTGCTTTTAATGCTTTTTTAAAAACTTTAGAAGAACCCCCTTCATACGCTATTTTTATATTGGCTACTACCGAAAAACATAAAATATTGCCTACCATACTTTCAAGGTGTCAAATATTTGATTTTAACCGAATTAAAGTAGATGATATGGCCAATCATTTACAAAGTATTGCCTCTACTGAAAACATTAACTTTGATGCCGATGGTTTGCACTTAATTGCCCAAAAAGCCGATGGTGGCCTGCGTGATGCACTTTCGATGTTCGACCAAATTGTAAGTTTTTCGAACCGAGAGGTTACTTACCAAGCTGTTATTAATAACCTAAACCTACTCGATTACGATTATTTTTTTAAAGTTACTACCGCCCTTTTAGATGCAAATTTAGCTTCGGCATTGTTGTTATTTGACGAAATATTAAACCATGGCTTCGAAGGAAATACATTTACAAGTGGCTTGTGTGAGCATTTTAGAAACTTATTGGTATGTAAAGATACCGCCACCATACAATTGCTAGAAGTAAGCGAAAACATAAAACAACGTTACCAAGAGCAAGCCCACAAAGCCTCTATTTCGTTTTTAATTAGTGGTTTAAATATTGGTAATCAATGTGAAATCAACTTAAAACAAAGCAAAAACCAACGCTTGCAAATAGAGCTAATGCTTATAAAACTAAGCCACCTGCCTAGTGCTTTAAACCTAAGCAATAACCCCAATGTTGTGCAACTAGCAGAGCAAGTAAAAAAAAAACCTGAAAATTTAATACCAGCTCTTTCACATACGCACATCGAACCCGCCAATACTACATATGAAGCTACTAAGTTAACCAATGAAATAAAAGAGCATAACCCTATTGCACTGGCTTACAAAAGTCAAAAAAAAACTACTAACCAAGCTATCGAACCTTCGGCTAGCTTGTTGAAAAAAGTGGCTTTACCTGCCAATTCACTAATACCCGATTTAAACAATTTTAAAAATAGCAATTTCGTAACTAAAACTAACGAACCCCAATATTTAACTGGTAACCAAAATAATGAATTCGACGAAAGCGATTTATTAACCACTTGGAAAGCTTATATAGCTTTAATGAAACAAAAAAATAAAATGAGTTTGGCTGCATTAATGGAAAGCAATTACCCAATTTTACTACCCAATTTCGAAATTCAAGTTTTAATAAATAATACCCTACAAGAAAACGAGTTAAAAGCCGAAAAAATTGATTTAGTAAACTATTTACGCAACCAACTTAAAAATTTTAGTATAAACGTAACTTCGATAATTAATAGCACCAATACCAGCAAAAAGCCTTATACATCTAAAGATAAATACAATTATTTTGTAGAAAAAAACCCAGCTATTAACGATTTAAAAAATATGTTTTCTTTAACTTTTGATTAAATATTTTTTTTAACGTTTTACTGGTTATATTTTAAATGCATTTAAGATAAAAATAACCAGTAAACAAAAAACTACCCATTAATATAAATTACTCTTGTGCAAACACGAAAAATTTTAAGTAAAGTACAAAGCATTTTTAAACCAAAAAAAAGGATTAAATAAAAGAAATGTATATGTGGTGTTTTAATTCAAAAGTTTATATTTACGACCTCAAAAAAATTAACAATAAATAAAAAATGCAGAAAATAAAAGTTATTAATCCTATTGTGGAGTTAGATGGCGATGAAATGACCCGTATAATTTGGAAATTTATAAAAGATAAATTAATATTTCCTTATGTAGATTTAGATATAAAATACTACGATTTAGGTATCGAGTTTAGAGACGAAACCGACGACCAAGTAACCATAGATGCCGCCAATGCCATTAAACAATACGGCGTAGGTATAAAATGTGCCACCATTACCCCCGATGAGGCCCGTGTTAAAGAATTTAGCTTAAAGCAAATGTGGCGTTCGCCCAATGGCACAATCCGTAATATATTAGATGGTACCGTTTTTAGAGAACCTATAGTAATGGCCAATGTGCCCCGCTTAGTACCCAACTGGACAGCCCCTATCTGCATTGGCCGTCATGCTTTTGGCGATCAATACCGGGCCACCGATTTTGTAACCAAAGGCAAAGGAAAGCTTACCATAAAATTTGAAGGCGAAGATGGCACATTGCAAGAATTTGAAGTACACAACTTTAAAGGCGACGGTGTAGCCATGGCCATGTACAATACCGATGATAGTATTATGGGCTTTGCCCGAGCCTGCTTTAACCAAGCCCTAAGCAAAAAATGGCCTTTATACTTATCTACCAAAAACACCATCCTTAAAAAATACGATGGCAGGTTTAAAGATATTTTTGAAACCATATACCAAGACGAATTTAAAACCGCTTTCGCAGATGCTGGTATAACGTACGAACACCGCCTTATTGACGATATGGTAGCTTCGGCCCTAAAATGGAACGGTAACTTTGTATGGGCATGTAAAAATTACGATGGCGATGTACAATCGGATACCGTAGCACAAGGTTTTGGTTCATTAGGTTTGATGACTTCGGTTTTAATAAGCCCCGATGGCAAAACTATGGAAGCCGAAGCCGCACATGGTACGGTTACACGCCACTACCGCGACCATCAAAACGGTAAACCCACCTCAACTAACCCCATTGCCTCCATTTTTGCCTGGACCAGAGGCTTAGAGTTTAGAGGAAAACTAGATGAAAACCAAGAACTTATAGATTTTTGCCATACATTAGAAAAAGTGTGTATAGAAACCGTAGAGAGTGGCAAAATGACCAAAGATTTAGCCGTATGTATCCACGGTAATAAACCCACTACCGAGCAATACCTTAATACACAAGATTTTTTGAACGCTATTGACGAAAATTTAAAAGCGAAATTAGGATAAAAAAATAAAGGATTTTATAAATTTTTAAAGCTGCAATTGTACTAATTGTGGCTTTAATTGTTTTAGGAAGCATTTAGCAAATTTTCTAATTTACTTAATCGTTGTTCAAATTTATTTTCCTTTTGTTCCAAAATTTTCATCCTATCATTCAAATCAGTTAAGCTGGAAAGAAAACCTTTGATTTCCTTTAATTCGGTAATTAATGAGGTGTTAAACTGCTTTTGGTTATCAAAAAAATTAACCATACTCAATGACTGGTCTTTAACCTCATGTACAAGGGTGGTCATAATTTGGCTATGTTTTTTTAATATTTCGCTGTGATTTTTCAATATCTCTGAATGCTGCTCTTGTTTTTTTAACATTTCGGCCAACAGTACCAATAGTGATTGCTCCATCGAATGTATTTATTAGGGTAAATAAAGATTGTAAATATATTATATTTTTTCGATTATTATATTTTGCTAATTTGTTAATCATAAAAAAAGCCACAACATTTAATGCTATGGCTTTTATAAAATATGAGGATTTAAAATAATTTTTAAATATCTCAACTAAATGTTTAAATGCTACATTTTTGCTATTACTTTTTTCAGAAGATGTAGAAAATATAAACTTAAAATTCTTGATAGCATTTGGTGAATATCCTTTTATGTTTTTTATTTTAAAAAAAATATTGTGGCATTTTGTATATTTGAAATAACGATTTTAAATCAACTAAAATGTTAACAAAGAAAGAATCATATTCAAACATTCAAAAAGAGTTATTGAAAATTTACGATACCAACGTACCTGATGATGTTCTTGTAGAACTTAAAAACAATATGGCTCGTTTTTTTTTATTAAAAATGAGGGCTAAAGCCGACAAGATTTGGTTCGAAAAAAATTTTACAGATGAATTATTAAGCAAAGCAGATTAAATAATGCTAGTTGTTTTAGATACCAACGTTGTTTTAAGGGCTATATCTTCTCAATCGAAACTTGCTGTTATAATTGATAAACTGTTTTCCAATGAATTTGACTTGCTAATAAGTAGCGATATCTTACTTGAATATGAAGAAATAATTACCCAGTTTTATAGTGTTTTGGTGGCTAAAAGTTTTTTAGATTTTTTGTTATTGTTGCCTAATGTTATTAAAATATCACCCAGTTATAAACTTAATTTAATACCATTAGATCCTGATGATAATAAATTTATTGATTGTGCTTTTGCTGGTAATGCAACATACATTGTAACCGATGATAAACATTTTAATATCCTAAAAAGAACAATGCACCCTAAAGCATATTAACTGCTTTAGAATTTAAAACGATTTTAAAATAGAACATATACAGATAAAAAACATCACTTAAAGCTCCAGTATGCAAAGTTTATTTTGAATAGGTTTAACGCCAATAACATTAAATCTTCATCAATTCTTGGTTAATAAACACCTTATGTACTATCTCCAAAAATTACCTATTAATTCTATAAATATAAAAAAGCCACAACATTTAATGCTATGGCTTTTATAAAATATGAGGATTTAAAATAATTTTTAAATATCTCAACTAAATGTTTAAATGCTACATTTTAGCGTTTTTACCTAAATCAACCACTACTGGTGTAGCTACACAAATAGAGGAGTAAGTACCAAATATTACGCCTATTAATAGTGCGAAAGAGAAACCTCTAATAACCTCGCCACCAAATACGAATAATACTACCAATACAAATATTACCGTTAAAGCGGTAATTACAGTACGGCTAAGGGTATTGTTTATAGCATCATTAATTACCACTTTCATATCATCGGTTTTGGCGTGGTGGTTATTTAAAAACTCTCTAATCCTATCAAATACTACCACGGTATCATTTATCGAATAACCTATTACGGTTAATATAGCGGCTATAAATGCTTGGTCTATATCTAACGAGAAAGGTAAAATTCCGTTGAATAACGAGAAGAACGAAAGCACCAAAAGCACATCGTGGGTTACGGCTACCAATGCCCCCACGCTATAACTCCATTTTTTAAAGCGTATAAAAATGTAAATAGCAATAGCAAAAATACAAAGTATAACCGAGTACACTGCCGATATACGCACATCGTTGGCTACCGTAGGCCCCACTTTTTGCGAACTCATTATTTTGGCTTTGTTGCTTGTTATTTTACTTAGGCCTTCGTTTAGTTTGTTTTCTACCAATTGGTCGGCATTGTTGGCGGTATCATCAATTTTGTAGGATGTGGTTACACGTACTTGATCATCGCTACCAAAGGTTTTTACTTCGGTGGTACCCCCAAAAGTTTCGTTTAACACATCACGTACCTTATCGGTGGTTACACTTTTTTCGAAACGTACTACATACGAGCGGCCTCCTTTAAAATCAACACCATAGCTAAAACCACGTAAAATAATAGATATAATACCCAAGGTGATAAATGTGCCCGAAAACAAGTAAAAGAATTTACGGTTTTTAACAAAGCCATAATTGGCATTTTTAAACGTATGCGAACTCCAAGGATTTGAAAACTTAATTTTCATGTCTTTGCTCAACATCCACTCAAATACCAACCTTGATATAAATATGGCGGTAAATAACGAAGTTACAATACCAATCATTAAAGTGATGGCAAAACCAGAAATCGGCCCCGAGCCAAATACATATAAAATTACTCCTGTAATAAAAGTGGTTATTTGCCCATCTAAAATTGATGGCATGGCGTGTTTATACCCATCGGCAATGGCTTGTTTTAACGATTTCCCTAAACCTAGTTCTTCCCTAATACGTTCGTAAATTAATACGTTAGCATCCACCGCCATACCCATTGTAAGTACTATACCTGCAATACCTGGCAAAGTTAATACCGCAGTAAAGGATGCGAGTACGCCCATTAAGAAAAATATATTTGCAAAAACGGCTACGTTGGCTACTGTACCTGCTCGGTTATAGTAAAACATCATAAATATTAATACCACTATTAAACCTACCAAGGCCGATAGTAAGCCTGATGTAATGGCTTCGGCACCTAATGATGGACCTACAATGGCTTCTTCAACTATTTTGGCTGGTGCAGGTAGTTTACCCGCTTTTAGTACATTGGCCAAATCTTTGGTTTCATCAATAGTAAAACTTCCTGATATTGAGGATACACCATTAGGTATTTCGCCCGATACACGTGGGGCGGTATACACCGAATTATCTAAAACTATGGCAATACATTTATTATCATCTTCGCTTTGTGGGCTACCTGCGGCGGCGGCGGTAATGCGTTTCCATTCTTGCGCCCCAGTGCTATTCATGGTCATAGTTACCTCGGGGTTGCCTCGTTGGTCTATATCCTCGCGGGCGTTCGAAATTACATCGCCCTCTAAGGCTGGTTCGCCATTTAAGCCCGTAGGTTTTATAGCATATAATTGAAAAGTTTTAGTTTCGGGCGAAACTGCTTTTATACCCCATAGTAATTTTACGTTTGATGGTATAACAGCTTTAATATCGGCAGAACTTAGCATTGCATTTATTTTTGCTGTATCTTTTTGCGCTGCATATCCTACTACTGGGCCGGGGCTTAGGCTTTGTTGCCCATCTTTACCTGATTGTGAAGCTGGTGCTAATACAGCAAATAATGGGTTTGATTTTACTAAAGCCTCATTATTTTTTACCGAATCGCTTGTCGTACTACCTTTTTTGGCACTTAGCAATGCTGGTTTATCTTTTGATGCTGATGTATCTTTGGCTAGCGTGGTTGTTTCTTTTTTTGTTTCTGCTTTCGGGATTTTGGCGGCTAGTATATTGTTTATATTTTGTAGCAAAGGAAAAATCTCAACGTTATCATGTGCCTCGTAAAACTCTAACTTAGCCGAACCTTGTAATAACCTACGCACACGCTGCTTATCGGTTACGCCAGGCAATTCAACCAAAATACGGTTGCTACCTTCTTGTAATTGTATATTGGGCTGGGTTACGCCAAATTTATCAATACGGGTTCTTAATATGTTGAACGACCTATCCACTGCCGATTTACCTTGTTTTTCTAAAAACACTAGTATATCAGCATTTGAAGCATTTAGTTTTATTTCGGTAGCGTTTTCTTTGGTTGCAAAAAATGTAGCCAATTTACCACTTGGAACCACTTTTTCGTATTCTTTAACAAACAACTTGATAAAACCTTCTTGCGAATTGGCCAAGTCTGCTTGTGCATTGGCTAAAGCGGTGTTAAAATTTTGGTCGCTAGGGTTGTTGGCTAGGCTTTTTACAAGTTGTACCAGTTCTATTTCCATGGTAACGTTCATACCGCCTTTTAAATCAAGCCCTAGTGGTATTTCACGTTCTTTTACATACTGGTAAGTATGGTCGAACAAAGGATAAACTGGTTTTGTACTTATCGAGTCGAGGTATGCTCGTTCTACATCAATATTGCCTTTGGCGTATTCTTTGGCATCTTTTTCTACTTTATTGGCCACATAAGTGAACGACAGCGAGTATAAACACACAATTGCAATCACAATTGCGGCAAATTTTATTATTCCTTTACCTTGCATTTTATTTTTTGTTTTTTTCTGTTCAAGATGGCAAAGCTAATTAAATTTTTAATTTATAAAATCGTTAAGCAAATTATATTCTATCTAAAGTGATTAAAGTAAAATCGAAGGCGTTTTTATCGTCTTTGGGATAAAAAATTTGGCTAGTTTCTTTCCATACTTGGGCTACTATTTCGGGGAAATATACATCGGCATTAAAAATGCCGTTTACTTTAGTGAGGTAAATTTTATTGGCAAAGGGTAAAGCTAGTTTATACATTTCGGCACCGCCTATAATAAATACTTCTTCCTCGTTTTTACACGCCGTTAAAGCATCCGCCATAGCGTTAAAAACCTGTACACCTGCTATTTTTAAATTTTTTTGTCGGCTTACCACCATATTTTGGCGATTAGGCAATGGCTTGCCAATAGAATCGTAAGTTTTACGTCCCATAATAATAGTATGGCCAGTGGTGGTTTGTTTAAAAAACTTTAAATCGGCGGGTAAATACCACATTAGTTGGTTATTAGCACCTATGCCGTTGTGCTGGTCGGTGGCTACGATGATGGTTATTTTCATTGGGAGAGTGGTTAGTGGTTAGTTGTTAGTGGTTAGTGGTTAGTTTTTAGTAATTAGTATGGGAGTGGTTAGTGGTTAGTTATTGGTGGGGAGTGAGTGGGTTTAAAGAAAAAATCATTGTTGGTTTTGATCCATCGTTGTGGGGTTAAAAAATCGGCTAGGCATCCTGTTTTGTATAATATAATTGGTTCGGTTGGCGTCTTTAAACCTTGCCATATCAGTAAGCGAAATATATTTCTGTTCATTTTTTGAGTAAAGTATAATTTCTAAATTATTTACTGAAAGTTTTTTGTTCATGTTATTTTTTAAAGAATTTAAAATCTTATTGTTTCGATACCGTTTAACATTTTATCTCAACTCCCCTACTAATTACTAACAACTAACCCCTCTCCCCTACACCGCTACCGCAGCCTTAATATGCGGGTGCGGGTTATAGTTTTCGAGCGTAAAATCATCAATCGTAAAACCAAAAATATTGTTTACCGATGGGTTAATTTTCATGATGGGTAAAGGGTGTGGGTTTCTGGATAGTTGTAGTTTGGCTTGTTCTAAATGGTTGTTGTATAAATGCGCATCGCCAAGGGTGTGTACAAAATCGCCCAAGGCTAAATCGCAAACCTGTGCTACCATCATGGTTAATAAGGCGTACGATGCAATATTAAAAGGCACACCTAAAAAAATATCGGCACTGCGCTGGTATAATTGGCAGCTTAATTTACCTTTTGTTTCGCCTTTTGCGGCATCGGCCGGAGCCACATAAAACTGAAAAAAACTGTGGCAAGGCGGCAAAGCCATGTTTTCTATTTCGGCCACATTCCAAGCCGAAACAATGATACGCCGCGAATCGGGATTGTTTTTTATTTGGTTTATTATCTGGGTAATTTGGTCGATATGCTTACCGTCGGGCGTGGGCCAACTGCGCCATTGCGAGCCATATACAGGGCCAAGGTTTCCGTTTTCATCGGCCCATTCGTCCCATATTTTTACGCCATTATCTTTTAGGTATTTGATATTGGTATCGCCACTTAAAAACCAAATAAGTTCGTGAATAATAGATTTTAGGTGTAATTTTTTGGTAGTTACCAGCGGAAAGCCATCGGCTAAGTTAAAACGCATTTGGTAGCCAAAAACGCTGATAGTACCCGTACCTGTGCGGTCGTGTTTTTGTACACCATGCTGTAAAACGTGGCGCATTAAATTATGGTATTGTATCATTTTATATTTAAAGTTGCAAATTAATAAAATCTATATTTGCTTACAGTATTATATTAAAACTATTGCAATAAATAAATGATTTGTTTCCCAAATGCCAAAATAAATATAGGCCTAAATATTACATCTCGCCGTAGCGATGGTTACCACAATGTAGAAACAGTTTTTTATCCTGTAAAAATAAATGACGCCTTAGAAATTATAGAAGCCCCACAAATGGGTTTCGAAACATCGGGCATTGCCATACCTGGCCTTGCCCAAGATAACCTGTGTATAAAGGCTTATAATTTATTAAGGCAAGATTTTAATTTACCTAACATACATATACACTTGCATAAAATTATACCTATTGGGGCTGGCCTGGGTGGGGGAAGTGCCGATGCGGCATTTTTTATAAAACTGGTTAATGATAAGTTTGAACTAGGTTTAACTGATGAGGCCATGCAAAGTTACTGCCAATTGTTGGGTGCCGATTGTGCTTTTTTTATCCAAAATAAACCTTTATTTGCTTGCGGTAAAGGAGATGTATTTAAACCTATAGCCTTAGATTTATCGGATTATATGATAGTTTTAGTGATGCCACCTGTACATGTAAGTACCGCCGAAGCATATCGTGGGGTACAACCCAAATTTCCACATCAAAACTTACAACCATTGATAAAACTACCTATAAACCAATGGCAAGGGAAAATTGTAAACGATTTTGAACCTCATATTTTTAAAGCTCACCCTCAAATAAGAGAGGTAAAAACAAAACTTATTGAAGCTGGGGCTATTTTTGCTTTAATGAGTGGTAGCGGTGCTTCGGTATTTGGGATATTTGATAGTACACCCGATGTAAGTTTTTTTAAGCAAATGGGATGTATTGTGTTTGATAATTTGTAAAAATTTTATAGGGTTATTTTTTTAGTTTTTTAATGCAATGATTGGTAAATTAAACATTTTAACCGCGTTAACGATGGTAACGGCCTGCCTGCCGGTAGGCAAGCATCCTTTTTTTACCCTAACCCAAACAGCTGATAATTGAATACTTATTTTGTGGTTGGGGTAAAAAAAGATAAACTCAACTGCGTGTTTAAACGCCCTAATAAATGAAAAAAATTGTTATGCTAGTGTAAGCATATTAGCAAAATTGCAGTTTTACCAAAACATTTACTATGGAACAGCAAAATTTTTGAAGCAATTAACACAAAATGTATAGTTTTGAAAAAAAATAAAAAATAATGGGCAGAGCATACGAGTTTAGAAAAGAAAGAAAATTTAAACGATGGGCTAAAATGGCCGTACAGTTTACCCGTATAGGTAAAGATATTGTGATGGCTGTAAAAGAAAGTGGCCCCAACCCCGATACCAATGCCAGATTACGCACTGCCATACAAAATGGCAAGGCTGTAAATATGCCTAAAGAGCGTATAGATGCCGCCATAAAAAGGGCTAGCGATAAAAATATGGCCAATTACGAAGAAATTGTATACGAAGGTTACGGTCCAAATGGCGTAGCCGTATTAATAGAAACAGCCACCGATAATATTAACCGTACAGTAGCCAATGTGCGCAGCTATTTTAATAAATGTAATGGCACATTGGGCAAAACAGGCTCTTTAGATTTTATTTTTAAAAGGGTAGCTAGCTTTAGGTTTGCCCCTGGAGAGCTTGACCTTGAAGAACTAGAACTCGAATTGATAGATGCAGGTTTAGAAGAAATTTTTGTTGAAGCCAACGAAGATGGCCACGATGAAGCCGTAGTACATGCTTGCTTTGAAGACTTTGGTACCATGCAAAAAACCCTGGAAGAAAAAGGAATTTTACTTAAACAAGCCAAGCTTGAGCGTGTAGCCCTTACCCATACACAAGTGAACGAACAGCAAGCCGCCGATATAGAAAAACTATTAGATAAACTCGAGGAAGACGATGATGTGCAAGCGGTGTACCATAATATGGAGGGGTAAGTTTTTGATTGTAGCTTTTTTAATTTTCTTTAAGAAGTAAATATGTTTGAAGTAAAGAGGATAAAATTGATTACACAGATTTTTAAAATGTAAAAGATGGTAAAAATTAAAGCCCAATCAAAAATCATACATCAATAATCAAAAATTTTTAACGTAGTAGCCTGTACCGTTATACAACCGCTTACGTGGGTGTGCTTTGCAGGCATCGCTACAACATCCATCAAGGTTTTCGCCACAGGCATTACATTGGGTAAAATGCTCGTTACACTCGGGGTTGGCACAATTTATCATTTTACTGGTAGTAGTACCACAGTTTAAACAAGTGGAAATAACTACCGGGTTAACCGTATTTACATCAACGGCTATACGGTTATCAAACACATAACATTTGCCCTCAAAATCTTGGCCCGCAACCTCTTTACCATATTTTACAATACCGCCATGCAATTGGTACACGTTTTTAAAACCTTCATGTAACAATAATGCCGAGGCTTTTTCGCACTTAATACCTCCAGTACAATAGGTTATAATTTTTTTATCGCGGTACTGTGCCAGCTCGTTTATTTTAGTCGGAAAATCTCTAAAATTATCTATATCAAGGGTTACCGCGTTTTTAAATTTTCCTAAACTATGCTCGTAATTGCTGCGCACATCTAAAACTACTACGTCATCACGGTTTTTCATTTCCAAAAAATCGGTAGCAGCCAAATGTATCCCCGTTTGGCGGTTAGGGTCTATTACCGAAGGGTTTTTTAATCCCGAATACACAATTTCGGATTTATAGCGGCAGTGCATTTTTACAAACGAAGGGGCATCTACTTCATCGGTTTTAAAATCTAAATTACCAAATCGGTCATCGGCTGCGATATGCTTTTTATACGCCTCACACTGCGCTACAGTGCCCGATACAGTACCATTTATACCTTCGTCGGCAATAATAATACGGCCTTTTAAGCCCAATTGCTTGCAAAATTTTAAATGATTAGCCGCAAACTGTTCGGCATTAGCTATAGGCGTATAGCAGTAATATAATAGGGTTTGATACGGTTTCATATATCAATTGATACTGCTGTAAACAGTGTAAAATGGATAATGCAAATTTAGTAAAAATTATTTTTTGATTAAAAATATCCAATTAATTTTTGTAATAAATACGTTGTAAATACTAAAGTTTATGATTCGAATTTTAAAAAAGCTATTGAATGTTTAGTATTTTAACTAAGAATTTAAGATGATAAAAAAATCAAAAATTGTATAACAAATTAGATTGTAAATATAATTGTAGGCTTTTATTTATGTCGAAAGAAGTCCTGATTTTAGGCAAGTATTTTATTAATATTTTAAATTCTGTAAACACCATTGTTTTTTTTATGACTTTTAAGTAAAGCTACCCCATATCTCCCAAATTACAACAAGCCTGCGTTAAAATTATAGCATTTCCTGTATTTTTTAAGTAGTTAATAACAATAGCTTCTTCGCTACCAGGCATTAAAAGTTGGTTTGCGCCAATTTCAATCTCGGCAATGTTACTAAAGTTGGCTTCTGCCGATTTTTGCTTTACCAACACATTTTTTAAAGCCACTGCCAAGCGGTTTTTTACGCTTACTGTATTGCTAACCCCAAACAATACCTCGGGCTTGGTTTCTAATCCAACGTTAAAAACATATTGTTCAATTTCTTCAAAATCAATATTTTGACAGTTAATATACAGGCAACCATCGCGTATGCCCGCTACTTCGCCAACGTACCTATGCCCTTCGGATACTGATTGTACTACCACCTCTCCCCTTTTGTTTTCTTCGATAATAAAGGGGGTTTTTATATAATTTTTACTATCATCTGTTTTGGGGTAGTACAAAAAATAGTTTCCTAAAAAATAGCGTTTTACAATAGTTAAACTACTTTTTTGATGATTAATTTCGGGTATATTGGTAAGGTTAGGTTTTTCGAGTAGCCAATTTTTCCAGTCTTTAAACGGGATTTCTAAAAAAACCAATAACACATTTATTTTAATATACTTGGCACTGCCGCCCTGCCAATAACTTTGTAAGGTTTTGCCACTTATCCAATTATATACTCGGTAATCGCCTAGGTTTTTTAAATAATTTATAAACCCAGTTACCGTGTTTAATCTTAGTTTAAGTAGTTGCATTTCTAAATGCTGCTTGCCTATAATTAAAAAGGTTTCCATTAAATCGGGGTTTTTAATTACCTCTAAGCTTACTTTTTTGTTTATTATTTTAGCTATTGCGTTAAAATGAGTTCTAGTTAAGGCATTTTTATCAATACCACAATTAATATTGGCCAATAGTGGCAATATTTGTGTATTGTTTTCAATTTTATAAATTAATTTATCTAAAATCACCTTAAAAAACTCTTTAATTACATTTATACATAAAATATTATCTTAATAATTTGATATTTTCAATAAAAAAATAATTTGTTTGATAAAAGCACAGCAAATACACAATTTGCTTATCAACTTTAAAAAAAGCATCGTTTTGTTCTTATCAAATCATAAGCGTCAAACTTAAATAAAAATTTGTCTTACAATTGACTAAATTTAACAATCTATTAATCAAGCAATAATTTTTTATTAAAAAAAAATATTTGACTTATATTTTAATACCTATATCTTTTTCATATTTATGTTTTCAAAATTTAATGTACATTTATTTATAAAATTTTAACAAATAATTAAACATATATGAATAATTTTTTACGAATTACTTTTTATGCCTCATGCATTTTGCTTGGTATTTGTAGTACTGCATTTGCTCAAGATAAAGTTTTAAAAGGTACAGTTAAAGACGCCAAAGGCGAAACTATTCCGGGCGCATCGGTTTTGCAAAAAGGTACAAGCAAAGGTGCTAGCACCAATTTAGACGGTAATTTTACCATCACGCTAAGTGGCCCTAACCCTGAAATAGTTGTTACCTCTATAGGCTATACCACTAAAAATATTAAAATTACAACCGAAAATATTATCAATATACAACTACAAGAAAGTAGCAGTATGCTAAACGATGTAGTGGTGGTAGGTTATGGTACCCAAAAAAAATCGAGCATTACAGGTGCAATTTCTAGCATTGGCAATAAAGATTTTAAAGACCAACCCGTAGCTAACTTAGCCCAAAGCATACAAGGCAAAGTGGCGGGTATATTGGTAAGTACGCCAAGCGGTACACCTGGGGCGGGTTTATTGGTAAGTGTGCGTGGGGCAAGTAACCCTTTGTATGTAGTAGATGGTATCCCTATGATAAGCGAAAGCAACTCGTCGCTAGCTACATCGTATACTACCGATGGTACGGTAAATGGCAAAGGACAAAATATAAGTTCAATAGCAGATATAAACCCAGAGGATATTGAATCGATGGAGATTTTAAAAGATGCATCGGCAGCAGCCATATATGGAGCCAGGGCAGCAAATGGTGTAGTTTTAATTACCACCAAACGTGGTTTAAACGGTAAAACCGAATTTAGTTTTGATAGTTACAGTGGTATGCAAAACGTATCTCGTAAAATACCCTTTTTAGATAGCCAGGGCTTTATAGAATTACAAGAAGATGCCCGAGCGCAAGACTTAAAACGCTACAATCAAGACCCTTTAGTGTTTGGTGCTGATTTTAACCCGGCGGTTTTAACCAACCCACTACCTGCTAGCTGGCGTACTGGTGTAAACACCAATTGGCTAAACGAAGTTTTTAGGTCTGCTCCTATAAATAATATGCAAATTTCAGCCCGTGGGGGTAGCGAAAAAACAAAGTTTTTTGTATCTGGCAATTACTTTAACCAGCAAGGTATCGTTATCGAAAATTTTTATAAACGGGCTTCTTTCCGCTTTAATTTAGAAAACAAAGTAAGCGATAAGGTAACTATTGGTACCAACTCATCGTTTACGTATGGCCGCACCCGCCGTAGTTTTAACGATAATACCTACACTGGCGTAGTTACCAATGCCATTGGCGCATCACCTTTAATGCCAGTTTATAATCCCGATGGATCTTATTCTGAATATGGCAGCTACCAAGCCAGTTGGCTAAGCGATAATCCGGTAAAATCAGCCAAAGAAATTAAAGCTTTTACCAACAATTACCGCTTTTTAGGGAGTATTTTTGCCGAAATTGCTTTAGTAAAAGATTTAAAATTTAGGTCATCTTTTAGTACCGACTATAGCAGCGTATTAGACGACCAGTTTTTTTCGCAAATAACATCCGATGCTGCTGCTGTAGGTGGTAAAGCCTTAAAAGGTAGTTATAACAGCCTTACTTGGGTAAACGAAAATATTTTAACCTATCAAAAAACCTTTAATCAAGTACATAGTCTGAATTTATTGGGTGGCTTTACTGCGCAGGCCTCACAATACGAACGCTCTTCGGTTTCGGCTCAAGGCTTTCCAATAGGCTCGGGCTTAACCAATTTATCTAGCGCATCAACCATAAACAATGCCCCTAGCGATGTATATGGATGGGGTTTAGCCTCGTTTTTAGGTAGGGCAAATTACGCATATGATGATAAATATTTGTTGTCGATAAGCGCAAGGTACGATGGTTCTTCTCGTTTTCCATCTAATATACGCTGGGGTTTATTCCCTGCAATGTCGGCAGGTTGGGTAATTAGTAAAGAAAATTTTTTAAAAGGTTCAGAAACTTTAACCAACTTAAAACTAAGGTTTAGTTATGGCTTAAGTGGCGACCAAGAAATTGGCGATTTTCAGTTTTTAAGTTACTGGAATCCATCTCGATACGATGGAATACCAGGCTTAAAACCTCGTAATACAGGTAACCCAAACCTAACATGGCAACGTAACAGGATGTTAAATGCAGGTATCGATTTTGAATTGTACAACGGTAAATTAAGCGGTAGTATCGAAGCATTTAAAGGAAACCGTACCCGTTTATTAAACCAAACACCTCTACCATCTACGTCCGGTTTTAACGATTACACTACCAACTCAGGCAATATCGAAAACAGTGGTGTAGAGCTTTCGTTAGGCGCAACACCTATTAAAACAAACCATTTTACTTGGAACAGTAATTTTAACATCAGTTACATACGTAGTAAAATAATTTCTTTAGATTCTGACAATCAACTCATAAGCCCATATTCCGATTTATTTAATACCCATATTTTAAAAGTTGGCGAACAAGTGGGTTCGTTTTATGGCTACAAATATTTAGGAGTTGATACCCAAACAGGCGACCCAATGTACAGTACCGAAAAGCAAGTTTTAGGCAAAGCCACTCCTGATTATTTTGGCGGATGGACCAATAATTTTAAGTACAAAGCTTGGGATTTGGCAGTATCAACGCAATTTAGTATTGGAAATAAGGTATATAACCTAATACGAGCCACTTACCAAACCCTAGGTTGGAGCGATGAAGGCTGGGACCAAAACAACGAGTTACAACAGGTATATGCCAATAATGCCACTATAGTAAATAAACGCTGGCGCAAACCCGGCGATATTACCGATATCCCTCGGGCATCAATGATGACACCAAATTATAGTCAAGAATCGTCACAGTTCATAGAAGATGCTTCGTTTTTAAGAATACGTACCGTAAATTTCGGATATACCATAAAGCCTAAAAACAAAAAAAGTTTCTCTTCTTTACGCTTATACGCCGAAGCACAAAACCTATATACTTTTACTAAATACTACGGTTTCGACCCCGAAGTAAGTTCAACCGGAGGAGGCTCGCCCAATACAGCAGGTATAGATTATGCCGCTTACCCACAAGCCCGTACATTTTTATTTGGTATCAACTTTAAATTTTAATAAGTACAAATTATGAAAATATATAAAATAGCCCTATTGTTTTTGGTGTTAATTTCAACAATTTCTTGTAAAAAATTATTAAATGTAAAATCGCAAAGCGATGTAGATGATGATGAAGTTTTAACCTCGGTTGATGGTTTGCGTAATGCCCGTATTGGTATGTACAGCACTTTACAAAGCCGCGATTATTATGGTGGCGTTTACCCACTTTTAGCCGAAGCTTACAGCGATAATGGCGCAACAGGTGGTTACGATGTGGTTGATTTAAACAGCATTGATGAGCTCGAAGTTGCCCCAAACAACCTGTATGTTAAAGGTGTTGCGGTTGCCATTTACCAAAGCATTTATACCGCTAATAAAATTTTAGAAAACGCAGATAAAATTGCAGGTGTTGATGAAACCGAACTAAAAAACATAAAAGGCGAAGCCTATTTTGTGAGGGCTTTGGCCGAGTTTGATTTGCTACGTATGTTTGGCCAACATTGGGATTTAACATCGCCTTATGGCATATCTATAAAAACCACCACCACTAACCCCAGCCAAATTATTGCCCGAAGCAGCGTACAAGCATCTTACAATCAAATAATTAACGATTTAAAACAAGCTGATAATTTAATTACCGTTTATTCGGGTAGTCAATATATATCAAATTATGCTACCAAAGCATTATTGGCAAGGGTGTATTTGTACACTAAAAACTATGCCGATGCCATTACTAACGCCAGCAATGTAATTGCCGAAACGGGTAAGTTTAGTTTATTAGGTTCGTCAAGCCTCGATAAAATTTACACACAAAAAAATACAAAAGAAAGTATTTTCGAATTAAAATTTACTCCCCAAAATCAAAGTTCTTACAATGGCTTTACCTATAGCCGTAGCGATGCTTTGCGCAGTGATGTACAATTTTTAGCTTCCGAAAGTTTAAAAACATTTTTTGAAAGTCGCACTAACGATTTTAGAGCCAATTTGGTAGATTATGTAAATGTGGATGTAAGCATTGAGCCCGATGGCCGAACCGAAAAATACCGTGGCGAAACCACCCGCGATAATGCAGCCTATATTTTACGCTTGGCCGAAATGTATTTGATACGGGCCGAAGCCTTGGGCTTAGCTGGCGGTGGCCTTACCGACCTTAACCTTATTAGAGAAAACCGAGGAATGGCTCCATTATTAGCTACCGATGTACCAGATAATACCGCTTTTGCACAAGCCATTGCTGATGAACGCCGAGCCGAATTAAACTTTGAAAGTAGCCGCCTATTCGATTTAGCCCGTACACAAAAAATTGAAGAGGTGTTAGGTACAGGCGTTAACCCAATTATGCCCATACCACAAAACGATATTACCCTTGGCCAAGGCATTATAAAACAAAACCCAGGATATTAAAACAATCCAACCAAACCAATAAATGGCACATAGCCCTTTAAAATACTTATTATTAAATGCTTTCGCCGATGCCTTTAAAACGCATCGGCATGCAATTGCTTTGCCTATTATTGATGAAAGTCGAAGAAATTTTATTAAAAATGCAGGTTTATTGGCAGCTTCGGGCTTGCTTCTCCCCTCTTTTTCTTCTGCTTTCGCTGATGATTTTAATGCGCACAAATCCATTGCTATTATTGGTGCCGGTATTGCAGGTTTAAACGCCGCATATCAATTACAAAAACAAGGCATTAACGCAACCGTTTACGAAGCAACTAACCGTACTGGTGGACGAATGTTTACTATAAAAAATAAATTTGGGGATGGCATTACTACCGATTTAGGCGGCGAATTTGTTGATACCACCCACCTAGATATCATACAACTGGCCAAAGAATTTAATGTTGATTTTTACGATTTACGTAAAGATGAAATTACCGAAGGCACATTTTATTTTGAAGGTAAACATTACACTAACAACGATTTAAAAACAGCTATTTTACCTTTTGTAGCGCAAATAGAAAGAGATGTAAAATCGTTACCCGAAAAAATAAATTATACCACAGGCCATATTTTTAAACATCTCGACCAACAATCGGTTACTACTTATTTAACCAACATAGGTATTACAGGTTGGTTGTTCGATTTTTTAAACCTAGTAATTACCCGCGAATATGGTATGGAGGCATCCGAGCAATCGGCCATCAACTTTTTAATAATGTTTACCCAACCCGGGCCAAACGGTTACGAATTATTTGGTACCGAACACGAAGTTTTAAAAATTAAAGGGGGTAGCCAGCACCTCACCAACAAATTACACCATCATCTTAAAAACCAAGTAAGGCTTAACTACACACTAACAAACATTAGCCAAACAAACACTAACAAATTTAACTTGGTTTTTAAAAATAAAGCTGTAAAACAACACATTACAGCCGACTATGTAATTTTGGCTATCCCTTTTTCTATTTTACGCAACATCCCGCTAAGGGTAAAAATGCCTGCCGAAAAATTAAATTGCATCAATAAGTTAGGCTACGGCAACAGCAGTAAATTTATTATGGGCTTTAACGGTAAACCTTGGCGTAAGGCCAATAAAGAAGGACAAATCTACACCGATTTATCCTTCGGTTGTGCTTGGGATAGCAGCCGAATGCAATCGGCCACAGCGGGAAGTTTAACCGTTTTTGGTGGCGGCAATATGGTAAAGCAAATGTGCGATACGCCTGTTTTAGAACTATCAAACCAATATTTAAAGGATGTAGAAAAAATTTACCCCAACTCAAAAACAGCTTATAACCAAAAAAATGTGAAATTTTGTTGGTCGCAAAACGTTTACTCCAAGGCAGCATACAGCAGTTTTAAAACTGGGCAATGGAGCACCTTGGCAGGATGGGAAATAGCATCCGTAGGCAACTTGTTTTTTGCTGGCGAACATTGCAGTTTAGATTTTCAAGGCTATATGAACGGAGCCGCCGAAACGGGTAGATTAGCTGCCGAAAACATCATACAAATTATACAAAACCAATCAACAAAAAAATAAGAAAATGCTACACAGCAAATCAACCGAACTACTGGAACGTAGAAAGAAATTTGTACCCAATGCCATTGGCATATTTAACCCATCAACAGCGGTAAGTGCCAACGGAGCCATTATTACCGATGCTGATGGCAACGAAATGATAGATTTTGCAGGCGGAATTGGCGTAGTAAATGCAGGCCATTGTCCGCCCAGCGTAGTAGCTGCCATACAAAAACAAGCCGAAAAAATGCTGCATTGCAGTTTTAACGTGGCCACCTACGATTTGTATTTACAGCTAGCCGAAAAACTGGCTACCATTTTCCCTCACGGCGATAATACCAAGGTTATGCTTACCAATTCGGGAGCCGAAAGTGTGGAAAATGCCATAAAAATTGCCCGCCAAGCAACTGGCAGGCCAGCTATTATTTGTTTCGAAAACGGTTTCCACGGACGTACAATGATGGCGATGACGCTAACCTCGAAAGTAGGTTACAAACAAGGTTGCGGCCCTTTTGCCCCCGAAGTTTACCGTGTACCTTTCCCTGATATGTACAAACAAAGTGGCAATTTAAACGAAAACGATTTTGCCGACTTACACCTCCGCAACCTAGAATCCTATTTTAATACCTTTGTTGCTGCCCAGCAAGTGGCTGCCATTATTGTAGAACCTATACAAGGCGAAGGCGGCTTTACCGTTTTGCCTAAAAAATACCTTCAAGGATTGCGTACTATATGCGATAAATACGGCATTTTATTAATTTTAGATGAAGTACAAAGCGGTTTTGGCCGTACCGGAAAATGGGCAGCTTACGAACATTTTGATGTTATTCCCGACCTATCCACTTGGGCAAAATCAATGGGTAGCGGTATGCCCATAGGTTGCGTAATTGGCAAAGCACATATTATGGATGCCTGCCAACCATCTACCATTGGTGGTACTTACCCAGGCAACCCAGTGTGTTGCGCTTCCGCTTTGGCCACCATCGAATTAATGGAGGAGATGGATATAAATGCTATGGGTGCCCGAGTGGGCGAAATTGTTTCGGCTCGCTTTATGCGGATGAAACAAAAATTTACTGCCATAGGCGATGTGCGTGGCTTGGGTGCAATGCTAGCTTTTGAGCTGGTAAAAAACAACAATCCTTTTGAACCCGACGGCGATTTATGTAAAAAATTAATTGCGTACTGTGCTGCAAATGGGCTCATTGTGATTAGTGCAGGCGTAAACGGAAACTGTATTCGCATATTAAGTCCGTTAGTGATAAGTGAAGAATTGTTAAACAAAGGTTTAGATATTATGGAAGCTGGCTTAACACAATTAACCGCATAAAATATGATGAAACAGCAATTTATAAACGGACAATTTATTGATGCTATTGATAAGCAAACTTTTGAAGTGCTAAACCCCGCTACCGAAGAAGTGGTGAGTTTGGTAAGTTTTGGCAACGATAAAGATTGCCTTTTGGCGATTGATGCCGCACAAACTGCTTTTGCAGCTTGGAGCAAAACCACCCCCTACCAACGGGCCGAAATTTTAAAAAAAGCGGCAAATAATATCCGTGAAAACATAGATGCCATTGCGCACACTATGGTGCTAGAAAGTGGCAAACCCCTACCCGAAGCCAAAGGCGAAATTGGGGTTGCTGCCAACCTTTTTGAGTGGTATGCCGAGGAAGCCAAACGCAGTTACGGCAAGGTTATCCCAACCAACCGTGTGGACAAACGCAGCAGCGTAATTTGCCAGCCAATGGGCGTTATTGGTATCATTACCGCTTGGAATTTTCCGGCTTATAACCCCGCCCGGGCTTGGGCAGCCGCTTTGGCAGCAGGTTGTACCGTGGTGGCAAAACCCGCAGAAGATACCCCGCTTACCGCCTATCACTTAGCCGAGACATTGGTAAATGCAGGCTTGCCAAACGGTGTTTTAAATCTAGTATTGGGCAATGCGCCCGCTATTGGGCAGGCAATGCTAAACCATCCGCACCTAAAAAAAATAAGTTTTACAGGCAGCACCCGTGTAGGTAAATTGTTGATGGATGGTGCATCAAAAAAGCATACCAAATTATCCCTTGAATTAGGTGGCAATGCCCCCGTTTTAATTTTTGATGATGTTGATGTAGATGCCGTAGCCAAAGCCGCAGCCATTTCACGGTTCCGTAATAATGGGCAAGTATGTACATCGGCGCAAAGGTTTTATGTACATAAAAATATTTTTGAAGAATTTAAAATATTGATTACCAAATATGTATCGGCTTTAAAAGTTGGTAATGGTTTTGAGGATGGCGTAAATGTAGGCCCATTAATTACCAAAAAACAGCAAGAAAGTGTATTGGCTTTATTGGAAAAAGCAAAAGCCGAAGGTGCCGAAATTTTAACAGGTGGCAACATACCCACTAAGTTTAGCAAAGGTTATTTTTTACAACCTTGCGTGGTGGCTGGCTTAACACAAGCATCCGCCTTAGCGCAAAACGAAATTTTTGGCCCGGTTTTACCGCTTTTCTCTTTCGAGGATTTAGACGATGCCATCGCCAAAGCCAACGATACCGAATACGGCTTGGCATCGTACATTTTTACCAACAATTTAAAAACCGCTACACTGGCATCAGAAAGGTTAGAATTTGGGATTGTGGGTATTAATGAATGGGCGCCACACGGCACCGAATCGCCTTTTGGCGGATGGAAACAAAGCGGCCAAGGCCACGAGAGTGGCAGCGAAGGTTTGTTTGAATATTTAGAGAAGAAACTGATAAGTGTAGGTTTGTCGCTCTGAACAATGCTCTTGTCATTCTGAGTGTAGCGAAGAGTCTCTAAAACGGTGTTAATAGACTCTTCACTACGTTCAGAGTGACAGAACGTAGTGAAGAGTGAAAAATCAGGAAGTTTTCGCTCTAAAGCAAAGAATTCCTTTATAAACGGAGAAAAGGATGCCATCGCTTGGAGCGATGGCATCCTTCAAATATCCGCTTCCGTGGTTGGTGGCACACCAAACACACAGTAGGCAATAAATTAAGTTACGCTTCCGTGGTTGGTGGCACACCAAACACACACAGACTGGTGGCACACCAAACACATAGACTGGTGGCACACCAAACACATAATAAGTAATGAATTAAGTTATTAAACACAACTAATCCGCAAATAATGATTAATGAACTATTTAAAAAATTTAGAAATTCTTACTTAGAATATAATGAAGTATATTTTTGGACATCAACTATTAAAGATTGGAAAAAACTTCTAAAAAAAGATGAATACAAATTAATTATCGTTAATACGCTTAAAGAATTAGTAGATAAAAAACTTATTGCGGTGTATGGTTTTGTAATTATGCCGAACCATATTCACCTAATTTGGGAGTTATTAAAGCCCAACGGTAAAGAAAAACCAAGTTCAAGTTTTAATAAAAAAACCGCACATCTTATTTTAATTGATTTAAAAACAAACCATCAAAAAGTGTTACCTTATTTTGAAGTTAAAGAAACAGAAAGAAAACATAGAATTTGGAAAAGAGACGCTCTTGCCGTTAAAATGTTTAATATAGATGTTTTAATACAAAAACTAAATTATTTGCACAACAATCCGCTACAAGCGCATTGGAACTTAGCTATAACACCCGAAGATTATAAATGGTCGTCGGCAAGTTTTTATCAAACACAAACTGATACTTTTGATTTTTTAACACATTTTAAAGATAGGTTTGGGTAAAGTATTATTGTTATTCGTGAATAATAGTTGGTGTGCCACCAACCACGGAAATTGGAGTAAATAAAATTAAAGTGTTTGGTGTGCCACCAACCACGGGAATGGGAAATTAAGAGTGACAGAACGTAGTGAAGAGTGAAAAATTAGGAAGTTTTCGCTCTAAAGCAAAGCTTTACTTTAGGGGAGTATAAAAAATAAAGGCTTTGCGCTCTTTGCGTAAACCTTTGCAAACTTTGCGGTAAAATTTTAACCGCAAAGAACACAAAGTGAAGGCGCAAAGAACACAAAGCGGGGTGAAGAAGACTAGATTGTTAAAATCTAAAATTTTATTTATTGTGCTACAAACCAAAAAAGTTAAATCATTAAAATAACATTAAATGAAAAATACAATTCTCATAACATTATTTAGTTTAAATCTATTTATTTGCTTTGGCCAAGAAAATTATCCAACTAGTGACTCAATCCATATTTTTTGGCAACCTATTTTAAAAATTACTCATAAAGATTATCAAGGAAAACCCACAGAAGATATCGAAAAATTAATGAACAAATATGGATTTTCGGCATCAGCATCTGTTGGGATATGGTCTGTAATTGATATACCTAAAAATAAAAGAGATAGAAAGAAAAAATTCGAAAAGATATATTTTGCACCCGCCTTTGAAAAAACAACTTCCTTTACAAAAACAACAGATTCTGTTCAAATAGAAATGCAAAATTATTACTTTGATATTTGCGAAATATGGGCTAGATGGGCTAGAAAAGAATTAAAAGATTATCAGGATAAGTTTAATTCAATAGGAATGTCAGCAATTTTCTATTCTACCATAAAAAAAGAAATGAATGAAAATAAACTTAAAATGTATAAAGCTTATTTTAAAGATGTATTCATTGATAAAAAAGAAGGAGCTTTTTTAAAATGGAGAAATGATATGATAAAAAATTTATCTGAAACCAAATATTGGACAACCACACCAGAAGAATGTTTTAGACTTATGAGCCAAAAACCAATTGAAGATGGGTATATTTTATCCCCCACTATAATTGAGCCAATGCAATCTAAAGAAAATATAAAACCCTAATTCAAACAATAACCATAATAAAAAAAACTATGCCATACGGAGCACTCGCATTAATACCCCCAATAGTAGTTATCCTACTCGCTATAAAATTACGGGCATCGTTCGAGGCCTTGCTAATAGGTTGTGTGGTAGGCTTTATGATTATTGGCTATTACGAACATACCAACTTTTTTACCAGTTTAATACAAACATTATATAAAGTAATGAAAGACGAAAGCACCGTTTGGGTAATTTTGGTTTGCGGTTTATATGGTTCTTTAATTTGCTTGATGGTACGCAGTGGCGGGGCGGTAAAGTTTGGCGAAGATATGTTGCGCTACATAAAAACCAAAAAGGTAGCCTTATTAGGCACTTGGTTTTTAGGGCTATTTATTTTTTTGGATGATTACCTAAGCGCATTAACCGTGGGCGTTACGATGAAAAAAATTACCGACCATTTTAAAATCCCTCGCGAATATTTGGCTTATATTGTAAACACCACCGCCGCCCCTTGGTGTGTAATTGTGCCGCTATCTACTTGGACGTTATTTGTAGCCGCTATTCTCGAAAAATCTCATTTTGCCGCCGCCGGGCAAGGGGCGCATATTTATCTTTCTATCATTCCATTTGTTGCGTACAGTTGGGTTTCGGTATTGCTAATTCCGCTGTTTATTTTGGGCGTTTTTCCGCATTTTAAAAGATTAAAATTGGCACATATTAGGGCCGAGGAAACCGGGCAAACCATCCCGTTAGGACCAAAAATGGCTGGCGTAGCAATGGAGCATTACAATCCCGACCAAAAATCCAGTTCGTTGTATTTTATACTCCCTATTTTAGTAACCTTAGGCTTTACATTTTATATGGATTACGATGCACTAAAAGGCGTTATTGTGGGTATATTTTTTACGTTTGTGTATTATTTGGTTAAAAAATTAGGCACTTTTCAGCAACTCAGCGAAACCATTTTTACAGGTTTTAACAGTATGGTTTACGCCTTGGCATTGGTAGTAATTAGCTATGTTTTAAAAGAAGTAGGCGATAAAATGGGTTTAACATCGTATGTAATTGAAAGCGTAAAACCATTGATAAGCAAAGAGTTATTACCCTTAATTATTTTTGTGGCTATATCGGTAATATGCTATACCACGGGTTCGTCGTGGGGAGTATATGCGGTAGTAATTCCTATTGTTATTCCGCTGGCGCAGAGTTTGGGTGCACACGTGTTTATGAGCATTGGGGCGGTTATAAGTGCGGGTGTATTTGGTTCTAACGCTTGCTTGTACAGCGATGCCACCATTTTAACATCGCAAAGCACCGAGCTTAATAACCTAAAACATTCGTTTTCGCAATTGCCTTATGCCTTAACTTCTTTTGTATTATCGGGAATTATTTATGTGATTTTGGGCTACACTTTATCTTAAAACAAAATGACTAATACTACATTTACATACACCCATTTATTGCCCAACGGATTGCTAATAACCAATTTATTGCCCCAACACGCCGATAAATTAGAGGCTTTGCAACGCATTGTTTTCCCGTCCTTAGCCGAAGACGAATTGATATTAGCCAAACATTATTTACACCATTATAAAATATTTGCCGAAGGGCAATTTGTAATTTTAGATGGCGAAGAAGTGGTGGGGATGACTACCACTATGCGTTGCAATTTCGATTTTGATAACCACCACCACACGTTTAAAGAAACCATAGCTGGCGGTTGGATGCATAACCACGACCCTAATGGCCAGTGGCTGTACGGTTTAGATGTAGGCGTACACCCCAATTACCGAGGCAAAGGTTTAGCCCGAGAATTGTACCGAGCCCGCCAAACTTTAGCCGTACATTTGAAACTTAAAGGCCAGTTAACCGTTGGTTTAATGAGTGGTTATGGAGCGGTAAGTCAGCAGTTTTCGCCCGAGGAATATTACCAACAATTGCTACAAGGCCAACGCAGCGACCCTACTTTGGGGCCACAACTAAAAATCGGCTTTAAGCCACTTGCTTTAATAAAAAATTATGTAAACGACCCATCTTGTGGCAATTGTGGAGTTTTACTACAACTAGATATTGATACCATTATTTAAAAATTATGTCGCACATACAATTAAAAACAACCTTACCCGGCCCTAAAGCCCAGTTAGTTTTAGAAAGAAGAAAAAACGCCTTGCCAGCTGGTTTGGCAAAATCCACGGAAGTGGTGGTTGACAAAGCTTTAGGGGCTTTAGTTTGGGATATTGATGGCAACCAACTGATAGATTTAGCCGGTGGAATTGGGATGATAAACGTAGGCCATTGCCACCCAAAAGTGGTTGCCGCCGTTAAAGCCCAAGCCGATAAATACTTGCATACCTGCGCCTTAGTAACCACAATGGAGCCTTATATTGATTTGGCCGAATTGCTAAATAGTTTAACGCCAGGCGATTTTGCTAAAAAAACTTTGTTGGCCAGTTCGGGTTCCGAAGCGGTAGAAAACGCCATCAACGTATCAAAATATTATACCAAACGTAATGCGGTTTTGTGTTTCGAAGGGGCATACCACGGGCGTACCTTGCTTACGCTGAGTTTAACCAGTAAATATGCACTGTTTAAAAAAGGTATGGGCTCGTTTGTATCTGATATTTACCGCATACCCGCACCCAATTTATACCGCAAAATTGCGGGGATGACGGACGAAGAATACATCAACTATTTTATCAAACAGTTGGATATTGCTTTTATTTCTCAAGTTGACCCCGAATCGTTGGCTGCTATCATCATCGAACCTATTATGGGCGAAGGCGGTTTTATACAAATGCCCAAAGCTTACCTCCAAAAAATTAGGGAAGTATGCGATAAATACGGCATTGTAATGATAGCCGACGAAATACAATGTGGTGCCGCCCGTACAGGCAAATTTTTTGCCATTGAGCATACAGGCGTAATTCCCGATATTGTGGTAAGCGCAAAATCTATTGGTGCTGGTATGCCCATTAGCGCCACCACTGGCCGGGCCGAAATTATGGATGCACCGCATTTGGGAGGTGTAGGTGGTACTTATGGTGGTAACCCGCTGGCTTGTGTAGCTGCTATTGAAGCCATACATATTTTAAAAAGCGAGGAGTTTTTAACCCAAGTAAACCATTTGGGCAACATTATACAAACCACTTTAGAAGGCTGGAAACAAAAATACCCCATTATTGGCGATGTGCGTGGCATAGGTGCAATGCGCCTGATTGAATTTGTAAAAGACCGCAACAGCAAAGACCCCGACCCCGAAATTACCCTCGAAATTATAAAAGATGCCGTAAGCAAAGGTTTAATTATGATACGAGCAGGTTTGTTTAGCAATTGCTTGCGCTTGTTGCCACCTGTGGTGATAACGGATGAGCAGATTGTAGAGGCTTTGGGGGTGCTTGAAGGAGCGATTGAGAGAGCGTGTTTTAAAAAGTAAAATTTTAAATCAAAGCGATTTTAACAGTAAAAACAATTTTTGTTTTGTAAATGGTGTAGTACTTAAAAATTATATATTTTAAAATTTAGCAATTGCTGTGTTCAACTGATAAGTGCAACACTTACCTTAAGCTGTAAAAATACTTCATTAGGAGTTAGATAACCAAATTTTCTTACAGGTCTGTTATT
>RDYW01000002.1 GCA_004293485.1 Sphingobacteriales bacterium | reverse complement strand
ATTGTCAGCATAAATCCTATGGGAACTTCGTTTCGCTACGCTCAACTTTGTTCCCATAGGATTTATGCCTGTTGCACTTATCAATTGAACTTACAAATCGAGCAAATATAAAAATTTAAACTTTATATAAAATTAGCAATAAAACATATTGTTATCTTTAAAAAACACAGCAATAAAATGTTATTTTTTCAAATTTTACTTTTGAGAAAAAAAATTTAAGTACGCAGCTTGTAACCGTAAAAGTTTATTAAGGTACCAAACACAAGATTTATAAAAAAATAACATACCTAAAACAAAAAATAGTGTACTCGTTTTTTTAATTTTGATTTTGCTATTTTAGCAACCCAAGCATATAGGCATACATGGACGAGCACAACTACCAAAACGAAGAATTTTTACATAACATTGTACCTATTAGCGGTTTATACGAAAACTGGTTTTTAGATTATGCATCCTACGTAATTTTAGATAGAGCCGTACCACATATAAACGATGGTTTAAAGCCTGTGCAACGCCGTATTTTACATTCGTTAAAAGAAATGGACGATGGTAGGTTTAATAAAGCTGCTAACGTAATAGGTAATACTATGAAGTACCACCCGCATGGCGATGCTTCGATAGGCGATGCCATGGTACAAATAGGCCAAAAAAATTTACTGCTTGATATACAAGGTAACTGGGGCGACCCTATAACAGGCGATTCGGCAGCAGCACCACGGTATATTGAAGCCCGCTTATCTAAATTTGCTTTAGATGTAGTTTTTAATGCCGATACCACCAAATGGCAATCATCCTACGATGGTAGAAACAAAGAACCAATTACGCTACCTGTAAAATTCCCTTTACTGCTTGCGCAAGGTGCCGAGGGTATTGCTGTAGGGCTGGCAACCAAGGTAATGCCACATAATTTTGTAGAACTTATCGATGCTTCGATTGAAGTTTTAAAGGGAAATATCCCCAATATATTGCCCGATTTTTTAACGGGGGGCATGGCCGATTGCTCAAATTATAACGAAGGCCAACGAGGTGGCCGTATTAGGGTAAGGGCCAAAATTAACGAACTAGATAAAAAAACCCTTGTAATTACCGAAATACCCTTTGGCACCACTACCCTAAATTTAATTGATAGCATTATTGCTGCCAACGATAAAGGCAAAATAAAAATTAAAAAAATTGAAGACAACACGGCAAAAGAGGTTGAAATTGTGGTGCATTTGGCACCTGGTATTTCGCCCGATGTTACTATTGATGCTCTTTTTGCTTTTACGGCTTGCGAGCTTTCAATATCGCCCAATACCTGCATTATAAAAGATGATAAACCACAATTTTTAAGCGTAAATGATATATTGGTGCAAAGTACCCAATACACCAAGCACCTTTTAAAGCGTGAGCTTGAAATAAAACTAAACGATTTACAAGAACGTATTTTTTTTAGTTCGTTGCTTAAAATATTTATTAGCCAAGGAATGTATAAAAATACAGCCTACGAAAATAGCAGCAATTTTGAGGATGTTTTAGTGGTTTTGCACCAATTGTTTACGCCTTTTAAACCATCGCTTTACCGCGAAATATTAGCCGAAGATTTTAAAAAGCTGATAGATAAACCCATGAGCAGCATTACCCGTTTTGATGTTAAAAAAGCCGATGAGCAAATGGCAGCTTTAGAAAAAGAAATTAAAACGGTAAAAAACCATTTGAAACATTTAACCGATTTTGCCATTGATTATTTTTTACGCCTAAAAGAAAAATACGGCAAAGGCCGAGAACGTAAAACAGAAATTAAAATTTTTGATAAGGTTGAAGCTACTCAGGTAGCTTTAGCAAATACAAAATTTTACGTTAACCGCGAAGACGGTTTTATAGGCACAGGTTTAAAAAAAGATGAGTTTGCTTTCGACTGCTCGGATATAGACGATATCATAGTGTTTAAAGAAGATGGCAACTGCCTTGTAACTAAAGTGCAAGAAAAAACGTTTGTAGGTAAAGGTATTTTACATGTAGGTATATTTAAAAAAAACGACGAACGAACCATTTACAACATGGTGTACCGCGATGGCACTTCGGGTACCGCATACATAAAACGATTTGCCGCAGGAGGCGTTACCCGCGATAAAGCATATAGCCTTACTAAAGGCACAAAAGGCAGTAAAGTACTGTATTTTAGCGCCAACCCAAATGGCGAAGCCGAAGTTATAACTGTAAGCTTAAAACCTATGAACAAACTTAAAAAATTATTTTTTGATACTGATTTTTCGGAAACAGCTATTAAAGGTAGGGCTTCAATAGGTAATATTTTAAGCAAATATGTTATCAAAAAAATAGTTTTAAAAAGTAAGGGCGCATCTACTTTGGCAGGACGAAAAATTTGGTTTGATGAAACCACCAAACGCCTTAACGAAAATAGCCATGGCCGATATTTAGGCGAGTTTAAAGCAGAAGACAAAATACTATGTGTATTTAACGATGGCAGTTACCAACTTTGCAGCTTTGATTTAACCAACCATTTTGATGATAAAATGGCAAGGATAGAAAAATACAATCCCGATGCTATTTACAGCGTAGTGCACTACGAAGGCAAGCTTAAAAACTATTTTGTAAAACGATTTAAATTTGACGACCTAGCCATAGGCAAACGTAGCGGTTTTATTAGCGAAGAAAGCGGCTCAAAACTACTAATAATTACCAATGCCTTAGAAGCCATTATAAAAGTAGAATTGCTAAAAGGTAAATCGCAATTATTTGAAGTAATCGAAATAAATGTTGCTACATTAATAGATGTAAAGGGTTTAAAAGCCAATGGAAATAGGCTTAGTATTCACGAGGTAAAAAACGTTACTTTATTAAGCGCTGATTTAGATGTTGAAAGCGAACAAAAAGAAGTAGATATTGAACAAGAGGAAATAGTGAAAACCGATTTGGCAGTAGAGGGTGCAGAAAATCCAAATCCAACATCTGCCACGCCCGCCACCAAACCCGATAAACCTAGCGATACAATAGAAAAACCGGCTAAAAAAATTGATCTCGAAATTACTAATTTAGATAACTTAGATATAGATAGCAAAGGACAATTGGGTTTGTTTTGATACAAAAAATAGGCTTTTAAAGCTTAAACATTTAAAATAGCTGATAGTGTTATATTTAAAACCGCCTATTATTAAATCATCGGTTTTAAATCCTTTTTCAAATTTATTTATTATTTAATCTTATAGTGCAAGAAAATAAATTTGTTTTATTATGCTTTGTGTTAATCATACTTATTCAACTTAGCTAGTTTGCCTTCGGTAATAAAATCGCTTACAATAAGTAGGCTTTCTTCTTTTATAAAATCGTAATTTTTTTCGTCTTTGGGTTTTGTTTCTCCTTTTTTTAGTGCGCCTAATCCTCTTGATATTCGCCTTGCATTATCACGTGTTAATGCTTTTAGTTCCTCATTATCACGTTGTTTTTTTAAGGCACTTTCGCTTAAAGGTACCGATTTTTCGTTGTCACGATTTTTAAACTCGGCTATATCTTCAAGCAGGTAAGCATATTCTTTGCTGGTTTTCATTCTTTGTTGGTGTTGCTTGGTTAAAAAAACTAAGTCGGGTTTTAAATCGCCCCAAGGCTTATAATTGCTGCTTTTAATTTCGTCCCAGGGCATGGCCGATTTTTCCGCACTTTCGCCATATTTATCTGCCGGAAAAACGGTAGGGAAAGCAATATCGGGCGTTACGCCTTTGTGCTGTGTGCTGCTGCCTGTTATGCGGTAAAACTTGCCTGTTGTTAAGTTAATTTGCCCTGCTTTATCGCCTAGCTCGGGGTTAACCCTGCTCATATCAATAGCCGATTGTACCGAGCCTTTGCCATAGCTGGTGTTTCCTAAAATAATACCACGGCCATAATCTTGTATTGCTCCAGCAAAAATTTCGGATGCCGAAGCACTAAATCTATCAATTAAAACAGCTACGGGCCCATCGTAGGATATGGTGGGGTCTTCATCTTGGTTAACCTCTATTTTATTGCGGGCATCACGCACTTGTACTACTGGGCCTTTGCTTATAAACAAGCCTGTAAGTTCGATAGCTTCTAATAACGAACCGCCTCCATTACCACGTAAATCAACCACAATGGCGTCAACATTACTGTTTTTTAGCGAATCTAAAATAAGTTTTACATCTCGTGTGGTAGATTTATAGTTGCGGTCGCCAGCTTGCATGGCTTTAAAATCGGCATAAAAAGCGGGTATTTCAATAATGCCGTAAGTGTAGGTTTTACCGTTTTGGTTTATGGTTTTGATTTCTTTTTTTGCTGATTGATCTTGCAGTACAATTTTTTCGCGGGTAATGGGTATTATTTTGGGTGTGGCCGATAAATCTTGGTCTTTTGATAGTATTTTTAAACGTACAATAGTTCCTTTTTTCCCTCTAATTAATGCTATGGCATTATCTAATCGCCAGCCTATTACATCAGTAAATTCGCCTATGCTACCTTGGGCTACGGCTATAATTTTATCGTCTATTTTTAGTTGTTTGATTTTATCGGCTGGGCCACCTTTAACAATGCTTTTGATGGTTACAAATTCGTTTTCGGAAGATAGTGTTGCCCCTATGCCTTCGAGCGACCTTGCCATATCGATATTAAAATTAGCCGCATTGGCCATGTTAAAATAACTGGTATGCGGATCTACCGATTCGGTAAAGGCAGTCATAAATACCTGAAAAGCATCTTGATTATTAATTTTATTAGATTGTGTAAGCAGGTTTTCGTAACGTTTTTTTAGCGAGTTTCTGATGGCTGTATCGGCTTTGCCTGCGATTTTTAGGTTTAAAAAATCGTATTTTACTTTTTTATTCCACGATGCGTTGCTTTCTTGCTCGCTAGTAAACCAAGCTAGTTTTTCGCGGTTGTAGGTATAGGTATCGGCTTTGGCAAAGTCGAAGTTTTTTGCCAGTTCGGCAATCGAAAATTTTAGTTTTTCGTTATATCTTTTTTGGTAAGTATTAAATATAAAAAATGGTACGGCTAACTCGCCTACCTTCAAATCATCATCTAAGCTATTGCGGTACTGCTCAAACGAGGCAACATCGGAGGCTAAAAAATAGCTTTTATTGGGGTCGAGCCCTTTTAAAAAGTTATCAAAAATTACGCTGGAAAGCGAATCGTTTAATGTAACTTTTTTATAGTTGTAGGTGGTAATAAGGTTGGCTATATCTCGGGTTATAAGTGCTTGTTGTGCATCGGGTTTTAAATTATTAGACCCCGGTACATCAATAGGTAAACGAGGCGTAGCACTACATGCGGCTGATAGGCCTATACAAATGGTTACAAAAAATTTTCTTAACATATCTTTTAATTTTTTAAACTCGGAAGGAGTTGTATGCATCGTTAACGTTTTTATGGTGTTATTAATTTTCTAAACTAAATAAAAATTGCTATTTGATTTGTGTTTTTTTAGTTAAATTTTGTAAATATTTTAGGTTTGATTACTGATATGCCTGATAACATAATAATTTTAGGATTTACAAACACTACTCGATGATTTAATTTTGGAATAATTTCGCATAAATTAATGTTAATTAAGGTTTTAGAGCGCTAACGATGGTAGTGCTTGATTGCGGGCAGAAAACACCCAAATAATATTTAAAGCTTTAAAAAAATGGTTTATATAACCGAACTCAAGTTAATAATAAAACTAAGTTATATTACTTTACAATGTTGTGAAACACTTATTTTTATTTAAACTATCATAAATCAAGCAGCATTTTTTCTAAAGCAAACATTTCGTCTCGCAATTTAGCGGCAGCTAAAAAATCCATTTCTTTGGCGGCCGCGGCCATTTGTTTGCGGGTATTTTCAATAGCTTTTTTCAATTGAGGCTTGCTCATGTATTGTACTATTGGGTCGGCGGCAAGGGTGGTTTCCATATTATCAACGTAAGCTCGCTGTATGCCTCCTTTAAAATCAACCACCGATGTTTGCTCGATAATAGCATCTTTACTTTTACCTACCGTTAGCGGTGTAATGCTGTGTAAAGTATTGTAGGCTATTTGTTTTTCTCGGCGACGGTCGGTTTCATCAATGGTAATTTGCATTGATTTTGTAATTTTATCGGCATACATAATTACCCGGCCACGGTCGTTTCGGGCTGCCCGGCCAATGGTTTGTATTAACGACCGCTCCGACCGTAAAAAGCCTTCTTTATCGGCATCTAAAATGGCTACTAGAGATACTTCAGGCAAATCTAAGCCTTCACGCAAAAGGTTTATCCCAATTAAAACATCAAACTCGCCCAAGCGTAAACCACGTAAAATTTCAACCCGCTCGAGGGTTTTAACTTCGGAGTGTATGTAGCGTACTTTTATGCCCAGCCTATCCATATATTTTGCCAGTTCTTCGGCCATTCGCTTGGTTAGCGTGGTAACTAAAATACGGTCGCCCAGCTTTATGGTTTTATCAATCTCGTCCAGCAAATCATCTACTTGGTTTATTACAGGGCGTATTTCTATCAAAGGGTCTAGCAAGCCAGTGGGTCTAATTACTTGTTCAACCACTACGCCTTCGGTTTTTTCTAATTCGTAATCGCCAGGGGTGGCACTTACATAAATGGTTTGTGGGGCAAGCGATTCGAATTCGTTAAAGTTTAGCGGGCGGTTATCCATTGCGGCTGGTAGCCTAAAACCGTACTCTACCAATGATATTTTTCGGGATCTATCGCCGCCATACATGGCTCTAATTTGGGGTATGGTAGCGTGGCTTTCATCAATCACCATTAAATAATCTTTCGGAAAATAATCTAACAAGCAAAATGGCCTTGCCCCAGTTTGCCGTCCGTCAAAATACCTCGAATAGTTTTCGATACCGCTACAATAACCTAGTTCACGCATCATTTCTGTATCAAAATTGGTGCGTTCTTCAATCCGTTTGGCTTCTAAAAACTGCTGGTTATCTAAAAACTGTTTTTTACGCATTTCCATATCTTCGCCAATTTGGTGCAAAACGCTGGTAAATCTATCTTTTGGGGTAACGTATAAATTAGCGGGAAAAAGTGCTACATCGGTTTCTTTTTCTAAGGTTTTACCACTTTGTGCATCAATAGCGTTTATCTCTTCAATATTATCACCAAAAAACGAAATACGGTAGGCAAAATCTAAATAAGCGGGAAAAACATCTATTGTATCGCCCTTTACCCTAAAAGTGCCTCGCTTAAAATCGGCGGTAGTGCGGGCGTAAAAAAGTTCTACCATACGGTGCAAAAAAGCGTTTCGGCTTATGCGTGTGCCCACGCTAAACCTAAAAATGGCGTTGCTAAAATCATCGGGGTTACCCATACCATAAATGCAGGAGATAGACGATACCACAATTACATCTCGCCTACCACTCATTAAGGCCGATGTGGTGCGGAGGCGTAATTTTTCTATTTCTTCGTTTATTTGAAGGTCTTTTTCAATGTATGTATTGCTGCTAGGTATAAAGGCTTCGGGCTGGTAATAATCGTAGTAGCTTACAAAATAATTTACGGCATTATCTGGAAAAAACTGCTTAAACTCTCCATAAAGCTGCGCAGCCAAGGTTTTATTATGGCTTAAAATAAGGGTTGGTTTTTGCGTTTGCTGTATAACATTGGCAATGGTAAAGGTTTTGCCCGAGCCTGTTACGCCCAACAAGGTTTGGTAATTATCGTTACGGTTTACACCTTCAACCAGTTGATGTATGGCGGTGGGTTGGTCGCCGGTGGGTTGGTATATCGATGTAAGTTTGAAATCCATAAGGCTGTATTATTTCCACTTAAAGGTTTTAATCATTTTATCCAAATCAACCCTAATAAAATTTATTACGGGTAAAACCGAGTCTATTTTAGGGGCTTCGTTAAAGTACAATGCACCACGTAGGTAATGCTTATTGCTATCGGTAAGGTAAAATTGTGCTGCCGAAGCTGTGTTGCCATCAATGGTGTAAAAAATGCCATACACTTTTTTTTCGGGGATATTGATAATTCCTTCATCAATACTGGTTGCTTTTACGGTGTGTTTAAAAGCTAGTTTATGGCTATCTTCCATTAATATATCAAATTCTTGCTTGGAGGTAATGGGGTAATAACTAATGTGTAAGCGGGCATTAAATTGCGGAAAAGTAAGGTTATACCAATCGGGTTTTGCCCTACTGGTGCTATCGGCATACATTTTGGCATAGGCCGGAAAATAAAACGTAAAAGGGCTTTGGCTCAAAAATGTTTGGTACTTTTTTGCAGGAAACTCTATACGGCTATATCCAGATGGCTTAGGACTATAATCGGGGTTGCTATTGCAGGCAATTGCAAGTAATGATGTAGTAAATACTAGGAATATATATTTCATGTTAGCTGTTCCATATTTCCCACGATTTTTCGGCTTGTAACACCAGCATTTGGTAGCCGTTTTTTATGCTTGCGCCTTGCTGCCGGCCTTTACGTAAAAAAAGGGTTTCTTCGGGATTGTAAATTAAATCGTATAAAAGGTGTTTTTGGGTAATATGCTGGTAAGGGATATTGGGGCAATCTTCTACATTAGGGAAAGTGCCTTGTGGCGTAGTATTAATAATTAAACAATATTCGAAAAGTAAATCTTTAGATATTTGTGCATAAGTTATCATTTCGTGGTGTGGTTGCCGCGAAACTATTTTATAATCGATACCTAAATTGTTAAGCACATATTTTACAGCCCTTGTTGCCCCGCCATTGCCCAATATTAAGGCTTTGGTATGATGCTTTTTTAATAATGGTTTTAATGATTGCTCGAAACCATAAGCATCGGTATTGTGGCCTTCTAAAAAAGGTTTATTGGCATTTGTATGCACAAGCTCGCCATCAAATAAGCCGCTTAGGCTATTGGGGTAGGTAATTTTTATACAGTTTACAGCATCTATTTCTTGGGCGGTTGGGCTTATGTTATCTAAAAAATAATGTACGCCTATTTTATGAGGTATGGTAACGTTTAGGCCACACAAATCGGGATTGTTTTTTAATAATTCGGGCAGTTCATTTATGTTTTTTATCGGAAAAAGCTGGTACCCGCAATCATTAATCGCCTCTTTTTCAAATTTATTTGTAAAATATTTTTGTGAGAACGAATGCCCTAAGGGGTAACCTATTAATCCAAATTTTTTCATTTTTGATGCTGATTTATGGGTTACTATCATAAGCAATGTATTGGCAAAATATGTACTTTTTAAAAAAGTTTACGATTTTAATTAACAGCACAAATTTACATATTTTATCTAATTGTTTTAACGAGTAATAAGTAGCAGTAAAAATTTATGACATACCATAACATTATAAATTATAGTTTTTGGAAACCTATTTTGTACGTTCTACATACTTTATAAAAAAACCTAGTTTACAATCTAAATTGTTTTTATACTTTTGGATAATTTAGGCAAAAGCAATTTAGCTACGTTTTTTAACTCCAACCCATTTTAGGTATAGGCAAAATGAAATACAAACGAATACTTTTAAAATTAAGTGGCGAATCGCTTATGGGCGAACAACAATACGGCATAGATAATGCCCGAGTGCTACAATATGCAAAAGAAATTAAAGCTGTACACGATGAAGGTGTAGAGGTGGCCATTGTAATCGGGGGAGGTAATATTTTTAGAGGCTTAGCCGCCGAAAAAAGTGGCATGGATAGGGCGCAGGCCGATTATATGGGCATGCTAGCAACCGTTATTAACTCGATGGCATTACAAAACGCATTAGAAACCGTAGGCGTACCTACCCGCTTACAATCGGCTATAAAAATGGAGCAAATATGCGAGCCTTATGTACGCCGCCGGGCAATGCGCCACCTCGAAAAACGCCGTATTGTAATTTTTGGTGCTGGCACAGGCAACCCATATTTTACTACCGACTCGGCAGCAGCCCTGCGGGCCATCGAAATTAAAGCCAATGTTGTTTTAAAAGGTACAAGGGTAGATGGTATTTATACCGCCGACCCTGAAAAAAACCCCACCGCCACCAAATATAACCACCTTACTTTTTCGCAAGTATATGCCCAAAACCTTAATGTGATGGATATGACGGCTTTTACCCTTTGCGACGAAAATAAACTACCCATTATTGTATTTGATATGAATACCTTAGGAAATTTAATGAAACTAATAAAAGGCGAAAGCGTAGGTACCTTAGTAAAATAATACCCTAAACAATCATAAAAAATGAACGAATTTATAAAACTAGAACTCGAAGATGTAACCGCCACTATGCAAAAGGGCATAGCACATTTAAGCCACGAATTTTTAAAAATACGGGCAGGTAAAGCCAGCCAAAACATGCTTGATGGTATAATGGTTGATTATTACGGAGCTGCAACCCCACTTACGCAAGTGGCCAACGTAAACACACCAGATGCCCGCACCATTGCCGTACAGCCCTGGGAAAAAGCCATGATTAGCCCTATCGAAAAAGCAATTATGGAGGCTAATATTGGGTTAAACCCTCAAAACGATGGCGTACTTATTCGCCTAAACGTACCTCCTTTAACCGAAGAACGACGTAAAGAACTTGTAAAAAAATCGCGTGAGGAAGCCGAGCGAGGTAAAATTACTATCCGTAATATCCGTAAAGATGCCAATACAAGCATAAACAAGCTAAAAAACGATGGTGCATCCGAAGATGAAATTAAGATAGGCGAAATAGAAATTCAAAAATTAACCGATACTTTTATTGCACAAATAGATACCCTGATGGCTGCTAAAGAAAAAGATATTATGACGGTTTAAAGTGCTTAAGTTTTTGTAAATAATAGGTATTATTTACAAAATTAATGCTATTTTATAAAACTTTACACTTTAATAGATATAATTAAAAACTATAAAAAATGCCCAATACCACTATTTTTTAAATATTTTGTTTAAAATACGCTAAAGCTATTTCCTTATCTTTCCCCAATTGCTGGGTTAAAGCGGCTAATCCATCAAATTTAATATCATGCCTTATAAAGTGTAAAAATTCTATTTTAATAGTTTGATGGTAAATATCGGAATTAAAATCAAATATGTTTACTTCGATATTTTGGCTCATGCCATTTATTGTAGGCCTATGCCCTATATAGGCCATGCCAAGGTAGCTTTTAAAAGCGTTTTTGTGTATATGCGAGTGTTGTAAATAACTATTATTTAGGGTATAAGGGTTTTTTATTTCTTGGTTTTTGTTTTTAATATCATCGGTGTTTATATATACTTTTACTGCATAAATACCATCTGATGGAATAAGTTTATAACTTTCATCAATAAAAATATTGGCGGTAGGGTAACCCATTGTTCGGCCTATTTGGTCGCCACGTATTACTTTGCCGTTTATAGTAAATGGGTGTCCCATGTATTGGTTGGCGGTATCTACATCGCTATTTAAAAGGGCATTTCGTATTTTGGTTGACGATACGCCGCTGTTTTCTACTTCTTGTTGAGGTATTTCAATTACTTGATAGCCGTATTGTGGCGCATATTTTTGTAATTCGCTAATATTTCCGGACCTATCTTTACCAAAATGGTGGTTATGCCCGATGATAATTTTGGTAGTACCAATGGTGTTTACCAATATTTGTTCGATATACTGCTGTGGCCAAAGGTTCGAAAAATCTCGTGTAAACGGTGTAATTATTAAATGGTTTACCCCAAAGCGTTCAAGCAGTAGTGCTTTTTCGTTTATGGTATTGATGAGTTTAAGGTGTTGATCCTCGGGGTGCAATATCATACGTGGGTGAGGAAAAAATGTAAGTATAACTACTTCGGCCTGTATAGCTTTAGCTTCTTGTACTAGCCTGGCTATTATTTTTTGGTGGCCAAAATGTACCCCATCAAATGTACCAATGGTTACTACCGCTCGGGATAATTTTTTAAATTCGTTAAGGTGGTGGTATATTTTCATTTGATTGATATATGTTGCATACAAATTTATGCTATATAAAATTAATGACTAAGGTTAGGTTGTTATGTTTTTTATTCTTTAATATACTGTATATTAAGTTAATTCACGATTTTAGAGCGTTAACGATTGCAATGGCATCCTTTTTTTAATTGCCCCCTAATTTCCCCCTTCGGGGGCTAGGGGGAGGGGCAATTAAAAAAAGATACTTGCCTGCTGGCAAGCAGGTAATGTAAAGCGTGTTAAAACGCCCAAATTATTTTAAATACTGCAAGTTTTATTTCTTCGTATTTTTTTGTGTGTAATATTTTACCTGTAACTAAATATTTTTTTAGCTTTTTTTATACTTCTTCGAAAATTGGATTACTATTTATTTAAAAGTTTCCAACTTCTTCACATCCTTAATATGATTTACCAATTCTATTATTTCAAAGGCGTTTTCGATTTTAAAATTTCCACTACGTGTTCGGCGTAAAGCCGATAGGTATGCTCCATTATTTAATTTGTTACCAAAATCAAAAGCCAGCGAACGTATATATGTTCCTTTGCTACATACCACTCTAAATTGTACGTGGGGCAGGGTTATATCGGTAATTTCAAATTCGCTGATGGTAACCTTGCGGCTAGGTATGTCGATATTTTCGCCTCGTCGGGCTTTTTCGTACAGGCGTTCGCCATCAATTTTTAATGCCGAGTATAGGGGTGGGTGTTGGTTTATTTCGCCAATAAATTGCTTTGCTGTGGCTATAATATTTTGATGGGTTAAACCCGATAGGCTAAATATTTCGTTGGGTTCGGTTTCCATATCGTACGATGGCGTAGTAGCACCTAAGGTAAATGTGCCTGTATATTCTTTTTCTTCGGCTTGGTAGGTATCTATTTGTTTGGTTAATTTACCTGTACATATTATTAATAAACCCGATGCTAAGGGATCAAGCGTACCAGCATGGCCTACTTTAAGTTTTAGAGGTTTAAACGAGTTGCGTAACTTGCCTACTACATCAAACGATGTCCAATTGCAAGGTTTGTTTATAAGCAATACTTCGCCATCGGTAAAGTTAAAATTGGGGAATATTTTTGTTGTTTCGGTCATTAAATTATTTCGAGCGAATGGCCAGTTAAGTAAAGCAATAAAATAATGCTGCCCACTATAATTCGGTAATAACCAAATACTTTAAAGCCGTGTTTGCTAAGGTAGCCTATAAAAGTTTTTATGGCCAGCATGGCTACCAAAAATCCTACAAGGTTACCTACAAGTAATAAATTGATTTCATCATGAGCGATGCTGTGGCCTTCTTTATAAAAATCGTAAAGTTTTTTAGCTGTTGCGCCAAACATGGTGGGTACGGCTAAAAAAAACGAAAATTCGGCAGCAGCTTTGCGGGTTAGTTTTTGTGCCATGCCACCTACAATACTTGCCGCCGAGCGGGAGGTACCTGGCACCATAGATATACACTGAAAAAAACCGATTTTTATGGCCGTTGGGTAAGTTATTTCATCGGTTTGGTCGATAGTTCCGTTTTTAAACCATTTATCTACAAATAATAAAATAATGCCGCCCAGTAGCAAGGCAATGGCAACACCCAAAGGGCTTTCTAATAATTGATCTATTTTTTTGTTAAATAACAAGCCAAAAACTACGGCTGGTATAAATGCTACTAATAGCTTAAAATAAAAATCGAACGATTTTAAAAACCTTTTATAATATAAAACCAGTACCGATAATATGGTGCCCAACTGTATAGCAACGGTAAAAAGTTTTACAAAATTGTTACTTTTTATACCCATTATGGTTGCACCTAATATAATATGTCCTGTGGACGATACCGGCAAAAACTCGGTTATACCCTCAATAATGGCCAGTATTATGGCTTGTAATATAGTCATTAGGCTTTGCTACTTGTTTTTTTAAGTATAGCGTAAAAACCAAATATAAAACCACCTATTACCACTATAGGAGCCAATACAATTTTACGAAAACTATAAATATCGGTATTACCCGCCATTAACACAAAACCTATTATAACTATAAAAATACTTGCTAATAGTAGCTGATAATTTATTTTTTCGAACACAAATTTTGCTTTTTGGTTTTCGTCGTTGCTTAGTATTGCCATGGTATTATCTGTATAAATTATTACTTTTTATTTTTAAATATTTGGTAACTGCAAAAAAGGTACTAAAACCCGAAATTAAAACGCCTAGCCCAATTACACCAAGAAAAACCATGCCGAACTCGTAATAGTTTCTTAAAATTATTAAATCGGGTATTTGTTGCTGACTAAAATATAGGGTTAATAATAAAAGTATAATAGCTATTAAACCTGCTATTAAACCATGTAAAATACCAAATAAAATAAAGGGCCATCGTATAAACGACCGTGTGGCACCCACCAACTGCATACTTCGTATTAAAAACCGTTGTGCATATATGGCCAGCCTTATAGTATTGTTTATTAAGGCAACAGCTATAATTAACAATACGCCGCCAAAACTTAAAAGCACCAGCGATATGGTTCTTATGTTTTGATTAATGTTTTCTATTAACGATTTTTGATACCTAACTTCGTTTACCAAAGCATTGTTTTTTAATAGTATGCTAAGCAGTTCGATGCTTTTAGGATTGGCGTAATCGGCTTTTAGGTACACATCGATAGATGAAAGTAGGGGGTTATAGCCCAAAAACCTAATAAAATCTTCGCCTAAATCTTTAGTTAAATTACGGGCAGCAAGTTCTTTACTTATATATTGTGTTGATTTTACTTTAGCGTTGGTTTCAATTTCTTTTTGTAAAGCCAATACATCTACCTCTTTTGTACCTTCGTTAATAATTACGTTTAACACGATGTTTTCTTTAACATAGTTGGATAAATTTTTACCATGTACCAATATTAAACCCAATAAACCTAACATTAACAGTACCAGCGAAATACTAATAACGGTAGAAATGTATATTGTTTTGGTTTTTTTTGATGCAACACTATCTTCAAATTCTTCCATAAAAAAATATTAAAAAGCGAAAATAGCAAACGTATTGTATAAAAAGCTTAATTATTTGCAAATTATTAAATTACTTTACAGCGAAATAGCTACCTAATTATCCCTACCTATTTGTATTTTTGGGTTATGGGAAGTTTAAAAACATACGATAAAAATCTATCCACCGAAAGTATTGCTAGCCAGCGAGCGCAAGTTTTTTTAGGAATCTCCACCGAAAAAAAATTACAGTTATTGTTTAATCTAAACCGTAATGTGGTAGTTTTAAACCGGGGAAAGCCTTTAAAAAAACCACAAGAGAAGGGAATTATTATCAAAAAAAATAAAATATGTTTTTTGATAACGGAATGTAAAAACAAACTTTAATAAACTAATAAAGCTAAATTAATATACATGAACTTCCCTCTTTTTACGCTAGCATAATGCATAAACACCATATTAATACTACCTTTGCCCCATATGATTTCGATTAATAATTTAACATTTTTAATAGGCTCAAGAGCCTTATACGACGACGCAAACTGGCACATTAAGCCCGGCGAACGTTGCGGGCTAATAGGTGCTAACGGTACCGGAAAATCAACGCTTTTAAAAATTATAGTGGGCGAATATGCACCTTCGATGGGTACAGTATCTATGTCGAAAGATTTAAAAATAGGCTACCTCAACCAAGATTTGTTATCCTACGATTCGCACCATAGCATTTTGCATGTGGCCATGGAGGCATTTGAACGCCAAAACCAGTTACATGATGAAATTGAGGTACTATTAAAAAAAATAGAAACCGATTACTCGGAAGAAGTGTTGAATAAACTTAGCGATAAACAGCAAGAATTTGAAGCCTTAGATGGCTACAATATTGAGTATAGAGCCAACGAAATACTGGCAGGTTTAGGCTTTAGCACTGCCGACCAAGTGCGGCCATTAAACACCTTTTCGGGTGGCTGGCGTATGCGGGTAATGCTGGCTAAAATATTGCTACAATCGCCTGATATATTGCTACTTGATGAGCCTACCAACCACATGGATTTGCCATCGATAAAATGGTTAGAAACTTATTTAAACAGTTTTGAAGGGGCTATTGTAATTGTATCACACGATAGGTATTTTTTAGATAAGATTGTTAACCGAACGGTAGAATCACGCAAAGGAAAACTTACCATATACTCGGGCAATTATAGTTTTTATTTAGAAGAAAAAGCCTTGAGAGGCGAAATACAAAAAGGCGAATTTAAAAACCAGCAAGCCAAAATAAAGCAAGAAGAACGATTAATAGAGCGTTTTAGGGCCAAAGCATCAAAGGCTAAAATGGCACAATCGCGTATAAAAGCGTTGGATAAATTAGAAAGGATAGATGACGTGGACGATGATAACCCGGCTGTAAACTTTAGGTTTAAGTTTTCTAAACCATCGGGCCGCCATGTTATAAAAATAGAAAATGCAAGCAAAAGTTACCCTACCATTGATATTTTAGATAGAGCCGAAGGCTTGATAGAAAAAGGCGATAAAATAGCCTTGATAGGCGCAAATGGTAAAGGAAAATCAACGCTGTTGCGGATTATTGCTGGCACCGAAAGTTTCGAAGGCGACTGCCAAACAGGGCACAATGTTTCGGTTACGTTTTTTGCACAGCACCAACTAGAGTCGTTACATTTAGATAATTCTATTTTAGAAGAACTACAATCATTCGCCCCCACCCATTCTGATACCGAGTTGCGCTCGTTATTAGGATGTTTTTTATTTACGGGGGATGATGTATTTAAAAAAATTAGGGTGCTTTCGGGTGGCGAAAAATCGAGGGTGGCTTTGGCAAAATCGTTAACCACCGATGCCAATTTTTTAATATTGGATGAACCTACTAACCACCTCGATATACAATCGGTAAACATATTGATACAGGCTTTACAACAGTACGAAGGTACTTTTATAGCCGTTAGCCACGATAGGTATTTTTTAGATAATGTAGCTAATAAAATATGGTTTATCGAAGACCAAGATATTAACCAATACCCTGGCACTTATGCCGAATACGAAGAATGGAATACCGCAAGGCAAAAACAAATAAGTTTAGGAACGCTAAAAGAGGTTAAAAAAGAAAAACCAGCAAAAGAAAAACCAAAATCTAAAATCGGCAAAACGAAAAGTACTGTAAAATAAAACCAATTGTCCTATTTTTGTAAATTTTAAAACCCCGTTTAATGACTATTAAACGGAGTTTTAAAATAAACTATATCGGATAATTAGCAGTAAGCATCTCTATCTTACGCTTGTTAGCGCAAGAAGCTGATAATGGCATATCTACAGCTTTTGAATACCAACCGTTTTTAACGGTATGCGATGCTAAGCCTGTATTAGGGTAACTGCTTAATAAAAATTTACCTTTTATACCTGCTAGGCTTTCTAATAAACTATC
>RDYW01000001.1 GCA_004293485.1 Sphingobacteriales bacterium | reverse complement strand
GCTCCAAAAAAAACAAGCCCCATTCTTCCAGCTATCCTTTGATCGCGACACAATATACTTGAAAATTCTAATATGCTTTTATATTCTGCTTGCGTTAAGAATCTCAAAATGTTTTTTTTGTCTTTATTAAAATAATCATATAGATATGATTTAATATCTGATGGAGTATCAATTTTAATAACATTTTGAGGAGTTCTTTTTGCTGCCAAACTTTTGTTGTGAATCACAACGTCTCCAATAGCAATAATCGCCCCAACCTTCATTATGGAAAATGTTATTAGCAAATCACTCATTTTATGACCCAAAGTTAATTTGCAGAATCAATAAAGTTAAATTCTATATCATTTATGAAATGTTCTCCTGTATCAGCATCTTTTACAATGTGTCGGTTGATAAAGTTTTTATTTTCTGTTGCGATAAAATCCAAAATACCAATGAAAAAAGTAGGCATTAGGTTTTCGTAATCGTCGCCTCTGTTTATTTGCGATGAATAACTTTTTGAAGCATAGTATAAAACACGTTTATGAAATCCGTCTACTTGTGCAATTTGCATTTCAATTATGTAAGTTATTCCAATGCTGTCTTTTGCTTTCACATCAACGATTGTAACTTTTCCTCCTCTCAACTAAGAAAGTTGATAAGGTGTCAAAATAGTTACGTCTGAAATTATATTGTTGTCTTTAAAGCACAAAACGGCATTCAGAAAAGAAATAAGCACTTTTTTTCTGTTTTCGTTTCCAAAAATCTTTCGGAACGCAACGTCATTTTTTATATCTACAAATTTTATTTCATAAAATTACAAAATTCTAGCTAATTTAATATCTTTCTGATTTTCGGGCGGGGGGCTCGAAAAAATAGCGTACTAATGCACTAGTTCACGTATCTTCTATTTAAAATTTCGTAAAACCTATCTACTACTTCCTGTTTATCAAGCCATTTATTTTTGATGGCATAGTTTTTTTGCAAAAAATTATCAGCACTTTCGAAGCTATCTAAACGGTTTAAAATTTCGATAGCTTCGCTATAAGCCAAGTTATACCCATTAAAAAGTTGTTTAATAAAAATCATTTTATCGTTTAGGCTTATTGCCGATTTTAAATCGCTTGTTGCCATACTACTTAGCCGCGATGATATATTTTGGTTGTTATTTTGGGGAGATAAAAATTCGTTTAACGTAATTTTTTTTTCTTGTAAAACTTCATTTTCCACCGCTTCAATACTATTTTCGGGCTTTATATTGGGCGTTTGGTTTATAATCTTACTATCCACCGCTGCAGGATTTATTTCTAAAATTTCTTGTTCAACTAAAGATATTTTATCTTCAGGTTGCGTAATATCCGACACCTTAGGTTCACCCATATAAGGTGTTGTAAAGGTATTTTGGGCTGTATTTACAACATTTAACTTGGCAAACAAATCTTGTTTTTCTTGCAAAAGTTTGCTTTCCTCGGCCGATAATTCCCTATCGTACATATGTTGTACTTCGATATTTTGCTCAAACTCAAACATCATTTCTTCGGGTTTTTCGGGCAGTTCAAACATATGGTTAGCCTTGGCTTGTACTGTATGATTTACCTGTTGGGTAATAGAGGTTTCAATTGTGGTTGTAATTTCTACGGGGGTTTCTGGCTCAGTTTCTTCAGCAGGCTTTATGGGCTCCTCTGCTGTATTATTTTGTTTTTTAGCTATTTGAAGTTTTTTTAATATTTCGATATGGTCGATTAAAAAATCGGCATTAGCTGTAAAAAGCTCTAATTCTAAAAGATTGTAATTTTGTGTTTCACTTAGGTATTGGTGTTGGTCTTTTAAATCATCAATAATTTGTCCTACTTTTTTTAAAATTTCTTCTTGTTTCATTTCAGATAAAAATTTAATGCGCTTATAACGCCCAATTTTAACGAAAAAAAATTGTTTTTTTGCCCTTAAATTTATAATTATCCAAAAATCTTCGATGGTTTTTGGTATGTATTTTAAAAAACATCAACCAATTATTATTTACTTTTTATAAATAAATGCTCATAAAAAACGCGAACAATTATTTATCAATTTAATAAAAATTTGCTGCATAATTTTACATTTGTTATATGATTAAGAAAAATATAGCATTACTTGCAGGCGGTTATACAGGCGAATATGAAGTATCATTAAATAGCGCTCTAAATATTGAGCGTGAATTAGATAATCAACTTTATCAAGTGTTTAAAATTATCATCGATACACAAAATTGGTATTATACCGATGCCAATAACCACACCTACGAAATAAATAAAAACGATTTTAGCTTAAACTTACCCTCAGGGTTGGTGCATTTTTATGCGGCGTTTATCACCATACATGGCACACCCGGCGAAGATGGTAAACTACAAGGATATTTTGATATGTTAGGCATTCCATACAATACCTGCGGTACCACTACTGCCGCCCTTACCATGAACAAAGCCTATACCAAAGCTGTGGTGCATAACATTACAAATTTATTTACGGCCAAAGCTTTAACTTTATTTAAAAATACACCCGATGCAATAACTAAAATAACCCACAATTTAAAATTTCCGCTATTTATTAAACCCAATAATGGGGGCAGTAGTGTAGGTATGAGCAAAGTAAACTATGCCCACGAACTTGAAAACGCCCTCAAAAAAGCCTTTAAAGAAGATAACCAAATACTTGTAGAAGAGTTTATACAAGGCCGCGAGTTTAGTATTGGCTTAGCTAAGCTTGATGGTGAAATAAAAGTATTGCCAGCTACAGAAATTATTACTTCGAAAGAATTTTTTGATTATGAAGCCAAATACACCTCGGGTTTAACCCAAGAAATTACCCCTGCTCAACTTAGCGATGTACAAAGTAACACTATTAAACAAATTGTAACTACAGCATATAAAGTGCTTAACTGCAAGGGTATGGTGCGTATTGATTTTATTTTACAACAGCAAACACAAAATTTTTATTTTATAGAAATAAATACAACACCGGGGCAATCGGCCAATAGCCTTATACCGCAACAATTAAAAGCAGCGGGTATAAATATTGGTTGGTTTTACGCTAAGCTGATTGAAGAATGTTTGAAACCAAGTGTGTAAAATATAAATTAATGATTTGCACTACAATTAGTTAAATTTTAGCAAAAAGCAAAATTATTTTACACAAATCAATATACATACTTTAAAATATGCTATAATTTTATGTAAAAATCAATATAATTAAATTTTTATATACTTTTATTTGTTTTATTGAATAATTTATACATATCTTTTCAAAAAAATATAAATTTAATAAAAAATTGTGTTTAAAATATGAATACAAACCAGTTATTTAACGCATATCCAACAGATAGTAAAGTATGGGATGAAATGTTTTCATCTACCGAAGTACGCGAACCTTATAAACGTATTTTACATTTTTTAAATCAATTATCAGGCGATGAATTAAATCAAAAAGAGGAAATGGCCAGGCGACTGTTTATGAGCCAAGGCGTTACCTTTACCGTGTATTCTAGTGGCGAAGGCATCGAAAAAATTTTTCCTTTCGATATTATCCCCCGTATCATTACCTCTACCGAATGGGAATTTATCGAAAAAGGAATTAAACAACGCTTAAAAGCGTTAAATTTATTTTTAAACGATATATATTCCAATCAATTTATTTTAAAAGATAAAATTATACCTATAGATATGATATACTCATGCGAGCATTATTTGCGTGAGATGCACAACTTAAAAGTACCCAATAATATTTTTGTACACATATCTGGTATTGATATTATTAGAGATACCGACGGTACATTTTATGTATTAGAAGATAACCTACGTACACCATCTGGTGTGTCTTATATGCTCGAAAACCGAGAAATTACCAAACGTATATTTCCTGATTTATTACCCCAAAATTTTGTAAAACCAGTAAACGATTACCCGCAAATATTATATAAAAACCTAGCCGCATTATCACCCAGGCACAATAGCAACCCAAATATAGTAATGCTTACGCCAGGTATTTATAATTCGGCTTATTTCGAACATTCTACCCTTGCCCGGTTAATGGGGATAGAATTGGTAGAAGGCCGCGACTTGGTAGTAGATAGCCACCGTGTATTTATGAAAACTACACGTGGGCTGGTACGGGTAGATGTAATTTATCGCCGTGTAGATGACGAGTTTTTAGACCCCCTCATATTTAATAGCGATAGTATGCTAGGAGTAGCTGGTTTAATGTCGGCTTACCGCAAAGGGCATGTGGCTATTGTAAATGCCCCCGGAAACGGGGTAGCCGATGATAAAGCTACCTATATTTATGTACCCGATATGATAAAATATTACTTAAACGAAGAACCTATACTAAAAAATGTACCCACCTATAAACTAGATGACCCTAACCAGCGAGAGCATGTTTTTAAAAATATAGAAAACATGGTAATAAAAAAAACCGATGCCTCGGGAGGTTACGGTATGATAATTGGAAACGCCGCAAGCCAACAAGAAATAATTGACTATAAAAAAGTAGTGGTAGAAAACCCTCGAAAATTTATAGCACAGCCTATTATCAATCTTTCTTCATCCCCTTGTTACATTCAGGGTAAATTGCAACCTAGGCGAATAGATTTAAGACCTTTTGCCTTGTTCGGCAAAAATGAAATAGAAATAGTACCTGGAGGGCTAACAAGAGTAGCTTTAAAAGAAGGTTCGTTGGTGGTAAACTCATCGCAAGGTGGGGGAAGCAAAGATACTTGGGTTATTAACGATAAAATTTAAAATATGTTAAGCAGAGTAGCATACTCATTATACTGGATGTCGCGGTATATGGAACGTTCAGACGGCATTTTAAGACTATTACGTGTAAATTATGCTTATTCGCAAGATGAGTATAAGCAATTAAGTTGGCGACCAGTACTCCGTATTTTTAGTACTATGAAACCTGCCGACAAAATAAAAATACAATACCAAAGCCGAACCGTGTTAAAATTTATGATTGCCAACAAAGAAAATCAAAACTCGGTGTTAAACCTTATAAGCAATGCCCGCGAAAATGCCCGCTCGGTACAAGATAATGTAACCAAAGAATTATGGCAATGTTTAAACGAATATTACCATCAAATAAGGCAAAACCATGTAGAAATATCCTTGCATAAAGACGACCCCATATCCGTAATTGATAGCTTAGTAACACGAGGAATGCACTATTACGGCACTTTCGAAATTACTATGGCTCGAAGCGAGGGCTATTATTTTATGAACATAGGTAAATACCTCGAGAGGGCTATACAATCGGTAGATATATTAGATGTAAAATTTAGCGAAGTAGATTATTCGCTTGAAGAAACTACCGACCCTACCTATTGGAAATTTTTACTTTTATCAATATCAGGCTACGAATTATTTTTAAAAAGCTACCGTTCGGCCTTAGATTCAACCAATATATTAAACCAAATTATATGGAACGATAACTTCCCACGCTCTATTATTTACTCGGTAAATAGATTACAAAAATCGTTTGAAACACTAAAAAGTGATAAAAATAGCGAAAGTTATAAAGCCTTGAGCCGTATGATAGGAAGGTTAGAAAGCGATATTCGTTACACTGGAATAAAAGATTTACACGAGCATGGCTTAAAACACTATCTTCACAAAATTAAAAAAGAATTATTTGCTATTGCAGATGCTTTTAACCTTTACTACTTTGCTTTTAAATAAACCCATTGCATTAAAATAAATATCACCCATTTTTTTAAAGTAATTGCACATTATATCCATGCCTAAATTTACAATCATACATTCCACTTCATACCATTATAACCATAAGGTTTACGATAGTGCCAACCAAATAATGCTTTACCCTATTGAAGATGAATGGCAAAAGCCAGAAACACATCAATTAAAAATATCGGGCGACCCTATGGTTGATATTTTTGTAGATTATTACGGCAATAAAGTAGGCACTTTTACTAACCCTGAATTACATGAAGAGCTGCAAATAGAATCAACCCTTGTGGTAAATACCTATAAAAAAAACATACCTAACAGAAGTATTTTTTTTGCCGACCAATGGGCAACTTTACGTGAATTAGCCATGCAAATTCCTTACATAAATTTTTTAAAACAAGAGTTTATGAGTGCTAGCGAAGAAATTTTTAAAGTGGTAAACCCCGAAATCCATAAAAACGAATCGCCTTTGCAAGTAGCGGAATTTTTTTGTGACTATGTATTTAAAAATTTTCAATACGTTAAAGGAGTTACTACCGTTGAAACCACCGTAGATGAAATTTGGAAAATAAAATCAGGAGTTTGCCAAGACTTTGCACATATATTGCTGGTAATGTTGCGTTATGTAAATATTCCAGCAAGGTATGTAAGTGGCTATATATGCCCCAACAATAATGGCATGCGTGGCGAGGGTGCTACCCACGCTTGGGTTGAAGCATACATACCCGATTATGGCTGGCTAGGGCTAGACCCTACCAATAATTGCCTTGTAGATGATACACATGTAAGGTTAGCAGTTGGCCGAAACTTTGTAGATTGTAGCCCAGTAAAAGGTACCTATAAAGGCACTGCCAACCATACCCTTAGCGTAAAAGTAATAGTATCGTACGAAAACGACCCTTTACCAAAAATTGATGAAGTGATTGAAAAAATAAGCTCTGATACAGCTTTAAACTCTTACCAAAAATTTATTGAAACACAACAGCAACAGCAACAGTAAAATAAATTTAATTTGTTATCAACCTAGGTTCGATATTTATTTGCTAAAAAATTATGTAATCAACGTTTTAGTTTACATTTTTAAGTGTTTAAAATTAAAAGTTTTGATTTTAAGCAAATGCAGCCATATTAAGCAAAAGTTATACTTATGGTTTTGTAAAAATTGCAGTTAAGATGCAAAACTAAACTCGATTATACTTACTTCTTGGCATCTTGTTGCATTGGGTTACTGCCACCCAACGAGCCACGAGGTAAACTTTGTTGTTTAAACATTTCGAACTTGCTTGTTGATAGCACTTTGGGAAAATTATTGTTACTTTCGTCTATATCGGCAGTTTCACGGTAGGGGTCTAACCTTAAGCTTGCTACTTGCTTAGCTTTGGCAAATACTTTGGTAACTTTATTTTCGTCTTTACGCCATATATATGCGGGTATATATTCTACATCTTTTGTGCCATCGGTGTAAGTCCATTCTAGTATTATGGGCATTACTAAACCTCCTTTATTACTAAAATCTACTTGATAAAAATTTATTTTATTGTCGTAAAGTTTTTTTTCATCGGCACTAAGCCCTTTATAATATGTAATAAAATTTTGGTTTGCTTTGGCCGATACGGCGTATTTATCCCATTTATTATAAAAATCTTGGAGGCTTGTGTCGGCTTCAACAGCAAATTTTATACCTTCATCTCGGTTGCGTTTACGGCTTATAACATAAGCTTCATTGTCATCGGCTTTTTTGTTTAGTTGGTTTTCGGTTTCTGGGTTTTTGCTATCCATTCTAAAATATTTTATTCCATCAATGGCAATATCAACAGCATCGGTACCGTAAAACCATCCTCGCCAAAACCAATCTAAATCAACGGCCGAAGCATCTTCCATTGTTCTAAAAAAATCTGAGGGTGTAGGGTGTTTAAAGGCCCATCGGCGGGCATATTCTTTAAAAGCATAATCAAATAACTTACGCCCCATTACGGTTTCACGTAAAATATTTAAAGCAGTTGCAGGCTTACCATAGGCATTGGCACCAAATTGTACAATATTTTCCGAGTTGGTCATTATTGGTTCGAGCTGGTCTTTAGGCAGGCGCATATAATTGGCAATTAAATGTGCTGGTCCACGGCGAGATGGGTAGTTATTATCCCATTCTTGTTCGGCTAGGTACTGGCAAAAGGTGTTCATTCCTTCATCCATCCAGGTCCACTGGCGTTCGTCGGAGTTGATAATCATCGGAAAAAAATTGTGACCTACTTCGTGTATAATAACTCCCATCATACCGTATTTAACAGCTTCGCTATAGGTGCCATCTTTTTCGGGGCGGCCATAGTTAAAGCAAATCATGGGGTACTCCATACCATTGTTTGCCTCTACCGAAATAGCTACAGGGTAAGGGTAAGTAATGGTATGTTTTGAATATACTTTTAGTGTATGCGCTACCAATTTGGTCGAATATTTACGGTAAAGGCTGTAAGCTTCGGGGCAATAGTACGACATAGCCATCGGTCGGTTTCCTCCATCAAGTTTTACCTGCATGGCATCCCAAACTAATCGGCGTGAGCTTACAAAAGCAAAATCTCGCACATTTTTAGCTTCATACATCCATGTTTTTTTAGTTGTTGATTTTGATTTAATAGCTTTATTGGCTTCGGTTAAGGTAACCACTTCAATAGGTTCATTGGTATTTTGTGCTTGTTTCCACCTTTGTAATTGGCTGCCGCTTAGTACATTGGTGTAGTTGGTGCATTGGCCTGTTGCACCAATTATATGGTCGGCGGGTACAGTAATATTTACTTTAAAATCGCCAAAAGTTAAAGCAAACTCGCCTGAACCACTAAATTGCTTGTTTTGCCAGCCTTGAAAATCGCTGTAAACAGCCATCCTAGGGTACCATTGTGTAATGGTGTAAAGGTAGTTATCGTCGTCGGCAAAATACTCGTAACCACCCCTTCCTCCTAAAACGCTACGGTCGGTAATTTTGTAATTCCAGTTAATTTTAAAAACAAATTTTTGTTTGGGTAGCAAAGTTGTGGGTAATTCTACCCGCATCATGGTTTGGTTAATAGTGTAAGTAAGCAGGTTGTTATTGGCATCGGCTACTTTTAAAATATTTACGCCTAAGCCTTTTTCTACACCTATTATGGCCTCTATTTGAACTGTGGTAAGTTTGTCTTTTATGGCACTTCCATTAATATATTGTTTATCAGAAGTATTTTTATGTTCGTTTTCATCTAATTGCAACCATAAATAAGTTAAATTATCGGGCGAATTATTGGTGTAAGTAATGGTTTCTTGCCCTGTTAATACTTGTGTTTTATCGTTTATTTCGCAGTTTATAAGGTAGTCGGCCTTTTGTTGCCAATATTTAGGCCCAGGTGCTCCCGATGCAGAGCGGTATATATTGGGGTCGTGTAAAATGGTTTCTAACTGTTCAAATTTATTGCCATGATTACTGTTTGGATTATTTTGCAAAAACTGAGCATGGGTATAAGTAAAACATCCCAAACCAAATAAGCACAGAATTAATTTTTTCATAATTTCTATAAAATTTTAAGTTAAAAACAAGGATAACGTTGTATGGCCATCATTAAAGCGATACCAAAAATTACCGACGATAAAAATAAATGCCATTCACGTTTTTGAATGCGCAAAATACTTACAACAATAAACGAAGTTAATAAAACTAGTATTACAATTACAATTTGGCCAATTTCTATCCCTAAATTAAAGGCAAATAATTGAATAATAAGGTTATCGTTTTTGCCTAATAAGCTTTTAAGGTAGTTAGAAAAGCCTAAACCGTGTATTAAACCAAAAAATAAAGTTAGTAAATAAGTAAAATCTATTTTTTTATTAAAAGTACGTTTACGGGCAATATGTATGCCTGCAGTAGCTACAATGGTTAGTGGTATAAAAAACTCTATCCAGTTGCTTGATAAAGTAAAAACGTTTATAACACTTAAAGCTAAAGTAAGCGAATGCCCAATGGTAAAAGCAGTAACAAGGATAAGTACTTTTTTCCAATCGGAAATTAAATAAATACCACATAAAGCTGCTAAAAATAAGATATGATCGTAAGCTTGCCAGTTTAAAATATGCTGCCAGCCAAGCCCGAAATACATGTAAAAGGTTTGCATTGGTGTAAATTGATTAGATTTGACCCTAAATTAAAAAATATGATTCACATTTTTTCTTTTATCTTATTTTTATTACACCCATTTTATGTAAGTGTTACCGATATTAACTATAATTCTAAATCTAAAATGATTGAAATAAGTTCGAAAATTTTTTGCGATGATTTGGAAAATGTAATTTTTAAAGAAAATAAATTAAAAATTGATATAATAAATCCCAAAGATAAAAACCTAGCTAATATTTTAGTAGCTGGTTATATTAAAAAGCATCTTCAATTGCGGGTAAATGGCCAAAATTTAACACTAAAATTTATTGGGTACGAAATAAGCGATGCCGCTGTATGGTGTTATTTAGAAACTGATAGGGTAAACAAAATAAACATTTTTGAAATTAAAAACGATATTTTAATAAGCCTACACGCCGAACAAAATAACCTTATTAACCTTAAAATAAGTCAAAAAGAAGAAAACTTAAAACTTGATGAAAGCCACACAAATTATAAAATACTCCTTTAAATTTTAAACGTTCATTTAAAAAAAGTTTAATTTAGCAAAGTAAATAATTGTTTGGATATTGCTATTGAACAGATGAGTAAGACATTTGAAAAAAATTCGATGGCATTAAAACTGTGCCTGAAATAAGTAACTAGATTAGTGCTTAAATTATGCTCATTGCATTAATAAATAATATTTATTGTTACAAACTATTTTTATACTTTTTTTATTTATCATTAAATAATACTTTGCATTTCAATTTTTTTACTTTTGTCTTTTAACAAAAAAAATACCCTACTTTAATGGATAATTTATCTTATCTCAGTAATGCCGACCCATCGTTTATAGATTCGCTTTACCAATCGTACCAATCAAATCCCGAGTCGGTTGACTTTGGTTGGCAAAAATTTTTTGAAGGTTTTGATTTAGGTCAAAATGGCGAACAAAAAATATCTCAAAACTCCGAAACTTCATCGCCACATATTTTAAAGGAAATAAATGTACTTAATATGATAAAAGGCTACCGCGAACGTGGCCATTTATTTACCAAAACCAATCCAGTACGCGAACGTAGGCAGTATTTCCCGGGTAAAGAGTTAGAAACTTTTGGCCTTGCCGATAGCGATTTAGAAACCTATTTTGATGCTGGTGCCGAGGTTGGGCTTGGCAAAGCCAAGCTGAAAGATATTTTAAAACTGATAGAAGAAACCTACTGCGAATCTATCGGGGTTGAGTATCGTTACCTACGCAATCCCATAAAACTAGAATGGTTCGAGAAACAAATTGAACGTGTAAGCGGCATACCCGAGTTTAGCGTAGAAAAGAAAAAACAAATTCTTAACAAGCTAAACCAAGCCGTAGTTTTCGAGAACTTTTTAGGAACAAAGTTTTTAGGTCAGAAACGATTTTCGCTCGAAGGAGCCGAAAGTATGATACCCGCCCTCGATTTTGTGATAGAAAAAGGTGCCGATTTAGGTATCGAAGAATTTGTGATAGGGATGGCACACCGTGGCCGCCTAAATGTGCTGGCCAATATTATGGGCAAAACGTACAAAGATATTTTTTCGGAATTTGATGGGAAATATAAAGATGAATTGCCTTTTGGCGGAGATGTGAAATACCATTTGGGTTTCTCCAGCGATATTGTTACCGTAAACAATAAAAAAGTTCACCTAAGTTTATGCCCCAATCCGTCGCACCTAGAAACTGTAAGTGCTGTGGTAGAAGGTATAACCCGCTCAAAAGCCGATATGAAATTTGAAGGCGATTATAAAAAAATCGCTCCCATTTTAATTCACGGCGATGCTTCAATTGCTGGCCAAGGTTTGGTGTACGAGGTATTGCAAATGGCAAAACTAGATGCTTACACTACCGGCGGCACCATCCATTTAATCATCAATAACCAAATTGGTTTTACTACTAATTTTAAAGATGCCCGCTCATCAACCTACTGTACCGATATTGCAAAAATAACACTTTCGCCAGTTTTTCATGTAAACGGAGACGATGTGGAAGCCTTATTATACGCTATAAATATAGCGATGGAATACCGCCAACGTTTTAGTAACGATGTGTTTATAGATATTTTATGCTACCGCAGATATGGCCATAACGAAGCCGACGAACCTAGGTTTACCCAACCTTTGCTTTACAAGGCAATAGAAGCACACCCTAACCCACGTGAAATTTATTTAGAAAAATTAATCTCTCAAGGTACTATTAACGAAGCCACCGCCAAACAAATTGATAAAGAATTTAGAGGCATCTTACAAGACCGATTAACCGAAGCCAAAGCGGGTAAAGGAGCGTTATCAAACCCTACTTTTTCGGGCGCTTGGTCTAAAATTAGGTTTTCTACGCCTGCCGATTTTGATGCTTCTCCGGCCACAGCCGTAACCCAAAAAACATTTTTACCTTTAGCCAAAAACATTGCCACCTTACCTACCGATAAAAAGTTTTTAAGCAAAATTGATAGGTTGTTTAAAGACCGTTTAAATATGGTAGAAACCCAAACTTTTGATTGGGCAATGGGCGAAGCTATGGCTTATGCTACTTTGTTAGATGAAGGTTATCGGGTGCGTATGAGCGGGCAAGATGTAGAACGTGGTACGTTTTCGCACCGCCACGCTGTGGTAAAAGTAGAAGATTCGGAAGAAGAATACACGCCTTTAGCAAATATTTCGGCCACACAAGGGCATTTCGATATTTTTAACTCGCACCTAAGCGAATATGGCGTTTTAGGTTTCGAGTACGGCTATGCAATGGCAAACCCCAATGCTTTAACCATTTGGGAAGCCCAATTTGGCGACTTTTTTAATGGTGCACAAATCATCATCGACCAATATATTGCAGCTGCCGAAACCAAATGGCAACGTGGCAATGGCTTGGTAATGTTGCTGCCTCACGGTTTTGAGGGGCAAGGGCCCGAGCATTCGTCGGCAAGGATAGAACGCTTTTTAGAGCTTTGCGCCGAGTATAATATGTATGTTACCAATTGCACTACGCCAGCCAATTTCTTCCACGCCTTGCGCCGCCAAGTTAAAAGCGATATACGTAAACCGCTGATAGTTTTTAGTCCTAAAAGTTTGTTGCGCTATCCTAAATGTGTATCGCCACTGGCCGATTTTACCAGCAAAAACTTTAGCGAAGTAATTGATGATGAAAACGTTAAAGCATCAAATGTAAAAAGAGTATTGCTATGTAGCGGTAAAATATATTACGATTTGTTGGAAGAGCAAATTAAAACCAGCAACCAAAATGTAGCCATAGTACGTTTAGAGCAAATGTACCCAACTCCGTTTAAACAATTAGAAGCTATAAAAACAAAATATGGTAAAGCCGAGTTTGTGTGGGTGCAAGAAGAACCCGAAAATATGGGCCCTTGGCCATTTATTTGCCGTACATTCCGTAAATTATCGTTTAACTTTGAGCTAATATCGCGTAAAGCAAGCAGCAGCCCAGCCACTGGTTTTGCCAAGCAACACGCAGCCGAGCAGTTGGCCATTGTAACTAAAGCATTTGAGGGCTTAATCGCCGAAAAAATAATAACCACTAAAAAATCAGCCGTTAAGGCTTAAATAATATTTGATATGAGTTTAGAAATTAAAGTGCCTACCGTGGGCGAATCTATTACCGAAGTAATTTTATCTAAATGGATAAAAAAAGATGGCGATACTGTTGAAATGGACGAAGTTATTGCCGAACTAGAATCGGATAAAGCCACCTTTGAACTTACTGCCGAAGCCGCTGGCACTTTAAAAACCATTGCCAGCGAGGGCGATACTTTAGCTATTGGTGCTTTGGTGTGCACCATTGATAGCGCAACCACCATTAATGCAGCAAGCGAAGCCATTGTACCTGTAAAAGCCGATGAAACTGTTGCGGTTAACGTTACCGAAAAAACGGCAACCATTTTAGAGGTTAAAATACCTGCCGTGGGCGAATCTATTACCGAGGTTACCCTAACCCGTTGGATTAAAAAAGACGGCGAAGCAGTAGAAATGGATGAGGCTATTGCCGAGTTAGAATCGGATAAAGCAACTTTTGAGTTACCAGCCGAGCAAGCGGGCATATTAAAAACTTTGGCTAATGAGGGCGATACCATCGCTATTGGCACCATTGTAGCCAGCATTAGAGGTGGCACAGCATCGGCGCAAAGCCCTGTAAAAACCGAAACGGTAGCGGCACAAAATCCCGTTACAACGGCAAATAATGTGGCTTACGCCGATAAAACCCCATCGCCAGCGGCAGCAAAAATATTGGCCGAAAAAGGTATTGATGCCAGCAGCGTAAGCAGTACAGGCGTAGGCGGAAGGATTACCAAAGAAGATGCACTAAAAGCCGAAGCTCCAAAAGCGGCAGTAAAACCAGCTGTTGCACAAGTAGCTGCACCAGTAGCAACACAAAGTGGCGAACGTGTAGAACGAAGAGAAAAAATGTCGCCATTGCGAAAAACAATAGCCAAACGTTTGGTAGCTGTAAAAAACGAAACCGCCATGCTTACTACTTTTAACGAAGTAAATATGGCACCCGTAATGGAGTTGCGTAAAAAATATAAAGACCAATTTAAAGAAAAACACGGTGTAGGCTTAGGCTTTATGTCGTTTTTTACCAAAGCCGTAACCGAAGCTTTAAAAGATTTCCCAGCGGTAGGTGCCCGCATTGAAGGCGAAGAATTTGTGTATAGCAACTTTGCTGATATTTCGATAGCGGTATCGGCCCCTAAAGGCTTGGTAGTGCCCGTTATACGCAATGCCGACAGTATGAGTTTGGCGCAAATAGAAAAAGCCGTAGTAGCCCTAGCCACTAAAGCCCGTGATAGCAAATTAACGCTAGAAGAAATGACAGGCGGTACTTTTACCATTACCAATGGTGGTGTTTTTGGTTCGATGATGAGTACCCCAATAATTAATGCGCCACAATCGGCCATTTTAGGTATGCACAATATTGTAGAACGCCCAATGGCCGAAAACGGACAGGTGGTAATACGCCCAATGATGTATTTAGCCTTATCGTACGACCATAGAATTATTGATGGAAGAGAATCGGTAGGGTTTTTGGTGCGGGTGAAGCAATTGTTGGAAGACCCGAGTAGGTTGTTGTTGGGGGTGTAAAATCCTCTCCACTTCGATGCATAATAAAAAGTATATTTTATTGATGGAATAACATCTTAAAAAATATTTATATTTGAATAAACTAACGATATATGAACGCTACCATAAGTTTAAAATTATTTGATATTACGCAACAGTTTATCAAGGATAAAGACAAAGCTAGAGAATTTGTAGCCAAAATTGAGGAAACAATTGACGATAAATTTAATACAGAAAGGCAGGGTTTGGCATCAAAAATTGATCTTTTTGAAGTGGAATCTAGAATAAATAAAACCATATATATTGTGGGTTTGATACAGTTTATTGCCATAGTGGGTAGCGTATTAGCTATTGTAAATTTTATGGTAAAATAGTTTTTGAAAATAAACCAAATAATTACATTATCCCCCAATTATGTACCGAGCTTTGTCTTACGACCATAAAGTTATTGTTTAAAGAGAATTAGTTAGGTTTTTGGTTCGGGTAAAGCAATTGTTAGAAGACCCAAGTAGATTGTTGTTGGGGGTGTAAAATAATTAATATGAATTTACTAGAAACGTATAAACTACCAATTTTTAAATTATGTGAAAAACATAGTGTTAAAAGCTTGTACGCTTTTGGTTCTATATTAACTGATAATTTTAATAGCGAAAGTGATATTGATTTAATGGTTGATTTTGCCCCTATTAAGGTAGAAGATTATGCTGATAATTATTTCGATTTTAAGTTTTCTTTACAGGATATTTTAAACCGCCCCATTGATTTATTGGAGGAAAAAGCTATAAAAAACCCATATTTTAAAACAGCGGTACTTAATCAACGAGCTTTAGTGTATGGAAAATGAGATAAAGGCTTGGTTATTTGGTATACTGAATGCTATAATGGAGATTGAGAGTTTCTTTTTAAACGATAAAAAAGATTTTTTAAAATATAAAAACGATTTAAAAACCAAAAGAGCTGTTGAACGAAACATCGAAATAATTGGGGAAGCAATGAACCGAATTTTAAAAAAAGATGTTTCTTTTGTGATAACAAACTCAAGAAAAATAGTAGACGTAAGAAATAGAATTATACACGGTTACGATTCTGTTTCTGATGATATAATTTGGGGTATAGTTATAAGGCACTTACCCCTTTTACAAAAGGAAATAGAGGGGTTATTAGATGAATGACGCCAGTGGTTTGGTGTTATAGAATACAAAGCTGGAAATATAAAAAATGTAATGATAATTTTGTTGGGGCGTGGGGAAGAGCACCAAGGCGGGAGATTTTACTAAAAATTAGAATATTTAAATATGTTTCTTAAAAGATTAATTTCAAAAATTAGGTCAGAATTTTCTGCGTCAAAAAACGCTTACATTTTGTTTATAATTGTATTAATTGTAAATTTAGTTCAATCAGTTTTTACAGATTTATTAAATGATGAACCCTATTATTACGTTTACTCACAATATTTAAATTGGGGATACTTCGACCATCCACCGTTAATAGCATTTTTGATTGAATTTGGGAAATTCATCCCGGGTGAATTAGGTGTTAGGTTTTTCTGTGCGATTTGGGGAAGTTTTACTTTTTTCTTTATTTATAAATTGATAGAACTGGAATCCCCCCCCCCCCCCATATATCAATTAACTACCTCATTTACTTAATATTATGCGCCTCTGTTTTTTTTAAACATTTATTCTTTTTTAGCAATCCCTGATACACCCTTATTATTTTTCAGCACTTTATTCCTTTACAACTACAGAAGTTATTTAAAAACCGATAAATTATACAATGTAATTTATTTGGCTATTGTTGCATCGTTGCTTTTGTATTCAAAATATCATGGTATTCTTATAATAGGTTTTACTTTATGCTCAAATCCGAAATTATTTTATAAAAAATCATTTTATATTATTTTTGTACTTGCTATATTATTTTACCTCCCCCACATCATTTGGCAAATTCAAAATAATTATCCCACAATAAAATTTCACTTGTTTGATAAAGAAAGTAATTTTAAATTACAAAATGTAGTAAGTTATTTAAGTGAACAACTGGGTGTAACTGGCCCTATTTTTCTTTTGTTGTTCAGTATTTTATATAAATGTAAAACTTCATTTCAAAAAACATTAAAATTTAACGTGATTGGTATATTTATCTTTTTTTTATTTTCATCATTTAAAGAAAATGTAAACCTTCACTGGACTGCTGTGGCAAGGCCACCTATGTTATGTTTAGCATATCTATACATTAGGGACTTAAATATTAAGCGTCAAATTTTTATTAAAAAGATTTTAGTTTTTAACCTCATTATTGTGGTTTTTTTAAGAATTAATTTTATGTTTAATTGGGTTAAATTACCCCATTTTAATGATAAAAACCCAAAATTGATGACTAAAGTTTTAAAAACGAATACAAAAAACAACCCAATTGTATTTAAAGATATGTATATAGAACCTTCTTATTTTGCATTTTACGAACACAAAAAGTGTTTTGCAATAAATGATATAGGGTATAAAAAAACACAATTTAATTATTTATTTGACTTAGAAAAAGAATTTCAAAACAAAACGATTTCGTTAATATCAAATGATTCAATAAATAGTACCAGCTTATTTATTGAAATATTAAAAGGTAAAAGCTATTATATCACAGAGATACCGCATTTTTCAAGTTTTATAACAACAATCAGAATCGAAGCAATAGATTTCAAAAATCTAAAATCAGGTTTACCTTGTAAAATACCTTTCAAAATTATTAACCGCTTAAATAGTAATCAAAAAGAAAAATTTAATGATAAAAATATTGATTTAATGTAAGTTCAATTGATAAGTGCAACAGGCATAAATCCTATGGGAACAAAGTTGAGCGTAGCGAAACGAAGTTCCCATAGGATTTATGCTGACAATA
>RDYW01000037.1 GCA_004293485.1 Sphingobacteriales bacterium | reverse complement strand
GTTCAGCAAAATCAAATTTGTAATACGTATCTGCGTAACCAGAAATAGAAAGCGGTGTGTCTTGAGCGTTAGCTCCGATTGCAACTGCAACGAATGCAGTTATGCTTAGTAAGATTTTTTTCATTTTTTTTTAAATTTAAATTTTGGGTTTTACATTAATTGTATTTATGTTTTCAAATATTTATTTTGCTAAATTGTGATATTTTTAAATAACATCCAAATTATATTGTAAATATTTAAAAGCAATAGCTAATTATTAGTAAAACATCTAGCAAACAACCAATTATTTTAAATTTATAGTAACATACTTATTACAAACAACAAAAAAGTAAGTATGCTTCTAAAATAGCGATTTTAGAATAAAAAATATTTTTTAAAACCAATTTTACCCTAAAACCTAAAAAAAATGGATACAAGACTTAAATAAATGATAAAATTTAGCGTAAAAGCATTTGTTTTTTATTTTTTTTTACGAAAAATATCTTTTTATATAAAAATATTATATTTTAGGGCGTTATTTATAAACGCACATTTAAACAGTATAAAACAACTTAAATCACATGTCAACAATCAGATTTCAAGCATTACAAGAAGTATTAGGGCGTACAATTCCCGAAGTTAAACCACCATCAACCAAAATTTCGGATTTTTATGGGGCAAATGTATTTGATAAAGTAAAAATGAAGGCATTTATGTCGAAAGAAGCTTACCAAGCCATAGCCGAAGCCGTAGAAAACGGTACCCCCATCGAAAGAAACGTTGCCGAAAACATTGCCTCGGCTATGAAATCGTGGGCAATGGGTAAAGGCGTAACACATTATACGCATTGGTTTCAACCATTAACTGGTAATACTGCCGAAAAACACGATTCGTTTTTCGAACCAGATGCTAATGGTATGGCGGTTGAAAAATTTTCGGGGGATGCTTTAGTACAGCAAGAGCCAGACGCTTCGAGTTTTCCTAATGGTGGCATACGCAGCACTTTTGAAGCCCGAGGTTACACTGCTTGGGATCCGTCATCTCCAGCATTTATTTACGATAAAACGCTTTGTATACCTACAGTATTTGTATCTTATACAGGCGAAGCTTTGGATTATAAAGCTCCTTTATTAAAAGCACTTTCAATATTAGATAAAGCTGCCGTAGATGTTTGTGGTTATTTTGATAAAAGCATTACTAAAATAAACTCTTCGTTAGGTATCGAGCAAGAATATTTTTTGGTTGATTTAGCATTATTTAATGCAAGGCCTGATATGTTATTAACAGGTCGTACTTTGTTTGGCCATTCATCGGCAAAAAACCAACAGTTAGAGGATCATTATTTTGGTTCGATACCCGAGCGTGTGTATGCTTACATGCAAGATTTTGAAACCGAAGCCTTATTACTAGGCATCCCATTAAAAACCCGCCACAACGAAGTAGCACCATCACAATTTGAGTGTGCGCCTATATACGAAGAAATAAATTTAGCTATCGACCATAACCAATTATTGATGGATTTGATGGATAAAGTTGCTCGCCGCCATAATTTTAAAGTGTTACTACACGAAAAACCCTATGCAGGCATAAACGGCTCGGGTAAACATAACAATTGGTCGCTGATTACGAACACTGGTAAAAACCTATTATCGCCAGGTAAAACGCCTAAAAACAACTTAATGTTTTTAACGTTTTTTGTTAACACGATAAAAGCCGTACACGAACATGCAGATTTGTTAAGAGCATCTATAGCATCAGTAAATAACGACCACCGCTTAGGTGCTAACGAAGCCCCCCCAGCAATTATTTCTATTTTCTTAGGTAGCCAATTAAACGATGTTTTAGACGAGATTGAAACTTCACGAATTAGCAAAAAAGTGAAAGAAGATAGCACCATGTGGCACAGCATCCCTAAAATTCCTTCGATTTTATTGGATAACACGGATAGAAACCGTACTTCGCCATTTGCGTTTACTGGTAATAAATTTGAATTAAGAGCCGTAGGTTCATCGGCCAATTCATCAAACCCGATGACGGTTTTAAACATGATAGTTGCCGACCAGCTAATTAAATTTAAAGCCGATGTAGATAAATTAATTAAAAAAGGTGATAAAAAAGATGTAGCCATTTTAACTATCGTAAAAAAATACATTAAAGAATCTAAATCTATCCGTTTTGAAGGAAATGGTTACAGCGATGAGTGGGCGGCCGAAGCTGAAGCTCGTGGATTGGCAAATATTAAAACTACACCTAAAGCTTTAGATGCTTTAATATCAGATAAATCATCGAAATTATTTCAAGAAACAGGCGTATTTAGTGTACGTGAAGCACACGCTCGCCACGAAATATTGATTGAGGATTATTACAAAAAAATCCAGATTGAAGCCCGTGTAATGGGCGAATTGGTAACCAATGTAATTATTCCTGTAGCGGTACAATACCAAACTAAGTTGGTTGCTAACGTAAAAGGATTAAAAGATATTGGTTTAGAAGCCGATGCTTACGATGCTCAAATGGTTATAATTAAGCAATTATCAACCCATATTAACTTTATAAAAGATAACGTTTACGCTATGGTTGAAGAGCGTAAAATTGCCAACGCTTTAGAACACGCTAGAGATAAGGCAATTGCTTACGACGAAAAAGTAAAAGCTTACTTTGAGCCTATACGTTACCATGTAGATAAATTAGAACTATTGGTAGACGATAATACTTGGCCATTGCCTAAATTTAGAGAATTGTTGTTTATTAAATAAGCATAATATATTTGATTTTTAAAAACCGTTTTCGTTAGCGAAAACGGTTTTTTTTGTTTATAATTACTTTAGCCTATAGGCGAAAAATTTGGCTTGCAGGGTTATTAAATTTAATAGTTTAGATAAAAATACTCCTAATACTGAGTTTAAATTATAATTTAAGAATTGCCAAAAACGGCACCAAATGTTTGCTATTTTTGCAAACTTTAAAGCATAAAATATTGGATTATTTAAAAGGATTAAACCCACAACAACGAGAAGCCGTAGAACAAACACAAGGCCCAGTAATGATAGTGGCTGGTGCTGGATCGGGCAAAACACGCGTTATTACCTACCGTGTGGCACATTTATTACACAAAGGCGTTGATGCTTTTAATATTTTGGTGCTTACTTTTACCAATAAAGCGGCCAAAGAAATGCGAGAACGTATTATTAAAGTGGTGGGCGATGAAGCAAAAAACTTATGGATGGGTACTTTTCACTCGGTATTTGCTAAAATTTTACGTGTAGAGGCTAATAAAATTGGTTACCCTAATAATTTTACGATTTACGATACAGATGATAGCAAAAGCCTTATTAAAGCTATTTTAAAAGAAATGAGCTTAGACGATAAACTATACAACCCCAATTTTGTGTATGGTAGGATTTCGATGAGTAAAAATAACTTGATTTCGGTAGCCGAATACCAACAAAACGAGCAAATACAAGCCGACGACTTTAGCAGCGGGCGTGGCCAAATGGGTAAAATTTACGAAACTTATGCCAATAGATGCTTTAAGGCAGGGGCCATGGATTTTGACGATTTGCTTTTTAAAACAAATGTATTGTTAAAAGAACATCCTGATGTGTTGTATAAATACCAAAATAAGTTTAAATATTTGATGGTAGATGAGTACCAAGACACTAATTTTTCGCAATACTTAATTGTAAAAAAACTGGCATCTATCAACTATAACTTATGCGTAGTAGGCGATGATGCCCAAAGTATTTATGGCTTTAGGGGAGCAAATATTCAGAATATTTTAAATTTTCAAAAAGATTATCCCGAAGTAAAAATTTACAAACTAGAGCAAAATTACCGCTCGACACAAAACATAGTACACGTTGCAAATAGTATTATACAAAAAAATACCCACCAATTAGAAAAAAATACCTTTTCGGCCAACGAAAAAGGCGATAAAATACGGATAAGCCGGGCTTTTTCGGATAACGAAGAAGGTAAAAATGTAGCCGAAACAATATTGCAAGAGCGAGGCAACAAAGGCTTAAAATACAGAGATTTTGCCATACTTTATCGTACCAATGCCCAATCACGCTCGATGGAGGAAGGCCTACGTAAGCTAAATGTGCCTTATAAAATTTATGGAGGGCTATCGTTTTATCAACGCAAAGAAGTAAAAGATTTAATTGCTTATTTTAGGCTAACCTTTAACCCTAACGATGAAGAAGCCTTAAAACGGGTTATAAATTACCCCGTACGAGGTATAGGAAAAACCACCATCGATAAAATTATTATTGCTGCTAACGAGCAAAATAAAACGTTGTTTGATATATTATCAAACGCAACGCAGTTTTTAGATAATCGGGCGGCAACATCGGTAACCGCTTTTTACACCGCTATACAAAGTTTTGCCATAATGGCACAAAAAAATACTGCTTATGATGCTGCATTGCATATTGCACAGCATTCGGGTTTGTTAAAAGATTTATACGACGATAAATCAATAGAGGGTATAAACCGTTACGAAAATTTACAGGAATTACTTAATGGTATAAAAGAATTTGCAGAGCGTGAGGATATTGAAGACCGAAGCTTAGCTGTGTATATGCAAGATATTGCCCTGCTTACGAACGACGATAACGATAAAAATAAAGATGCCGATACTGTTTCGCTTATGACCATACACTCTTCAAAAGGCTTGGAGTTTGCGCATGTGTTTATAGTTGGCTTAGAAGAAAATCTTTTTCCATCGCAAATGGCACTTAATTCCCGAGCCGATTTAGAGGAAGAACGCCGCTTATTTTATGTAGCCATAACCCGGGCCGAAAAAAAATTGAGTATATCGTACGCTACATCACGCTTTAGGTTTGGTACTTTAATAAGTTGCGAGCCTTCGCGATTTTTGGATGAAATAGCACCCGAATATTTAGATATAGATTTTCAGAAAAAACAATCACGCCCCAGCGAAAACTTTGATAACGAACGGAGTAAATGGCAAAGCCGTAAAGTAGATACCAGCGACACTTACTCGAAACCGAAACCAGCAAGTAACCAAAGCCAACTAAAAACTACTTCGCTACTGGCCAAAGCGCATGTGCCTAGTGCTGGTTTTAAGCCTGATAATACCTCGAATTTAGAAGTAGGACAAGAGGTAGAACACGAACGCTTTGGTTTTGGCAAAGTGATGGCACTAGAGGGTAATAAAAACGATGTAAAAGCCACTATTTTTTTTGAACAGCTTGGCGAAAAAAAATTAGTACTAAAGTTTGCAAAATTGCGTATTGTGCTGTAATAGTTATACCAAAGAAATATTGCATAAAACACCAATTGGATGTATATAAAAAACAATAATAGCCAAATATGTAAAATTTTAACGCTCGGCAAGATTTTATTTTAAGCCTATTTTTTTAATTTACTTTTTATTGTACTATTTTTTTGCTTTTGTGCATATAGGTTATGCCAATATTATTTTTAAGTGTTTTGTTTTAGTTAAACATTTATAAAAAGCATACCACTATTTTTTATTTGGCTTTGTGCTGTACTTAAACTTTTTAAGGAATAAAAACTTAATAAAATTACCTTCCTTAAAGTTATTATTTTTTAGTTTTTAGTTGTTACAAGCAAAAGATTTTTTAGATTGTATTAGCTTAAAAATTCAAAAAAAATCCCTGTTTAAATTTTAAACAGGGATTTATGGTTATGCCTATAAGTGATAAGGTTAGGTAAAACCTACATCATACCACCCATACCGCCACCGCCACCCATTTGTGGAGCGTGGTCTTTGTCTTCTTCTGGCTCATCGGCCAAAATACACTCGGTGGTAAGCAACATTGATGCTATTGATGCCGCGTTTTCTAAAGCTACACGGGCAACTTTGGTGGGGTCAATTACACCTGCGCCAATTAAGTTTTCATACACATCGGTACGGGCATTGTAACCATAATCGGCACTACCTTGTTTTACGTTGTGTACCACAATCGAGCCTTCGATACCTGCATTGGCACATATTTGGCGTAATGGTTCTTCAATGGCTCTTTTTATTATATTTATACCTGTATTTTCGTCTTCATTTACTCCCTTAAGGTTGGTTAAAGCTTCAACGGCTCTAATAAACGCAACGCCTCCACCTGCTACAATACCTTCTTCAACCGCAGCTCGGGTAGCATGTAAGGCATCATCAACACGGTCTTTTTTCTCTTTCATTTCTACCTCGGTAGCAGCACCAATGTATAAAACAGCAACACCACCAGCTAATTTTGCTAAGCGCTCTTGTAGTTTTTCTTTATCGTAATCGGAAGTTGTTGTTTCTATTTGGGCTTTTATTTCGCTAATGCGTGTTTTAATTAAATCGGCTTGTCCACTTCCATTAATTACGGTAGTGTTATCTTTATCGATAGTAATTTTTTCGCATTTACCCAACTGCTCTAGTTCGGTATTCTCTAATTTAAAACCACGCTCTTCAGAAATAACCGTACCGCCAGTTAAAATGGCGATATCTTCTAACATCGCTTTTCTGCGATCGCCAAAACCAGGTGCTTTAACAGCCGCTACTTTTAACGAACCTCTAATTTTGTTTACCACCAATGTAGCTAATGCTTCGCCATCTAAATCCTCGGCAATAATTAATAATGGTTTACCTGTTTGTACTTGTTTTTCAAGTATGGGCAACAATTCTTTCATGTTGCTTATTTTTTTATCGTAAATTAAAATGTAAGGATTTTCTAAATCCACCTCCATTTTATCGGCATTGGTAACAAAGTAAGGCGATAAGTAACCTCTATCAAATTGCATACCTTCTACGGTTTTAACTTCGGTTTCGGTACCTTTGGCTTCTTCAACGGTAATTACCCCTTGAGTACCTACTTTGGCCATCGATTCGGCAATTAGCGCACCTATAACCTCATCGTTATTAGCAGATATTGATGCTACTTGTTTTATTTTATTGTTATCATCACCTACAGTTTGAGATTGTGTTTTTAAATTTGCCACTACAGCAGCAACCGCTTTATCAATACCACGTTTTAGATCCATAGGATTAGCTCCTGATGCTACATTTTTAATACCTGCAGTAACTATAGCTTGTGCCAGTACAGTTGCAGTAGTAGTACCATCGCCAGCAATATCGGCAGTTTTTGAGGCTACTTCTTTTACCATTTGGGCACCCATGTTTTCTAAGGTGTCTTTCAAATCTATTTCTTTTGCAACAGTTACCCCATCTTTGGTAATACTTGGAGCACCAAATTTTTTGTCGATAATAACATTACGTCCTTTTGGGCCTAGGGTTACCTTAACTGCATTTGCTAAAATATCAACCCCACGTTTTAAAGCATCGCGGGCCTCTACATTGTACTTAATTTGTTTTGCCATTTTGTTTGTTTTTTAAGCAAGCGATTTGATGCGCTTACAAGGTTTTTTAAACTTTGAATTTTAATTATTGCATTTAAAGAATGGCGTATATGTCCGATTCTTTCATGATTAAATAATCTTTCCCATTAATTTGAGACTCTTGTCCTGCGTATTTACCGTAAAGTACTGTATCGCCAACGGCCACAGCCATAGGTATTAAAGTACCAGATGCTTCGGCGTATTTGCCAGGGCCAACGGCCACTACGGTACCTTTTTGTGGTTTTTCTTGTGCCGTATCAGGTATATAAATACCCGAAGCGGTGATGGTTTCTGCCGGTGCAGCTTCAACAACTACCCTATCGGCAATTGGTTTAATGTTTAATGCCATAATTTTGTATTTATTATTTAGTTAATTTCTTAATATAAACTACCTAATCATACATAATGCCAAAGTTAAAGAATCTAAAAAATTAGGTATTGCTTTGCCAATTTTACACCAAAACACCTACTTATTTAGGCTAAGCTGTGCATGTTTTGTGCCAGCTTGGCAGTTGTAATTTCATAAAAAAGGCTTTCAAGATAAAAAACCTCGAAAGCCTTTAAGCAGTTTAAAGTATTTATTTTTTAGTGCTATCGGTAGTGTTTCCGCCTGGTAAAGTGGGTAAATTACTTGGTGTGGCTGTTTTATCTATTTGTTCTTGTATAATCGATTCTTTTTTCTCGCCTTCGCCTGTTTTAGGTACAGTGATATTAATTATAACAGCCAAAAGCATAATGGTAATGGCCAATATCCAACTTCCTTTTTCTAATATATCGCCTGTACGTTGTACGCCCATGATATTGTTTGAAGAAGATAAACCTGAAGATAAGCCTCCCCCTTTAGGATTTTGAATTAAAACAGTGAGTATAAGTACAATACATACTAATACGGTGATAATGATTAAAAAAGTTGTCATTTGATATAAGGTGTTAATTTACTTTAAGTTCTAAATATTTTATATGGCTGGCAAAGTAAGTGCTTTTTTCGGGATATTTCAAACTTAATTTTTGGTAAGTATCTAATGCTTTTGCGTACAACATTTGTTCTACATAAATTTTAGCTAGAGTTTCTGAAACTAACTCACCAGAATCGGCCGAGCTTGCCTTGGCTTTATTTTCGGTATCAATTTTATTGGCTGGTAAAGGTTTAATTTGTGGGTCGTTACTAATAAATTTTTCGATGATATAATCTTCTTTCGTTACAGGTTCAGAGGATAATGTACTTTTTATATAACTATTTATGGTACCTTGTTGTAATATACTTTCGGTAATTTGGTGGTTAAGTTGTGGGCTTGGGGCCTCGGGTAATGAGCAATAAGGTTGGTTATTTTCGTAATGTTCTTTACGTGTTTTGTTTAGCCACCATAAAAAAGTGAAAGGCAATGTATCATCATTGTATAAAGTAACAGGTTCTGGACTTTGTTGTACTGGGCTTTCAAGTTTTGGGGTTTCGGTATGCTGGCCTTGGGCTGTTGGTGTTATTTTAAATTGCTGGTACGAAATTGCCGAAATTGCATCCTCTTCTACTTCTTTAATAAGCACACTATCGTGATGGTCGTAAGTTTCTATTTGTGGGGTTGGGGCTACGGGCTGCGGGCTACGGGCTTCTTGTTCGGTAGTTAGCAATGGGTTTTCGGGTTTGATTTCTTCGGGTTGGGCTAATGGCTCGATGCCCAAAGCCCGAGGCTCGTTGCCCGAAAGCCCGCTGCCCGAGGCAATCATCTCGTATAGTACCTCCCTCGAAGTGGCGTAAATGGCAGATTTAGCTAGTTTATCCTCATATTTTTGTGTACCAATGCTAGCTTTGGCTACAAGTGTGTGCAGTGCTTGGCAATAAGGAAATTGTGTAGCTAAATCATCGAGGCTTTCTATATCTTGCTCGCTAATGGATGAAATATCCGATAAAAAATTGGAAAACTGGGTACTGGAATATTTGGCTAAATCTATCTGCACTTTTATAATTTTGTTGTGAATGTAATAAAAGCTTACCAATTGGCAAAAGCTCGGTTGTAAATATCTTCGGCTAGTTGCTGGTTAATATCTTTTATAAGTTGTTGTTCTTTGGCATTTAAGCTCCCTGTAAAATCCCGGAAACGGCTAAAACTTTGGTCGAAATTTTCATCGGGTTTTAAAGTGTTGTTGTATTTTACTTGTACGGTTATGGTTAAACGGGTTTGGCCAGCTATGCCTGTATTGTTTCCTTGTAAAGATACTGGCCTAATATCGTAGCCTGTTATACGGCCTTGAAAACTGGCTTGCCCTTCGCTACGTACAAAACTTAAGGGAGATTGTGTGCGTATTCTATCTTTTAAAGTTTCGGTAAAGGCTTGGCTTAAAATAGGTACTACTATGGGCGCATTGTTTTCGAAAAGAGGTACCGAAACGGTTTTCATACCTGGTGTAATAGAGCCGCCTGTAAACGAGTAACAACCGCTTAGTAGGTTGATTAATAAGTAAGTAGTTGTTAGTAAGTGAATATTAAAAAGTGGTAAGTGGTTAGTAGTAAGTGGTAAATAGCGAGTACCGAAACTCGGGTTTTGAATTTTGAATTTTGAATTTTGAATTTTCATATTAATCTAAATCAAGTTCTTTAATTTTACGGTACAGGGTACGTTCGGATATGCCTAACTCTTCGGATGCCGCTTTACGTTTTCCTTTGTGTTTTTTAAGTGCTTTTTTAATCATATCAGCTTCTTTTTCGATTAACGATAAAGATTCTTCTACCTCTTCCGCTTCGCTATCATGTGTTAGGCTGTAATCATTGTGTGTTGGGTTGTTTATTTGATTTTGAGGCTGTTGTATGGTGATTGCGTGTTCGTTACCTAGGTCAATATCGCGGTAAAGCGAATTTATAATTTGCGGATTTTGGTCGGCATAATTTGTAATATCATCGCCCGATTTGATGATATCGGCCACCAATCGTTTTAGGTCGCTCATATCTTTTTTCATATCAAACAGCACTTTGTACAATATATCTCGTTCGCTAAAATCGTCTTTTGCTTGGTTGGGGTTAAGGCGCATGGGCAAATTGCCAGGGTTATCGTGTGGGATATAGTTGGTTAAAGTTTGGCCAGTTATGTTCCTATCTTTTTCTAAAACGGCAATTTGCTCGGCAATATTTTTTAGTTGCCTTACGTTTCCAGGCCAGCCGTAATTGGTTAAAACCCGTACCGCATCTTCGGCAAGGGTAATATTGGGCGAGCGGTATTTATCCGAAAAATCGGCTACAAATTTCCTGAACAACAGGTGTATATCTTCTTTTCTATCTCGCAGGGGCGGAATTTTTAGCGGCACCGTGTTTAAGCGGTAATACAAATCTTCCCTAAATTTACCTGCCCTTACGGCTTCAAACATTTCTACATTGGTGGCAGCAACAACCCTACAATCGGTTTTTTGTACTTTGGATGAGCCTACACGTATGTATTCGCCCATTTCTAGCACCCGCAGCAAGCGAGCTTGTGTACCCAAAGGCAGTTCGCCTACTTCATCTAAAAAAATAGTGCCGCCATTTACAACTTCAAAATATCCTTTTCGGGCTTCGTGTGCGCCTGTAAACGAGCCTTTTTCGTGGCCAAAAAGTTCCGAGTCAATAGTTCCTTCGGGTATGGCACCACAGTTTACGGCTATAAATGGGCCGTGTTTGCGGGCACTCATTTGGTGTATAATGTGCGAAAAAACTTCTTTGCCAGAGCCACTTTCGCCTGTAATTAAAACCGTAATATCGGTGGGGGCAACTTGCCTAGCAATATCAATGGCTCGGTTTAATAAAGGCGAACTGCCAATGATACCAAAGCGTTGTTTTATTTCTTGTGCGGTCATTTTTTTTTTTAGTTGGTAGTGGTTAGTGGTTAGTAGGGAATTGTTAGTGGTTAGTTTTAGTGGTTTGAAAAACCAGCATGGGTTTAAGCTTATATGCTACCAGCTTTATTCTTTCAGAAACTCATACTTGTATATTTTGGGTTTTAATTTGTCGGCCAATAGGTTTAGTTTGTTTCTTAATTCACTTATTAGTTCGGTATATTTTGGGTTTTTGCTTTTGGTATTCATTCTGCCTTTATCGTTTCTGCCTTGGAAATATTCTCTAATATCGTACAAACTAGCGTTTACATTTACCTCATTTTGTGCGTGGTAATATTTCCATAGTTCTAGCCCGGCATTAAATACTTCTTTTGCATCGTCCGAAAAAAGTATAGGTACTTGGTAATTTGGTTTAGGTTCTCTAAAAACAAACAAATCGCTTTCTGACTGTTGGGGCGTTATTTTCCCTTTTATAAAATCGGCCATAAAGTGGCTTTCAAATTTTTCTTTGGCGTTTACTTCGTATTCGGTAAATGGTATCCAGTGGTTGGTACCTTCGGTACTTTTAATTTGATTTTGACCGCTAAATAATGCATAAGTTAAACAGTCGTTTTTAAATTCATAATCTTCTTGCCAACCATCATTTGGATATAAAAACTGGTCACGGTCGTTTAACCAAGTGGCTTTTATACTACTTTGTACAGTTAAAAATATACAATCTATAATTAAAGTATTTAGCGTTATATTTAATGGTCTATCTGCTTTATGAGAAATCCAACAAAGTGCTTTATTTTGCATGTCATTCCTAGCTACACTTAGTTCTCCAACTTTTAAATTTCTTGAGTTATGATCATAATTTTTTATCCATTGATTTATTAAGCCTTTTTCATTATCGTATGAATAAAGATTTTTATTGCCAATAAATATTGCCTTTTCGTTGTAAATATCAGCATTAAATTTTTTAAACTTTTCTTTGATATGTGTATTCCAAATTTTAAAACCAATAGGAAACTTACCTTTAACATTATCAAATGTATCTGCTTGGCAAAGAAATATATTTTCAATTTTTGCTAGAAAATTATTTCTAAAATCCAAAAAATGAGATCCTTGTAAAGTTTTAATTTTTGAAAACTCACCAATTATACAACCTGGAATTTCTATGTAAACTCTTGCTAAGAATTGTGTAAACAATTCGTGGTTTGCTCTTTTTAAAAAATCACTATACTTTTTGTGAACATTATTTAAATTAACTCCTTTTTTAGCAGTAGTTTTAAGTGAACCACTTGTCTCCGCATACGGTGGATTAATATAAATCACTAATTTTTTTCGTTTTTCTTCGTTGTTAATGATGTTTTGCAAACTTTGTGGAAGAATAGAAAAATCATCATTCAAAAAATCGAACTGAAATACGTGGTTTTTTAAAAGATTTGCTCCGTGGTCTATCCGTTCATGCATTACGTTTACATCGGCTTGGTCTAATGTGCTTGCGTAAATGTTGTACTTGTTGGTAAGGCCTGCAAGTAAATTTCCTGTACCAGCGGCACAATCCCAAATGTAATATTCCTCTTGCCAGTTTTGGCCTAAATAGTCGGTTAGGTATTTTTGCGAAAGTTCAACCCATTGGCGTGGGGTAAAAAAAGCACCTTTTCGTTCTCTAATATCTTGCGGAACTAGTAAATCTCTACGTTCGATAATATAATCTTGAAATTCTTTTAAAGGTGGCCTTTTGTAGCGTTTCCAAAACTGGATATAGGTTTCTTTATTTTTTAACTTTATGGTAGCATCAAACATTTGCTTAATGTTTTCTTTTGCTATGGTGTAACCTTGGTTTTGATATACTACAAATAAACTATCGCGTATGGTAATATCATCATCAATGGTTTGGGTGTCTCGGTCGTCAACAAAAAGGTCGGCTAGGTAAAAATCGTTATCAAATATATTTGCTTTTTTTAGTTCATCCCAGTTTACATCAATTATAGGTTTTATAATTTCGAGCCAACGTAAATAAATGGGTGTAAAATTATTTTTGTCGATTTTTATTTTGCTCGTGTTGGTTGCATTGGCAATATTGTTTTTAATAAAAGTGATGAGGTCTTTTTCGTCATTTATATAATCATAAACATAAGTATTTTGCTTTAGTATGGTTTGAATTCTTTCTTGAATGAGTTTAAACTCTTTAGTATCGTGGTTACTTGGTGTTACATTCCAATTAAAATCGTTCAAATAAAAAATATCTTGAATATTTATATAAGGTACAAAAGCAATTTTTTTAAAATCGAAAGCGGCTAAAAAAGCAGGTGGCAGGGTTTTATCGAATGTGCGGGCTTTACCAATTGTTAAAATAAGTTGTACAAACATTGCGGCAATATCAAAATCTCCGGTTTTGGCTTCGGCCCAAAGCAGCGGTATGCGCCCAAACAGGTTATCTTGTTTTGGTAGAACAGTAAAATCAATGTTTCCGATGATTTCTGTAGTATCAAAATCAGGAAACCAATCGGCACCAACCTTATTTTTTAGCTCTTCTTCTCTTATGTTTTTATACTTCATATTGTATTTTAAAAGTTCTGTTAATGCCATTTTTTTATAATTGCTAGTATATCTGTATTGTTTTTTGTAAAAATTTTCAGAACAATATTAGCTTCCTTTATTTCTTTTTGATTTTTATCCAAAACCAAAATCGCATACCTACACAAAACAATCCTGTTTACCTAAATTGGATTAATAAAACTTAGTTTGAATTGTTATTAATCTATTTTTTTAACGATTTAAGAGCGTTAACGACGGCAGCGGCATCCTTTTTTTATGCTAATTCTCCCCCTTTGGGGGTTGGGGGGATAAAAAGATAAAAAAAGATACAGCGAACGGCGTGTTAAAACGCCCTAATTTTTATTATTGAAACCAATAATATCATTTTTTAATTAAAAACTATTTACTAACCACTTGCCCAATAAGCGTTGCCGTGGTTGTTCTTTCAATCAATACATTCACATAATCGCCGGGTTTATCTTGTTCCCTTACGGGGAAAATCACCATCGAATTATGTTCGCTGCGGCCACAATAATCTAGTTTCGATTTTTTGGATAATCCTTCGATTAAAACTCGTTCTACTTTACCAATACGTTTTTGGGCTCTAAAAAGGCTGTGTTGCTGCTGTAAATCAACAATCTGCGTTAAGCGGCTACTTTTTACGGTTTCGGGTACATCGTCGGCAAATTTTTTGGCGGCAGGTGTGCCTGGCCTTTCGGAGTAGGAGTACATGTAAGCAAAATGATATTTGGCATATTCCATCAGGCTTAAAGTATCGTTGTGGTCGTCATCAGTTTCGGTACAAAAACCGGTAATAATATCGCCCGAAACGGCACAATCGGGCAAAATGCGGTGTATGGCATCTAGCCGCTCTAAATACCATTGGCGGGTATAAGTACGGTTCATCAAACTTAAAATTCGGCTATTTCCCGATTGTACGGGCAGGTGTATGTGCTTACAAATGTTATCGTATTTACCCATGGTATGCAGCACTTCGTCGGTAATATCTTTAGGGTGCGAGGTAGAAAACCTAACCCTTAATTGTGGGTTTACCTGCGCTACCATTTCTAAAAGTTGCGAGAAATTTATAGTTTGGCTATTTTCTTCGGCTGTGGCCGCTGGCGGCGTAAACTTGTACGAATCCACATTTTGCCCTAAAAGTGTAACCTCTTTATAGCCTGCATCAAACAAATCTTGTGCTTCTTTCACAACAGATGCAGCATCGCGGCTACGCTCTCGGCCACGGGTAAAAGGCACCACGCAAAACGAACACATATTATCGCAACCACGCATAATAGAAATAAACGCCGAAATACCATTGCTATTTAAACGTACTGGGCTAATATCGGCGTAGGTTTCCTCGCGGGATAGTAACACATTAACGGCTTTGTTGCCTTCCCACACTTGGTTAATAAGGTTAGGCAAATCGCGGTAAGCATCGGGGCCTACTACTACATCAACCAGTTTTTCTTCTTCTAAAAATTTAGCTTTTAGGCGTTCGGCCATACAGCCCAAAACGCCAATTAAAAGGCCTGGTTTCTTTTTTTTAGCCGCCGAAAATTGTTTTAAACGGTTGCGCACTTTTTGTTCGGCATTTTCGCGGATAGAGCAGGTGTTTATAAAAATGGCATCGGCAATAGTAAAATCGGCCGTGGTTTCAAAGCCGTTATCCAGCAAAATAGACGCTACAATTTCGCTATCCGAAAAATTCATGGCGCAGCCATAACTTTCTATATATAGTTTTTTTTGGCTTTGCGCCGATTGTTTTTTTAACAGCAACGCCTCGCCTTGTCTAGCTTCATCGTGTGGTTTATCTAAAATTACACTTTCTAACATTATAAGCGTGTTTTTGAATTGCAAAGATAAACAAAAATGACACTTTGGCAGATAAATATTTATAAATTAATCGAAACTTTTAAAAAACATTTCGCACCATTTTATAATGCTGTATGCCAGCTTCCTCAAACATTTCTCCATGAGCCGTAAACCCGAATTTGGTGTATAAACCCATGGCTGTTAGTTGAGCGTGTAAATAAATATAGTTTGCATTTGCGGGTAAGCTATCCAAAAGCGTTTTTAGTAAATGGGAACCTATGCCCAAGCTTCTAAACTGTTTTAAAACGGCAAAACGTTCGCATTTATAGCCGTATGGGGTTTTGCGCCAACGGCATACTCCCGCTGGTACGTCATCGGCGTAAGCCAAAAAATGGTGCGAAACCTCTTCGTTTTCAAATTCTAAATGAGATGGGCAATTTTGCTCAATTACAAATACTTGTTTCCTAATTGAAAAAGCGATTTCTAAATCTTGCTGGTTGGTAATTTTTTTAACAGTAATTATTGGCATATCTAAAAAACATTTTCTCCTAAAAACCAATAACAACGTAGTTAAACTTTACAGCTAAGCAAATATTTTAATTTAAAGGAGGCAAATTAGCAATTAAAGTTTGTTTTTTTACGGGCTTATCGGTCATTATAAATGTTAGCTCACCGCCATTTTGTATATCGGTATGCCTTATGTAAGTATTTAAATAAGGTTTCCCATTTAGCTTGGTTGCGGCAACATAGATATTTTTGGGGCTATTATTATGTGCAATAATGCTAAATGTTTTACCATTACCAACTTGTAAAACAGCCTTATTTACAGCTGGGCTTCCCAGTATATAAACGCCATTAGCTGGGTTGTAAGGATAAAAACCTAAGGCCGATAGTACATACCAAGCACTCATTTGCCCGCAATCTTCGTTACCCGAAAGGCCTTCGGGCTGGGTGGTGTATTGTGTTTGCAGTATTTGGCGTACTAGTTTTTGGGTTTTCCAAGGCTGTCCTAAAAAATTGTAAAAATAAGCAATATGGTGGCTTGGTTCGTTACCATGTGCGTATTGCCCAATTAAGCCGGTAACATCGTTTACGCCACCTGTAATTTTTGTAGTATCTGAAAACGTTTGGTCGAGCTTACTTACACATGTTTTATGCGAGGGAAATAATTTAATTAAATCGTAAGGGTTATGTTGCACCGACCATATATATTGCCAAGCATTGCCTTCGGTATAAGGGCCGGCATAATCTGTTTTATAAGCATCCCAAGTTACCCATTTGCCATCGGTATTTTTGGGCCACATCATATTATATGTAGGATTAAATAAGTTTTTAAAATATTTTGATCGTTTAATAAAGTAATTGTAATCATCGGTTTTCCCTAACTTTTTGGCTAGCTGTGCGGCGCACCAATCGTTAAAAGCACATTCTAATGTTTTTGATACCGATGAGCCGCCTGTACTATCGGCTGTCATATATCCATATTTTGTGTATTGCCAACTGTTCCAGTGCGATCCATGATGATCAAGGGTTAATGTTTTTTTAATGGCATCGTAAGTTTTTTCGACATCTATGTTTTTAAAACCCTTAAAAACAGCATCTACCAATACTGGTACTGAGTGGTTGGCTATCATACAATGGTTTTCGGTGCCCCAAAGGGCCCAAATAGGTAAGTAACCATTATGCTCGTTGTGTTGCAACATGCTATTCATCATATCGGGTACTAATTCGGGTACTACTACAGTATATAATGGATGTGCCGCTCGGTAAGTATCCCAAAGAGATAGGGTTGAATAATATTTACCAGTTTTACTTTTGTGCACTTTATAATCGGGGCCAAAAAATGAGCTATCGGCTTCGGCCATTTGGTTTGGCTGTATCATTGCGTGGTAAAGCCCTGTATAAAAAAGTTGGCTTACAACGGGGTCGGCCTCTACTTTTATGCGTGATAAATAACTGTTCCATAAACGGTTGTTGTTATCAACAAATGTATCAAAATCCCATCCTTTAGCTTCGGCAATATTTATTCGGGCATGGCTAACACTTACAGCCGATATAGCTACTTTAAGAATTACCTTTTCGTTTTCGCTAGTTTCAAAAAGCAAATTCATATTACTATCTTTACTACGCCCACGTTGAAAAACTTTGCTACTTAGGTATTTATTAAATTCGTAATTACCAATGTTTGATGTTATCCGTTTTACGGCTTTATTAGTTTTTATTACAAAATACACCCTTCGGGTAGGTGCCCAGCCTTCGTTTACATTTCTATATCCCGAAAAAGTAGTATCGTTTTCGACCACAAATTGGGCTTCGCTTATTTTGCCCCAATCATCAAAAATTTTATAAATTAAATTGATGTTTACCATGGCTTGCGCCGATTTTGGAAATGTATATTCGTGTATGCCTACACGTGGGGTAGTAGTAAGCCTAACTTTTATTTTAGGGCTAGGTAAGTAAACCTCATACACCGATGGTGAGGCTTTTTCTTGCTGGTGGGTAAAATTTGTTTTACCAGGAAAAAAAACGGTATCGCTTTTTATCCCAACATGTGGCATCATTAAAATGTCGCCTAAATCGCCAACGCCAGTACCGCTAAGGTGCGTGTGGCTAAAACCTACAATGGTATTTTGATTATATTGATAGCCCGAACAGCCTCCCCAACCTTTTATACCTTGGTCGGGACTTAATTGTATCATACCAAAAGGCGATGTAGCGCCAGGAAATACGTGGCCATTAGCCCCAGTACCAATCATAGGGTTTACTAATTGGGTATAATTTTGACCCAAAACTATTTTAAAAGAAAAAATATAAACTAAAATTAATAAGGTTGATTTTTTCATCGTTTTAATATGTAAAAATTGTTTTTTTTAAATTGAATGATGCTAAAACAATAAAGATAATTTTTGAAAATGGGTAAAATATTCAATAGTTTCTAAACCGATAAAAGCTATTATAATTTATATTGGTAAAGCAAATATATAGTTACTGTACTTGGGTAGCAAATAATATGGCTTTAATTTGATAAACAATATTTAATTAGGTATATAATCTCCAAAATGTACTAAAAAGCAATGTGTGAGTAAATACAAAGTTTTACTTTTCGAGCATAATAATAGCCGACGTAAATGGTAAAAGCTTTATTTTATTAATTATTTTACTATTTAGATTATAGGCTGTTTTGTTTTTATATCTTATGTTTTTATTAAACTTAGTGTTATTAATAATTAAATGTGGGTATACATATTTATTAAGGTTTAATGTTTTTAAATTAAAAAAACTGCCGTTTTTTTCGTATCCGTACATTTTTGTCCAATCAAGCAAAGAGTAGCTTTTGTCGATAGTAATTTTTTTGCCCGCAGTATCGGTGGTATTGTATAAATCGCGGGCTAAGGAGTCTGATTGTAAACTGTAATATTTATTGTTATCAAAATTAGCCATATTTTGCGTACTAGGTAAAAGCCAATTAATCAATAATACACCACGGTAGTTTTTTTTATTTAAAAAAACAGTATTATAGCTAAATAAATTATTTTTGGTGCTGTTAGGTTTTGCCCATTCGGCTACCGAGAGGCTATTTTTACAGTTATATAAAATATTGTTTTTTACTGTGTTATTATACGCATCGGAGTTTATATGAATACCAATTGCCGAAATATTTGATACTGTATTGCCTTCTACCAATATGTTATACACCAAGTTATCTAAATAAATACCATTGGCATCAGGCAATTTATGGCTGTTGGTAGTGCCATAGTTTGAGCCCTTTACATCCGATACAATATTGTTTTTAATAATGTTATTGTGTGTATAAAATTTACTTTTTGCCCAACAGTATAATGCAGCACCATCGCTTAGTACCAATAGTGCCTTGCGTACAATATTGTTTTGCATTGTGCTGTAAGCCCCATCCATTCGTATGCCAACATAGCCGGTATTTTCTACAATATTGTTTTTTATACTATTATGTAGCGCAGTGTGGCTATCGGCAAGTTTTATCACTTCATTATTAGCTATGGTTATGCCTACCATACCATTAACACCACTTATGCCATAGCCCATTTTTAAGCCTATGTGGTGCACATAATTATTTTGTATAGCCAATTTTTCGGGTTCTAAGGCATATATACCTCGTCCGTTTATAGCTTTAATTTCATTTGCATAGATGTTGCAGTTTTTTGCAATTTCGTTTATAAAAATCGCGGTATGGTTAATATATTGTACTATGTTATTGGCAAAATTAATATACCTATTGTTTCCCATTAAGCTTATGCCATAGGTATCAAATTTTTGAATATTAAGCTGATAAATATTTATATAACTTACATACTTACTTATACTTATACCACATTTTAAGGTTACGGCATCTATATTTTTACCATTAAAATTTTCACCTCCGTAGTAGTAAACTATTTTTTGGGTGGGATGATAATACCATTCGCCTAAAGTATCTAACTCTTCAAATTTATTATCAAAATAATAACCCCAACCCTTGCCTAGTGTATTGGTAGAACTATCGGTTAGGGTAACTTTATAGCTTTCAAAGTTTTTAACAATGCTGGTGCGTACCTCCCAATCCCAAGTACGATAGCGTAAGTTGGCATTTTTCCAATAATTATTTTTTTGCTTTAGCGATGAATCGATAAAAGTAACGCTATCACCCACGCCACCTTGCATTACAGCAAAGCCTGTATTAGGGTATCGGGCTAGAGTTTTTAAGTTGCCATTATCAAATAAATTGGTTACAGTATCGCCTAAATTAGTTTTCCAAATAGTACTACTATAAGGCTTAAAGTTTTTTAAAGAAATAGCCCCAGTAATAACTGGATTTATCCCTTTCCCGTAAGCAGAAAATAAGATGGGCTGTTTACTACTACCCGATTGTTTAACAGTTATCTCACCAAAAAAAACATCTCCTTTTTTAAATAAAACCTTATCGCCTGGTTTCAGTATTTGTTGGTTCAATCGTTTAATGGTTTTCCAAGGTTGGCTTTTGGCAGTACCTTTATTGCCATCGTTTCCGTTTGCTGCTAGGTAAAATGTGGTGGCATATAGCTGTAAAGCACCACAACAGGTAAAAATTAAAAACGCTATAAATTTCATCTTTTATAAATGGTATGATAATTGTAATTACAATTGGTGTAATAATCAAAGTTAATTTTATAATGCTAAACGCGAAACATAATTTTAAGCCTAAATAAATAAAAAACACATAAATAGTTAAACTGCTAAATCAGTAAAAAAATTATTCCATATTAAATATTACATTTTATTGATGCAATAAAAGCATTATATAAAAACAAATAAATAATTTGCACCTTTGCTACAATTAACTAATTGCCATTAATAGCTATAAAATTTTAAAAAAACAAACAAATGAATATTGATAAAAACGAATTTAGAAAATACGCCGTAAAACACCACCGCATTGGCGGCCACCATGTTGATAAATTTATAGGTGGTGTAACTGTACCCAAAAACATGACCCCCTATATTATCGAAGAACGCCAGCTTAATGTAGCCCAAATGGATGTTTTTTCGAGGTTAATGATGGATAGGATTATTTTTTTGGGCGATGCTATTTACGATCAAAATGCAAATATTATACAGGCGCAATTGTTATTTTTACAATCGGCCGATGCCAAAAGAGACATTCAAATTTATATTAACTCGCCAGGCGGTTCGGTATATGCAGGTTTAGGTATTTATGATACGATGCAATTTATTTCGCCCGATGTAGCTACAATATGTACAGGAATGGCAGCATCGATGGGTGCCGTATTAATGTGTGCTGGCACAAAAGGTAAACGAGCCGCCTTGCCACATGCCCGTATTATGATTCACCAGCCATCGGGTGGCGCACAAGGCGTAGCATCGGATATGGAAATTAACCTGCGTGAAATGCTAAAACTAAAAAAAGAATTGTACGATATAATTTCAAAACATAGCGGCCAAAGTTACGAATGGGTAGAAAAAGCATCAGACCGTGATTATTGGATGAAAGCCGATGAAGCCAAACAATACGGTATGGTTGACGAAATTTTGCTAGGCACAAAAGATAAAAAAGAAAATGAGTAAGAGTACAAAAGATATAAAATGTTCGTTTTGTGGCGCAGGTAAGGTAGATTCGCTAATGCTTATTGCGGGTTTAGATGCGCATATTTGCGATAAATGCGTAGCCCAAGCAAACGATATTTTGGCCGAAGAGTTAACCCAGAAAAAAGGAAAATCGCTAGCCGGAGGTTTTACATTGTTAAAACCTATAGAAATAAAAAACCATATCGACCAGTACGTGATTGGCCAAGATAATGCAAAAAAAGTATTGGCCGTAGCCGTATATAACCATTACAAAAGGCTAAACCATAAAGTAGGTAAAGATGAGGTGGAGATAGAAAAATCGAATATTATGATGGTAGGCGAAACAGGTACAGGCAAAACTTTACTGGCCAAAACCATTGCTAAAATATTAAACGTACCGTTTTGTATATGCGATGCCACCGTTTTAACCGAAGCCGGCTATGTGGGCGAAGATGTAGAAAGCATTTTAACCCGCCTGCTACAAGCTGCCGATTACGATGTTACCGCTGCCGAACGTGGTATTGTATATATTGATGAGGTGGACAAAGTGGCCCGCAAAAGCGATAACCCATCTATAACCCGCGATGTATCGGGCGAGGGTGTACAACAAGCTTTACTTAAAATACTGGAAGGAACTATTGTAAACGTACCGCCGCAGGGTGGCCGTAAACACCCCGACCAAAAAATGATACCCGTAAACACCAATAATATTTTGTTTATATGCGGTGGCGCTTTTGATGGGATTGAGAAAAAAATAGCTAACCGCTTACGCACCCAAACTGTAGGCTATAAATTTAGGGCCGAAGAAACCGATATAGACCTAAATAACCTATACAAATACATTACCCCGCAAGATTTAAAGGCTTTTGGTATGATACCCGAACTCATTGGGCGTGTACCTGTGATTACGCATTTAAATCCTTTAGATAGAGATACGTTGTTAAATATCTTAACTGTACCCCGCAACTCGCTAGTAAAGCAATACCAAAAATTATTTGAATACGAGGGCATTAAATTAGAATTTGATATCGATGTGTTTGCCTTTATTGTAGATAAAGCTATGGAATATAAACTAGGTGCTAGAGGCTTACGTTCTATTTGCGAATCGATAATGATTGATGCTATGTTTGAAGTGCCTTCGCAAAAAGATACTAAAAACTTACTTATTGATATGGCTTATGCCAAAGAAAAATTTGAAAAATCGGATATTAGAAAACTAAAAGTAGCCTAAACATTGGATTGCTTTTTTTGAAAAACACTTTTATTACAACGCTATTAAAAGCATTATTACACATTAAACACAATAAGTTGAAAAATTTTTAAATACTATAACCTTATCAATTAAAATAGGTTGTAGTATTTTTAATGCTACTTATTTTTTTGTTGTTTTAATTGCTCTTGTTGGCGCATCATATCTTCTAGTTTCTTTTGAAAACCACTTTTCTTTTTATTAGGGTCGTCAGGTTTCTTTTTGTTTTCTTGTAATTGAGCGTGTATTTTATCGTCGTTTACAAACTGACGTATAAAGTATTGCTGTGTAAAGGTAATTACGTTAGCAAAAAAGTAGTATAAATTTAAGCCAGCGGCATAACTATTTAACACCCCAAAAAAGATGATAGGAGTAATGTAACCAATGTATTTCATTTGACCTGTGGCACCCGAAACTTGGTTATTAAAATAGGTGTAAATTAAGGTCGAAATAGTCATTAACAAACACATTAAACTAATGTGGTTCCATCCTAAAAGCGGTATGGTAGGAAAAGTAATTACAGCATCGTAGGTTGATAAATCTTTCATCCATAAAAAACTTTCGTGGCGTAACTCAAATAAGCCTGGAAAAAAGTAGAAAAAAGCAATAATAAAGGGCATTTGAAAAAGCAAAGGCAAACATCCCCCCAAAGGGTTAACCCCTACTTTTTTATACAGTTTTAAATATTCTTGTTGAACTAATGCTTGGTTATCTTCGCCTACACGTTTTTTAATTTCGTCCATTTCGGGTTTTAAAACCCTCATTTTAGCCATCGATACGTACGATTTATAGGTAAACGGAAATATAACCAGTTTTAATAATACAGTTAATATTAAAATAATAATACCAATACTTAAACCTGTGGTGTTAAGCAATTTAAACAATTGCATAACGCCGTATTTGTTTACCCATTTTAAAGGTGGCCAGCCCATATCAATGATGTATTCGAGGCCTATGTTTTGGGCATTTAATACATCATATTTATTGGGTGCAAATACAAATTGCATGGCATAATTTGTTTGAGCTGTAAACGGGATTTGTAAACTTGCTTTATATATTTTTAGTGCCGAAGTATCGCCAGCGGCAATGCTTTTAATTTCAAAATTACCTTTGTTAAACCCTTTTTTTGAGACCAGTGTGGCCGAAAAATAATGTTGCTTATACGCCACCCAGTTTAATTTTTCATCGTCAATTGCTTTCTCATCGTCTTTAGTTTCGCTAAGGTTATTTACTTCGCCATCCAATATTTTATAAAAAATGCCCGAATACTGGCGTTCGTTAGTAATATTTTTTTCTTGTTGTAATAAGCGGGTTTCCCAGTTTAAATTTAAGTTGGTATTAGGCTGTATTTTAGCATCATAACCATTTAATTTAACACTAAAATTAACTTTAAAACTATCGGCAGGTAGGGTGTAAACGTAATCAATAAAAGTACCATCGGCGTTTTGGCTTCGCAAGGTGGCTTTATCTTTAGCGTTATCAATTTTATTAAATACCAAGGTTTCGGTGTTTATATTTTTACCATCGGCGGTAAAGCTAAATCCCAATTTGGTATCTTGGTTATTAAAAAGTATTACAGGTTTGCCTAGGTACGATGTTTGGTTTTTAATTTCTACGCTGGCGATTTTTCCTCCTAAACTTGATAAGGTAACTTTTAATTTATTGTTTTCTAAAAAGGTAAATGTTTCTGTTTGGGGGATGTTAATTACCGAATCTTTAGCAAGATGATGTACAATATTTTGTTTAACCTTGTTGGTATTAATTCCTTTGCTTTTTAATACCGCAATAGAATCTTGGTTTGCTTTTTGCTTGATTTCTTCGGGCGATGGTTTTAGTAAAAAGGTTGAACCTACTAAAATTATCAATATCAGGAACAGGCCTGTAAACGTATTTCTATCCATTTTAATTTTTTTAATTCTTTTTTAAACTAGTTTTTCTTTTTCGAATTTTCTAGTGAGGCGGCAACAAATTTAATAAAAAGTGGGTGTGGTGTAGCCACCGTAGATTTTAACTCGGGGTGAAACTGTGCCGCCACAAAATAAGGGTGGTTTTTTAGTTCAATAATTTCTACCAAATTGCTTTCGGGGTTTATGCCCGATGCTATCATACCTGCCGCTTCGTATTGTTTTAAATAATCGTTATTAAACTCGTAACGGTGGCGGTGGCGTTCGGTAATGCGTGATTTTCCGTATAAATTGTATGCTTTAGTTCCTTTTTTAAGTTCGCAAGGGTAAGCGCCTAAGCGCATTGTGCCACCTTTTAGGGTAATTTTCTTTTGTTCTTCCATCATTGATATTACAGCAAAATCGGTGTTTTCATCCATTTCGGTACTGTGTGCATGGGCCATGCCTAATAAGTTTCGGCCAAACTCAATTACCGCACATTGCATTCCTAGGCATATCCCAAAAAACGGAATGTTATGCTCTCGTACATATTGTATGGCAATAATTTTACCTTCGATGCCTCGGTTACCAAAACCTGGGGCTACCAATACCCCATCTAGTTTACCCAATTTAGCCGCTACGTTTTCTTCGGTTATTCCTTCGGAGTGTATGCATTGTACTATTACCTTACACTCGTTAAATGCACCAGCGTGTATAAATGCTTCATTGATAGATTTGTAGGCATCGGGCAGTTCAACATATTTACCTACCAAGCCAATTTTAATTTCGGAAGTGGGATTTTTTAGCCTGCCCAAAAAATCTTTCCAATGCTCTAAATCGGGTTCGTTTTTAAGCGATAGCTTTAATTTGGCTAATACGGTACGGTCGAGCTGTTCTTTAAGCATTAATAAAGGTACATCGTAAATAGTTGATGCATCGATAGATTCGATTACCGCATTTATGTTTACATTACAAAACAGGGCTATTTTTTTTCTTATATCTTGGCTTATGTGATGCTCTGTACGGCATACCAAAATATCGGGCTGTATGCCATACTCTAACAACATTTTTACAGAGTGCTGGGTGGGTTTAGTTTTTAACTCGCCAGCAGCGGCCAAAAAAGGAATCAACGTTAAGTGTATAACTATGGCATTGTTAGAGCCTACTTCCCACTTAAACTGCCTTACGGCTTCAATGTAGGGTAACGATTCGATATCACCAACAGTACCGCCTAGTTCGGTTATTACAATATCGTAATCGCCGCTTTCGCCTAGGTAGCGTATGTTGTTTTTAATTTCATCGGTAATGTGCGGTATAACTTGTACCGTTTTACCTAAATAAGCTCCTTCACGTTCTTTATTAATAACTTTTTGATAAATGCGGCCTGTGGTTACGTTGTTGGCTTGCGATGTGGGTACATTTAAAAAACGTTCGTAATGGCCTAAATCTAAATCGGTTTCGGCACCATCTTCGGTAACATAACACTCGCCATGTTCGTAAGGGTTTAGGGTGCCAGGGTCTATGTTTATATATGGGTCAAATTTTTGGATAGTTACCCTGTAGCCTCTGGCTTGTAGTAATTTTGCCAGCGAGGCCGATATAATACCTTTTCCTAAAGACGAAGTAACGCCTCCTGTAACAAAAATATACTTAGTCATAAAAATAAAAAAAAACGAAAATTAAAACCCTTTTGTAAATGCTTTTAGCAGGGTTTTTTGTTGTTGTTATACGGGTTTCAAAACTAGGCTTTTTTTTGGATTTTTGTTACTTTGAATTTAAAATAGTAGCTGTTAAACTCATATATACGTAAAAAAGTAATTTTACAGCAATTAATAGGTTTAAGCACAATTGTGGCGAAATGTAAAAAGATGTATTCGTTTAAAAACGAAATTTAGGTGTAATGTATAAAATTAATGGTATTTTTTAGTAATGATGCTCTAATGGATAAGTTAAAGAAATTTTTTTAATAAGATGTAATTTAATTTTAAAAATAAGCTAACTGTTGAGGCGTAAACGATTGTTAATTCAAATGTAAACGTTCTTGTTTTACACTTACACCTGTATCTTTCTTTTTAAATTTTTTGTACCACAAAAAACCGATACCCAACATGGCTAAATACGGTGCAGCCAATAGGTACATGATACCACTATTTAAGCCTTTACCAGTACTGCCACCCTCTTTTAAGTTGCTCTCTACGCTAGCTTTGCACATGGGGCATTGGGCTTGGCTGGCTGTTGCCGATATAAGTATAAGTGCAAAAATTGTGATTGATAATGTTTTAAAAAATTTCATATCATATTAATTAAAATGGGTAATAGGGCGAAATCATTAAGTAAACCACTACGCCTGTTATGGTAACATATAGCCAAACAGGGAAACTCCATCGTACTAGTTTGCGGTGTTTTTGTACTTGCATTTGTAAGCCTTTTTGAAAACTTAATAATATAAGCGGTAAAACTACTGCAGCCAATACTATATGAGTTACCAATATAACGTAATAAACGTACCTAAGTTTGCCTGCCATCATTTTTTCTTCTTCAGATAAAATGCCGTTGTGGTTACTATCGCCAAACATAACATCCGGGGCAAAATAATGGTAAACAATGTATAATACTAAAAATAGCGACGATAGTAAAAAGGTTAAAATATTAATCCGTTTGTGCGCTATAATATTTTTTTGTTTGATAAAGTATAGCGATGTTAACAATAAAATGCTACACGTACCATTTATAATTGCGTTAAATTTTGGAAACAAATATACAAAACTGGGTGTAGGAATGGTTACGGGTATTATTTTGCGGTTAAGTATAATTACTACTATAAACACAAATACAGATATGCCCATTATTAATCTAAAAATTAATTTATCGTTCATAGGTTTTTAGTTTTCAGCTTTAATTTTTCTTAGTTCTTCGGTTATTTGTACTTTAATTTCGTCGCTAAGTTGCAAAATTGCACTTACTGATGTACCATCGTAATAGCCACGTATGCGCTGGTTAGCATCTAGTAATATTAATTTTTCGGATATTATAAAATCGTTATCGTTTAGCTTTTTGGCGTTTATGTAAAATTGGTTTTTGGCAATTTCATATACTTGGTTGCTATCAACGGTATAAAAATCCCATTTATTGGCATTTACATTTAAAGCGTTGGCGTAGGTTTTTAGCTGGGCTGGCTTATCGTATTTTTCATCAATAGATATAGAAACAAAGCGAATTATTTTATTGTTTTTATATTCATCGTACAAACTTTTTAAACGTTTATTAACCATGGTATTTAGGTTTTGATTGCGTGTGTAAAAAAATTGTACAACCGTTATTTTAGGTTTAAAATCGGCGAAAGCCACCTTAACATTATTTTGGTTTAACATTGTAAACGGTTTTATGGTATGGTAAAGCGTATCTGGAATAATAACCCTACGCTTTTTTGTAAAGGTTTTTAAAACCGTTTTGGGGCCATATATGGGCAAAGGTTTGTACCGGTTTTTGCCTTTTGCTTGTAGTAAATAATACAAAAATCCTGGTAGGGCTAAAATAGCTACCAGGATTATTAGTTTCTTTAACGGAAATTTTTTTATCATGCGTTCATGTGTGTATTCAAATAATTACCTTCTACAAGCATTAAAACAATAAAATAAATGATAAAAATTATAGATAGTATGAGAAATAGTTTTAGCGTGTATTTCTCGAACTTTAGGTGCATAAAAAATGCAATAATATAAAATGCTTTTACCAGTGTTAAAACAATGTAAATGGTATTGCGCACTGCATTGCCCATTACGGCGTGTGGTATGGCTAGTGCAACAATAAACTCTACAACGGTTATGGCTAAAAGGATAAAAAAAACTTTCCAAATCCGGCCTTTGGTCATTCCTTCGTGGTCACCTGCGTGGTGAATTTCTGCGTGTTCGGTTTGCATATATGTAAGCTAATTATACTAAGTAAAAAAATGTGAAAACAAATACCCAAACCAAATCAACAAAGTGCCAATAAAGGCCTACTTTTTCTACCATTAGGTAATGGCCTCGGCGTTCGAAAACGCCTAACATCGTCATTACCAAAATAATAATATTGATGATTACGCCTGTAAAAACGTGGAAACCATGAAAGCCCGTAATAGTAAAAAACAGGTTGGCAAATTGTTGCCCACTTATGCTATCGGCACCCATGGCTTTTAGTTCTTCTAAAGCGGGTGTGCTGCCCCACCAAAAGCCTTCGTGGTGTAAGTGTGTCCATTCTAAGGCTTGGCATCCTAAAAACATAAAACCACCAATTATGGTAGCTATCATCCACCAAACTACTTCTTTTTTTGAATTACGGTGGCCAGCTTCAACGGCTAATACCATGGTTACCGAACTCATAATTAAAATAAAAGTCATAATACCCACAAAAACAAGCGGGAAGCCATGTTCGGCAAAACCTGGGATTGATTGGAAAACAATATCAGGGTCGGGCCAGGTCATTTTACTAAAGCGCTGTGCGCCATAATAAATTAAAAATGCCGAAAACGTAAAAGCATCGGAAAGCAAGAAAAACCACATCATTAATTTGCCGTACTCGATAGCAAACGGAGATTTTCCACCACTCCAAGGGTCGGTTTTAACTTGATCTAATTTTAGTAATGTATCCATTTAAAAAATGTGTGTAAGCGTTATGTAATTTTTTATTGATTCAAAAGTAAGAAAACATATAAATATATCCATAGAATATCTACAAAATGCCAAAACACAATTGATATTTCCATTCTAAAAATATTTAATACGTTAGGCACAGCTTTGTAACTACTTATTACTGCGCCAATTATTAATATTAAGCCCGCAACAATGTGCAATATATGGAACAAAGTAAATACGTAAACAAAGCTAATTGATGCGTTTGAACTAGTAAAAAATGCACCTAAACCTGTTAAAACCACCCAGCCGTATAATTGTGAACAAGTAAAAGCAACGCCTAAAGCAATGGTTAACCATAACCCTAAACGCTGCTTGGCAAAATTTGAACGCTTGGTTTGTATATAAGCCCATTGTAAGCTAATGCTGCTGGCTACTACTAAAATGGTACTATAAATAAAAGCATTGGGCATTTTTACGTTAAGCTGCTTAGCTAAACTATCGCCCGAGTAAACGATAAAACCGCTGGTGAGGCCTGCAAAAAATATAAACGACGATATCATAAACAACCATACAATAAATTTTTTGGGTTGTAGGCTGTAACGGTCGGTTTCTTGTGGGTATGTTGGCATTTTATTTCTTTATTAAATCAAACAATAAAACAATTTGTACTATGGGTAAATAAAAAAAGCTACCATACATGAGGCTTTTGGCCGATTTTATATCCATTTTTATGGTAAGCATTAGTGCTTGATAAATAAATACCAAACTACATATTACCGATACGCCTGTAATTACAATCCCACCAAAACCAAAATAAGTAGGCAATAAACTTACTGGTAGCAGTAAAATAGCAAATAAAAGGGTAACGATGGCACTGGTTATATCTCGTTTTTGGGTAGGTAATAACCTAAAACCTGCTTTTTTATAATCATCATCTAACACCCAAGCTATGGCCCAAAAGTGCGGAAACTGCCACACAAATTGTATAGCAAAAAGCACTAATGCAAAGCTATCTATTTTGCCGTGTGCCGCTACGTAGCCAATTAGTGGCGGCAAAGCACCTGGTATGGCTCCCATAAATACAGCAATGGAGCCAACTCTTTTTAGCGGCGTGTAAATAAATGCGTAAAATAATATCGAAAATACCGATAATATACCTGTTGTTAAATTTAAACTCCCCAAAAGGTAGGTGCCAAAAATACCCATAAATAAACTTAACACTAAGGCTTGCCCGGTTGTCATACTGCCCGATGGTAACGGCCTATCGGCTGTGCGGCTCATTAATTTATCTAAATCTTTTTCTATAATTTCGTTAAATCCATTGGCTGCGCCTGTAACTAAAAAGCCCCCAATAATTAATTTTATCCAGTTTTGCCAGTTTATAGTTTCCCAGTTTTCTTTGGCAATTAAAAAACATATTGATGCCGAAAAAACTACTAAAAATGTAAGTCGTAGCTTAATTAATTTTTTAAAATCTGATAAAAACTCTTTCACACTACGCTAGGGTATAATTAATAAATGGTTTTTGCATTAGCAGCATAACAAGGTAAAACTGTGCACCAAACAATAAACTGGCCAATAAAATATGTAATGCTTGCGCCATAGGTGGTAAACTTAAATAACTTAAAACCCCTCCTACCAACATCTGTAAAACAATTAAAATTAAGGTTATGTTTAAGTATTTTATTATTTTGCTGTTGCGTTTAACGTTTTGCAAAACTAACAAATACAAGCCAGCATTAAGTATTAAAATTAGTACTGCTAAATCCCTATGGTAGTTTAGGCTTTCGCCGATTTGGGCTACCCAATGGTTACGGGTTAAAGCGGGGATAGTGGTAACTACATAATCAACCGTTTCGCGAACATGTGTACCTAAGGTTATTTGAAAAATGGTTATTAAAAGTGAAAATACAGCCAATAATTTTAACCCCATTTTTAGTGGGATGCCTGCTACATTATCTAAACTTTTAAACTTTGCACTATAATACGTGTATATAGAAACCGCTAAAATTAACAAGGCTACTAAAATATGTAGCGTAATTACCCAAGCCAGCAAATTGGTGGATACCACAATAGAACCCAACCAAGCCTGAAAAACCACCAAAACCAAATTAAACAAACTATACCAAAATATTTTGGGTTGTTTTTTAATATATGTTTTTGATAAATAACAGGTTAACAATAAAAATATCCCAGTAATGGCACCTATCAATCGGTTTATGTATTCGGTATAAGTTTTGGTTGCGTTAAATTCTTCGGGTATTTTTATGCTTTCGTCGTTTCGGATTTTGGTGGCTAAATCGGTGTAACCAATTTTACTTAAAAGAGAAGCAAACTTTTCGTTTTTTTTAACCCTTTGGGCTACGTATTTGGTTTGATAACCGATGGGCAATTGCGAAACATCGGTTGGTGGGATGTACTGGTCGAAACATTTAGGCCAATCGGGGCAACCCATACCCGAACCCGAACTACGCACTACACCGCCTGCCAATATGAGTATAAATAAGGCAATTATGGTAATTAAGTTAGTGGCTATAAAACGATCTTCTTCTTTGCAATACATAATTTGTACATAAAAAAAGGGTATAGGTAAGAGATATGTCTTACGGCTACACCCTTTTAAAATTTATTTAAAAATTATTTTACAGTTTCTTTATTATTTTGCTTTTCCCAATCCATTTGTATTCTTTCCGATTCTTCGTTACCCTCAAAATCGTGAGGTAAATTAGAGTTCATTGTTTCGGACAAGGGAGTAATTTGTGATATAAAATCAACCTCAGAACCTGGCTTGCTGTAATCGTAAGGCCAACGGTAAACGGTAGGTATTTCACCTGGCCAATTACCATGTAAATGTTCAACAGGGGTTGTCCACTCTAAAGTGGTAGAATCCCAAGGGTTTTGAACAGATTTTTTACCGAAAAATATAGAATAAACAAAATTGTATAAAAAGGCAACTTGTGCCACCGCACCTAATATTGCCGACCAGGTAATAAACTTATTCACCGATAACCACTCGTTCATTGATTCAAACTCAGTAAAAGCATAATACCTACGTGGTACACCATCTAAACCCATAAAATGCATGGGAAAAAACACCAAGTAGGCCGATATAAATGTTAACCAAAAGTGTAAATAGCCTAGTTTAGCATCCATCATTTTACCAAACATTTTTGGAAACCAATGATAAATACCCGATAGCATACCAAATATTGCCGCAGACCCCATTACCAAATGAAAGTGGGCTACTACAAAATAAGTATCGTGTAAGTTAATATCTAAAGCAGCATTGCCTAAAAATATTCCTGTTAAACCACCAGATATAAAGAAAGAAACCAAACCAATAGCAAACAACATAGCAGGTGTAAACTTTATATTGCCTCGCCATAATGTGGCCAAATAATTAAAGGTTTTTACCGCCGATGGTACCGCAATGATTAAAGTAGTTATCATAAATACCCCCCCCAAAAAAGGGTTCATACCCGTAACAAACATGTGGTGACCCCAAACTATAAACGATAATACAGTAATACCAATAAGCGAATAAACCATAGCATGGTAACCAAAAATAGGTTTACGAGAGTTGGTTGTTATAACTTCGGAAGTTATACCTAATGCGGGCATCAATACAATATACACTTCTGGATGACCTAAAAACCAAAATAAATGCTGCCATAAAACTGGACTTCCACCTTCATTTGGTAAAGCCTGGCCAGCAATATAAATATCTGATAAGTAAAATGATGTACCAAAACTTCTATCAAATATTAATAAAACAACCGCTGCAACCAACACTGGAAACGATAATATGCCTACAATAGCAGTTAAAAAGAAAGCCCATATAGTTAGAGGCATTTTCCATAAATCCATACCTTTAGTGCGCATATTTAATACGGTGGAAACATAATTTATACCACCCATTAATGATGAAGCCACAAACAATACCATAGATATTAACCACATTGTCATACCTAAACCCGAGCCTGGCATAGCTTTTGGCAGGGCAGATAACGGTGGATAAATTGTCCAACCTGAACTTGCAGGGCCTGTTTCGATAAAGAATGTGGCTAACATTATTGCACTTGCAACAGCAAAAAACCAGTAGGATAGCATGTTCATAAAAGGAGATGCCATGTCTCTAGCACCTAATTGCAATGGTATTAATAGATTAGAAAATGTACCACTTAAGCCAGCAGTAAGTACAAAAAACACCATTATGGTACCATGTATTGTAACTAAAGAAAGATAAAAGTTAGGATCTAACCTACCCTCTGGAGCAAATTTACCCAATAGCATTTCTAATAATGGGAAACTTTCATCGGGGTAAGCCAGTTGAATACGAAATAATATCGAAAGCGTCATAGCTACAACACCCATAAAAATACCTGTAATTAAAAACTGCTTAGCAATCATTTTATGATCTTGACTAAATATATATTTAGTTAAGAAAGTTTCTTTATGATGCCCATGATCAGCATGGTCGGTTTGAGCAGTGATGTGTGTATCGTTTAAAGTTAATGTTGCCATAATATCCTTGTTCTTAAATCTTAATTATTTAAAGCAATTTTGTTAGTAGCTGAGTTTGTTTCGTTATTTGCTAAGTTTTCTTGGTATGCTTTGATCATAGCTGTATTTACCAAGGGTTTTTGTACGAGTAACCATTTATCATATTCTTTTTGGCTTACTACCCTTACTGCAAATTTCATATTAAAATGCGAACCACCACATATTTTAGCGCATAATAAAAAGTAGTTAAAATTAGGGTCGTTTACTTTATCACGCATATCGGCAGTGGTTAGCCTTGGTGTAAACTGAAAGTATGTTGCCATACCAGGTACGCAGTTCATTTGTACCCTAAAATGTGGCATGTAAAAACTGTGTAGTACATCTTTTGAACCTAAAGTAAATCTAACAGGTTTGTTTACTGGCAACACTATTTCCGAAACGGTTAAATCATCGTAATTGTTTTTGTCGGCTAAATCTACCCCTAGGCTATTAAGACCTCCTAACCCGCCTATTAGCTTGTAATTTTTACGACCATTCACATTATCTTTACCACCGTATCGGGCTTCCCAAGCAAACTGATGAGCCGTAACTTCAATATGTATCGCATTTTTAATCCCATCTTGCGATATATTGGTAATATCACGCCAAGTAAAAAAACCCATCAAAACTAAGATAGTTAAAACAATGGCAGGAATAACTGTCCAATACTTTTCCAAAGTATTATTGTGGGGTAAAAAATATGCCTTCTTTTTACTACTATAACTGTACTTATAGGTAAATACAAAAAGTAATATGTGTGTAATTACAAAAACTATGGTAGTAATAATTAAAGTAACATTAAACATCTCATCAATTTTAACACCATGTTCTGAAGCTGATTCGGGTAAAATTTGTGCACCTTGAATTGTGTATGACCAATAAGTACCATATAACCCTACTACTAAAAAAAGTAAAAATAATATGCCGTTAAATTTATCCCACGAAAAGCCTTGTTTAGCACCTTGTACTTTTTTGGTTAAATCGTAAACTGATAAAATTTTACCTATTAAAGCAATAACAATACAAACCAGTAAAAATAATAGCAAATAATACGTTACCATTTTAGGTATGTAAGCATTTTTTTCTGGGTCAACAACCGCAGTAGCAGCAACTGTTGTAGCTTGGGCAAATAAATTATTTACGAATAAGCCAATAACTGCTACAAAAGCAAAAATTGATTTTATGTTTATATATTTCGAAATTTTCATATCCTAATTATTAAATAGTACTAAATCTGGTGGTGTACACTTTCATCTAAAAACGGATGGTTTTTTGGTGCTAACGAATATTTACTTAAACCATTTAACATTAAGAAAATAAATAAACCCACAAAACCTAAGGCAACTCCCACCTCAATAAAGTTAAAACCCGCTTCGGCTGCTAAAGTGCCTGGCATTATCATCATATAATAATCTAGCCAGTGTCCGCATAGTATTAATATACAAACAAACATCATTACATTTAGTTTTCGTTTATTATCTCTTGTCATTAAAATTAAAACAGGTGATAAAAAATTGATGACCAAATTTAATAGAAACAAATACCAGTAATTACCCTCCCAACGCTTGTAAAAATATACTGTTTCTTCGGGAATGTTTGCGTAATAAATTAACAAAAATTGTGAGAACCAAATGTATGTCCAAAAAATAGAGAAGGCAAAAACAAATTTACCCAAGTCGTGAAGGTGGTTTTCGTTAATCCAAGCTAGATAGCCTGCTTTTTTCAAACTAATTACAGTTAAGGTAATGGTAGCTAAACCAACAATCCACATGGCTGCAAAGTTGTACCAACCAAACATGGTTGAAAACCAATGTGCTTCTAAAGACATAATGGTATCGAACGACCAAATAGGTGCTGTAAAACCAAATATTACAAGAAATATAGCTGCGTATTTAATACTTTTGGAGTGTGATTGTAAGCCCCCTACCAAATCTTCATTTACCGAAAGTTTAGTCATTAATACAGCAAAAATGCTATATGAACCTAAGAATATTACCATCCTTGATAAAAAGAAAGGAATATTTAAATAAACCGATTTTCCTGCGATTACAGGATCGAAATTTTGACTGTTAGGATCGGTTAAACCGTGACCAGCCCAATGATGATATAAATTGTGAGAGTACAAACCTGCTGCTATCACAACTATTAAAATTAAACTTGCATAAGGCAATATACGGGCAAGAGCCTGTGGTATGCGCAATAAACCTGCCGACCATCCAGCCTGCGCTACAAACTGTATCGACATAAAAAACAAACCTGCTGCGCAAACACAGGTAAAATAGTAACTCATTAACAATAAGTTAAGAAAAGTACGTTCGGCATGGCCAGTAAAAAAACCGTATGCAATAGCACCAATACCTATGAATATAGCTAGTAAACTAAATGTTTTAAGTTTGCCACCAAAAACAAATTGCTCGGAGAAATTATACGTGTGACTGTGATTATGGGCTCCCATTATATCGTATTAGTTTGTTATTTTAATGTTTGTAATTCGTGTACGTACATCACCACTTTCCAGCGCTCTTCGGGCGATAGTTGCGAAGCATACGAACCCATAAGGTTAATACCGTACTGTATGGTGTGATAAATTTTACCATCGGTTAAATCTTTCATTGCACCTCCTCTTGAGGAAACGCCATTTGCGTAAGATGGTGGAGCAGGATACTTTCCTAGTGTAACAATATGACCATTTCCAGCACCTTTATCGCCATGACATGGACTGCACATTGCCAAATATAGTTGTTGTCCTTCTACCAAGTTTTTTTGACTTTTTTGTAAAGGATTAATAGCAAATGCGCTTGCAGCATCGTATCCTTGGCGAGTTTCATCAAAATTAAACCTAGAAAAGCCTACTGGGTTAGTTCCCTTTGGGGGATTTTGTGCGGTTTTACCATCTGCAAAATTTGGGTTTTTTTGATCGGGGTTATAGGCAATGGGCTCGTACATGTTAGGGGCGTACTCTAAGCCTCTGGTTCTTTTATCCTTGCAAGATGTAATTATTGCCGATACAGCAAACATTACAAAAAAGAGAATGGCTACTTTCTTATTCATAACTAACATACTTTCTATCATTGTGCTTAATTTCTGTTGCACCAGCTTCTTTTAACAATTCATCTATATGGGTATGGTTGGTATTTGCATTAGCATCAATGGCAATTACAAATTTATCAGTAGTTGCCCTTAACTCCATAACCCTAGGAGCTCGACCAGGAAACAAATGATTTTTAATAAAAAAAGCACTTACCATACCAAAAGCACAAAATAGTACAGTTAACTCAAACGAAATTGGTACAAAATCGGGCAAAGCAAAATTAGGTTTTCCTCCAATATTCATAGGCCAATCGTAAGACAAAGTGTACCACATTAAAGTTAAAGCAGTACATGTACCCGTAATGCCACAGCAAAAAGCCACAATTGGTAATCGGCTACGCTTAACACCTAATTTGGCTTCGATACCGTGTATAGGCATAGGGGTATAAACATCATAAACACTAAAGTTATTTTGTTTTAACTTATCGATACCGTTCATCATTTCATCGGGGTCGTCAAATAAACCCAATATATATTTAATTTTGCTCATATTTAAACGTTTGCGTAAGCACCTTGTTCAACACTATCGTATTTGCCTAACGATTCTTTATAAAATTCTGCTTCTTCTGCTTTTAACTTACCTTCTTGTAACAGTTTTAGTTTAGCTTGTTCAGATGATGTTTTTACCAATAACCTCACTTCGGCCATTGCTACTGAAGGCAATACCCTAATAAATAATAAAAATAAGGTAAAAAATACTCCTATTGAACCTATAAATATGGATATATCAACCCATGTAGGATAAAACATTACCCAGCTTGATGGTAAGTAATCTCTGTGTAATGAGGTTACAATAATTACAAATCGTTCGAACCACATACCTATATTCACAATAATTGATAGTATCCACGATATGCCAATATGTGTACGTATTTTTTCGAACCAAAATAATTGTGGGGTAATTACATTACACGTCATCATAATGGCGTAAGCCCACCAATACGGCCCCGATATTCTGTTTAAGAAAGCGTATTGCTCGTACTCGGCACCCGAGTACCAAGCTATAAATAACTCGGTTAAGTATGCAACCCCCACTATAGAACCTGTTAAAACAATAATTTTGTTCATTGATTCGATGTGGAACATGGTGATATAGTTTTCTAAACCTAATACCTTACGGGTAATTAACAATAGCGTTTGTACCATGGCAAAGCCCGAAAAAATTGCACCAGCAACAAAATAAGGTGGAAAAATAGTGGTGTGCCAACCAGGAATTACCGAAGTTGCAAAATCCATTGATACGATGGTGTGTACAGATAATACCAATGGTGTAGATACACCAGCAAGCACTAAGGATACTATCTCGAAACGTTGCCATGTTTTTACCGACCCTGTCCAGCCGAAAGACATTATAGAATATATTCTACGACGTAACCCTGTAGCTCTATCTCTGATGGTTGCAATATCGGGCAGTAAACCCACATACCAAAATACTAACGATACTGAAAAATAAGTCGAAATTGCAAATACATCCCACACCAATGGCGAGTTAAAATTTACCCAAAGTGAACCAAATTGGTTTGGTAATGGTAACGGCCAATAAGCCAACCAAGGCCTACCCATGTGCGATACCACATACGTTGCCGCACATATTACGGCAAAAATCGTCATTGCTTCGGCCGAGCGGTTAATGGAATTTCGCCAATTTTGACGGAATAGTAATAACACCGCCGAAATTAGTGTACCTGCGTGGCCAATACCTACCCACCAAACAAAGCCTGTAATATCCCAAGCCCAGCCCACAGTTTTATTTAATCCCCAGCTGCCTATGCCATTCCAAAAGGTGTAACCTACGGCTACCAACCATAAACTTGCGCCCATTGCGGCAACAATAAAACCTATCCACCAAGCCTTATTAGGCTTGTTTTCTACTGGCCATAAAACCTCTTCGGTAATTCTAGCGTAAGTAATGTTTTTACCCGTTATTAGCGGTTCTCTTAGTATTGATTCGTTATGTGATGACATATCTTAATCAGATTTATAATTTTTAAGCTTCGTGTAAGCCTGTGTTTGTAATTTTTGTCATATATCCCACGCCTGGCTGTACGTTTAACTCTTCTAAAACATAATACACACGCTCGTCTTTTAAAGCTATTGAAACTTCCGATTCTGGGTCGTTGGCATCGCCAAATATAATGGCATTGGCTGGGCAAGTTTGTTGGCATGCCATTTTAACATCGCCATCTTTAAGCGTAGTTTTATCAATTTTAGCCTTTAGCTTACCTGCTTGTATACGTTGTATACACATAGAGCATTTTTCCATTACCCCTCTAAAACGGGTAGTAACATCGGGGTTTAGGGCTAATTGTGTAAACTCGTTATTTAGGTAATTATCAAACCTAGAGTCGTTCCAGTAGTTAAACCAGTTAAACCTACGTACTTTGTACGGGCAGTTATTGGCGCAATAACGGGTACCTACGCAACGGTTGTAAGCCATGTGGTTTATGCCTTCGGATGAGTGTACGGTTGCTAACACTGGGCATACGGTTTCGCAAGGTGCGTGTTCGCAATGTTGGCACATCATGGGCTGGTGTACTACCGATACGTTTTCCATCTTCCCTTCTATCTCCCCAATCTCTTTCTCTTCAGTAATAGATTTATTTTCTTCGTTGTACGAGTAATATCTATCAATACGTATCCAGTGCATTTCGCGGCGGCGTACTACTTCATCTTTACCTACCACGGGTACATTGTTTTCGGCATTACAGGCTACAATACAAGCACCGCACCCGGTACAAGCATTTAAGTCGATGGCCATTACCCAGTTGTGCCCAGGTTGCTCAAACTTTTTCCATAAATCGTAGGTTTTATGTTTTTCGCCGTGGTTGCCACTTCCGTGTGATGGATTTTCTAAATACTCTGCAAAAGTAGCTTCTCTAATAATATCTCGGCCTTCAAACGAATGATGGGTTTGCGTTTGTGCAAGCTCGTAGTAGCCTTCTATTTTGGTAATGGTAACGGCAGCGTTTGTAGCTAAAAACGGATAAGCATTTTTACCCACACCATCGCCTACTTTACCTACTTTTTGACGGCCATAACCTAAAGCTACAGAAACAGTTTCGTGGGCTTGGCCTGGTTGAAATAATACAGGTAAGTCTATTGCGTATGTATCGCTTTTTAAGGTAACCAAATCAAACTCGGATATGCCTAGTTTTTGGGCATATTTAGGATTTAGGGCTGCATAATTATCCCAAGTTACTTTCGAAACGCCATCGGGCAGTTCCTGTAAAAACGGATTGTTACCTTGTTTACCATCGCCTAAAGCTACCGAATTGTATAAATGCAGTTCAATACCAGCAGTGTTTTTTTTGCTTTCGCTGATTACGATGGCAATGGTTGCGTTTACATCCCCACTAAAGGTAATAGGTGATGTTGCTTTAGCAGGAAGGCTTACAAAACCTAGTTGTAAAACATCGTTCCAGGTTTTACCTGCAAATGGTAAAACGGTAGCTTCCCAGTTTGCTTTTACAAAAGTGTAATAATCTTTTACGGTGCTATCGCTCCATAACAATAAACTTTCTTCGGCTTGGCGGCTATTATAAACTGGGTTTATAGTAGGCTGTATAATTGAGTAATAACCTTCAACTGGGTTGCTATCGCCCCAAGCTTCTAGGTAATTGTGATTAATGGCAACAGCATCGCAAAGGCTGGCTGTTTCATCGTTTTTATCGGAGAATGATATTTTGGTAGCTACTTTGGCTAGGGCATCTATAAAGCCTTTGGCATCGCAATAGTTATAGGCTGGGTTGCTATCTAAAAACAATACTGCGCCTACACTGCCCGTTTTCATTTGGGCTACCAAAGCCATAAAATCGGCTTCGTTACCTGTGTATTGGTACGATGGGTTATCTAAATCGATAGTGGTGCCGTAACTACCCAAAAGGCTGTTGATGGCATTAACTAGTATTTGCGTATGTTCATCGTTTGAGCCCGAAACCACCAACGCTGTGCCTTTTGCTGCACTTAATTCTTTGGCTACTAATTTAATAGCTTTTTCGGCAATGGCATTGTTTAGTTTTGCACTAGTTGCTTGGCCTGATAATTCGGCGTAAAGGTTTACTAATGCTATACCTTCTTCGGATGGTTTTAAAGCGATGCGAGAATCGGCTTTTGTACCTGTTAAGCTCAAACCTGTTTCGAACTGTATGTGGCGAGACATTTTTTTGCTTTTAAGCGATGTCGCATTTCTGTTTGAAACGTATTGTTTAGTGTATTGTAAGGGCGAAATCCAAGAGCCTAAAAAATCGGCACCAAAGCTTACAATTACATTGGCTTTGTTGAATTTATATTGTGGCAAAACGGCTTTACCAAAGCTATTTTTATTGGCGTTGATGATGCCCGAATACGATATGGCATCGTAAGCAACGTGTTTGGTAGCTGGGTATTTTGCTGTAAATGATGAAATTACGGCTTTGGCTGATGGGCTATTAACCGTTGAGGTTACAATAGCAATTGTTTTACCTGCTGCTTGAGCTTTGGCTAAACCTGCTTTTGCGTAAGCATCAATATCTTCCCAGGGGTGTTCAACACCGTTTAATAATGGCGTTTTAAGTTTTGCGGTATCGTATAAATCTAATACCGAGGCTTGAGCTTGTGCATCTAAACTTCCGCTGTTTATAGTACAAGCTGGATTGCCTTCTACTTTAATTGGTCTTCCTTCACGAGTTTTTACCAAAATACTTGCGCCCTTAAAACTTGATGTGTAATAATTGGGTATGCCAGCGGTTACTTCTTCGGGTTTAATTAGGTAAGGTACTGATTTTTTGGTAGGCGATACAGTACAAGCTGCAAGTGACACCGCACCTAAACCAAAACCCATAGTTTTTAAAAAATCGCGTCGTGGTGTAGGTGAACTTAAACCTGCTTCTTGTAATACATCTTCGATAGGAAGTGATTCGGCAAATTCGTGTTTGTTTTTTTCTACAAATTCGGTAGAGTTGTTGCGCTCATCTAAACCTTTCCAGTATTGTTTTGTGCTATCCATTTAAACTATATATTATTAATAGTGCTATTTTAAATTTATTAATAATGGCATTTACCACATTCTAAACCACCTAACACAGCTGCCGTTACTTTTACTCCTTTTTTAATATCTTCGTGTGCTGCCAGTATTTTATCATAATATGCATTACCCTTGCTATTAACTTCAGTTACACGGTGGCAGTTAATACACCATTTCATAGTTAAAGGCGAGTATTGGTAAACTTCGGCCATTTCTTGTATAGGACCATGGCATTTTTGGCACTCGATACCTGCTACTTTTACGTGTTGAGAGTGATTAAAGTAAGCTAAATCGGGTAGGTTGTGTATCCTTATCCACTCAATAGGACGAGTATTTTCGCCATATTTTTGGGTTTCGGGGTTGTAATCTAAAGCGGCATAAATCTTTTTGATTTCTGGTGAAATTTCGCCGTTATATTTTTCGGTTGCTTGTACATATTTATGGCAGTTCATACACACATTGGCTGATGGTATGCTGGCATGTTTAGATTTCCAAGCACTAGAATGGCAATACTGACATTTGATTTGGTTGGTTCCTGCATGTAGCTGATGTGAAAATTTTATGGGTTGCACAGGCTGGTAACCAGTTTGTACGCCGGTATTCCACAAATCCATCCACCCAAAAGAGCCTAAAGTTATTACAGAACATAATACAACAAAAAATACTAACTTTTTATTTTTTATAAGTTTCTTTACTACAGCTAGTTTATCTTTTTGTACCTCGGTTTCTTCTTCATATAAAGTAATTCCAACAGAGTCTTTTTTGGTTAATAGGTTTTCTAAAGTGCTAATCACCTTGTTGAGTAATAGGATTACTAAAAGTGCTATAATTATTACAGCAATTAAACCAAAAATCATGTAATTGCTATAACTTGTATCGGATGCTGCAGTTACACCAGTTACTGCAACAGGTGCAGTATTTACTTTATCGCCTTCTACTTTAATATAGGCTAAAATATTTTTTACATCATCATCGCTAAACTGCGGAAACGGTGTCATTGCAGCCTGGTTATACTCGTTATAAATTTTAAGTGCTTCTTTGTCGCCCGAAGCTACCATAGCTGGTGCGTTTTTAATCCATTTAAGTAACCAAGCTTCGCTGTGCCTGTTATTAACTCCTGCCAAAGCTGGCCCTAGTACACGTTTGTTTAGTGCGTGGCATGATGTGCAGTTTGCTTTAAATAATGCTTCGCCAGCTTTAGCATCGCCACTTGGTGTACTGGCACTTGCTGCAGGTAAGGCTGTTGCTATTGCAGCATTTGAAGTATCAGCGGGCTTATCTTGTGCGTAAGCTAAGGTTGAAATTGAAAGGATAAAAACAGCATAAACTGCTATTAACTTGTGCAATTTTTTAAGTTCAGATGAGAAGTTTCTCATATTGAGTTTGTTATACAAAATACTTTAACGTTTACGATTATTTAGAACAAGAATGAATATATGTATTTCTTATTTTGTTGAACAAAAGTATCATTTATTTGATTGTGGCTTACAAATTGATGACGGTTATTAATAATTTATAATAATTCTAAATAAGTAAAAATGTTAGATTACTTATTTAATTGTTTAAAATTATTTTTAAAACAAAACAGATACATTGGCATAAAAAAAATTAAAACTCAATTTTTGCTAAATATTCTTCCCACAATTTTAACAACTGAAAAAAGTTAAAAAAAATGCGTTTTAAAAGATGCTTGTAAGAATTAACTATTCAAAGCTTTAACACCTGGTAATTCTTTACCCTCCATATATTCTAATAAAGCACCACCACCTGTAGATACATAAGTAACCTGGTCTTCCATGCCAAATTTGGCAACTGCTGCAGCTGAATCGCCGCCGCCGATAAGGGAAAATGCGCCTTGTTTTGTAGCCTCAACTACAGCTTTAGCCATGGCTTTGGTACCATGTTCGAAATTTTCCATTTCGAAAACGCCCATCGGACCGTTCCATAAAATTGTTTTTGAATTTGCTAAAACTTCACTAAAGTTAGCAATGGTTTGTGTGCCAATATCAAGCCCCATCCATCCGTTGGGTATTTTTTTGGTTAAAACAATATTAGTATTTGCGTTATTGTTAAAATCATCGGCAATAACGGTATCGGTAGGCAATATCAAGTTTACACCTTTTGCTTTAGCGGTTTGTACTAATTGCAGAGCAAGCTCCTGTTTATCATTTTCTAATAAACTGTTTCCGATAGTTCCGCCTTGTGCTTTGGCAAAGGTATAGGCCATGCCTCCACCAATAATTAAGTTATCTACTTTATCTAGTAATTTTTCTATAAGTAGGATTTTATCTGATACTTTTGCGCCGCCCATAATTGCTGTAAATGGACGTTCTGGGTGGTTTAAAACTTTTTCTGCATTATAGATTTCGGAAGCCATCAAATATCCAAAGTACTTGGCACCAGTAAAAAATTGTGCTATTACAGCTGTAGATGCGTGTGCTCGGTGTGCGGTACCAAAAGCATCGTTTACATAAACGTTGCCCAGTTTCGATAATTTTTCGGCAAAAGCTAGTTCTCCTTTTTCTTCTTCTTTATAAAAGCGAAGGTTTTCTAAAAGCAATACTTCGTTTGGTTTTAAGGTTAGCGATTTTTGAATGGCTTGTTGGCCAATACAGTCATCGGCAAAATGAACCTGAGTGCCTAAAAGTGTAGATAAGTGTGCAACAATATGAACCAAAGAAAATTCGTTGGTAGGGCCATTTTTGGGCCGCCCTAAATGCGACATTAATATTATAGCTCCACCGTCGTTAAGTATTTTTTTTAGGGTGGGTAAAGCTGCAGTTATACGTTTATCGTCGGTAATATTAAAATTTTTATCTAAAGGGACATTAAAATCAACACGGATTAAAGCTTTTTTGCCTTCAAAATTTATATCGTCAATGGTTTTCATTATGTTATTATTTTATATTTGTGGTAGCAAAGTTAATAATTGTAATATGTTTTTGGGTAAAGTTAGAAATTTATAGTTTTTGAATGGAACTATATTTTTAGCTGGTTTGCATTAAATATTCAATTTCGTCTGCTTCGATAGGTATATTAGCCATTAAATCAACTGGGCCATCGGGGCTTATGTATATATTATTTTCGAGTCTTATTCCCAAATTCTCTTCTTTTATGTATATACCAGGTTCACAAGTTAAAACGTTGCCAACTGCAAAAGCTTGGTATCTGCTAGCTAAATCATGCACATCCAAACCTAGATGATGTGAAGTACCATGCATAAAGTACTTTTTGTATGCGGGCATTTTGGGGTCTTGTTTTTGTACATCGTGTTTGGTTAACAAATTTAGTTTGATTAGTTGGTCGGTCATTATTTTACCCACTTCATCCTGATAATGGCTCCAAATTGTTCCGGGTAAAAGCATTTTCTTGGCTTCATTAAATACATGTAGTACTGCATTATATACCGCTTTTTGTCTTGTAGTAAATTTACCGTTTACAGGTATTGCTCGGCTCATATCTGCATTGTAATTAGCGTACTCGGCGCCAAAATCAAACAATACAACATCGCCATCGGCACAAATTTGGTTATTATCATTATAATGTAAAATACAAGCATTTTTACCTGATGCAATTATAGGAGTGTAAGCATGTCCTGTAGCTCTTTGTTTAATAAATTCGTGTATAACTTCAGCTTCAATTTCATATTCGTACACATTGGGTTTCACAAATTTTATAACTCTGTTAAAAGCATCTCTGGTTATACCACAAGCTAATTTAATTAAATCAACCTCAAGGTTTGACTTTACTGCTCTTAATTGCCGGAACAAAGGTGCAGCCCTAATAAAATGATGTAATGGATATTTTAGTTTAATTTCATTAACAAATAATTTATTGCCATCTACTACCAAATCAGAATTCCTATCATTTTCATTTGTGTTTAAATAAATATTGTCTGCATAATATACTAAAGAGGCTAAAATATTGTCAAAATCAGCTACGCATTGTACGTTTTGAATACCCGATATCTCTTGCGCAGCCTTAATGGTTAATTTTTTACCCTCCCATTGTTCGATGTGAGCGTTTGAGTGTTTAATAAATAAAACCTCGCTATAAAATTGGTTAATACAAGAAGGAAAAAGAAGTAAAATTGAATCTTCTTGTATAATGCCAGAAAGGTAAAATAAATCGGCATTTTGTTTAAAATCGAAAGCTTGATCGCCACTTTTTAAATATTGATTACTAGATTTTAATATACATAACGAGTTATTTGTAAGTAGCTTAGTAAAGTTTAAACGATTTTGGATAAAAATATTTTTATTAATTTTGTTGTATTTCATTTTAAAAATTATATAATTGCAAACAAAAAACAAATAAATGGTAATTAATTTCAATTATTTGGAAATTATTTGTTTTATTTGCCCAATTCAAACTTAAAAATTATTTTTACAAAAAATAACTAAAATTAAATTCTCTAATCTAAAAAAAAAAATTATGAATTATTCTACATTAAAGAAAACAGTTGCCTTATCACTGGCTACTGCTTTTGCGATTACAGCAAATGCGCAGGATACTACCAGTACTGCAGCAAATACTTCTGCCAAAACATTCGGTGGAAGAAAACAATTTAGAACTATGACCGTAGGTGTATTCGGTGGAGCTACTTACTCAGGAGTTGTATTAGGTGGCCGAAATGATTTAGGAGCCAATCAAGAATTTGGTGATGCTTCTCCAATGTTGTATTATGGCATTAATTTAAGAAAGCAATTATCTAATACTTTTGGTATTCAAGCAAACTTTGCTCGAGGAAAATTTCAAGCATATAATAAAAAGCAAGCTTTCCAGTCATCTTGGGCTCCTGGAAAACAATTAAGCACTGCAGTTACCGAAGTAGCCTATGATGTTAATTTAAGTGGGGTATTAAACGTATTTACTTTTGATTACTTAAAACGTACCAATGCTGCAAAGTTTTATGTATCGGCCGGTTTTGGTTTGATGGCTTACGATGTTAAACTGTACTCTACTTATGATAAAGGAAATGGTACGCCAGTTGCTGATTTTAAAGGTAAATATGGTAAAGATAAAAATAATGAATACATCAAATCATCGTACATACCTGTAGGCTTAGGATTTAAATTTAGATTATCAGATGTTTTAACTTTAGATTTAGGTTACGATATGAAATTTATTGATGCAGATAACTTTGATGGTTATTATGCAAAAAATAATTTAGATAAAGTATCTGTTTACCGTGGTGGTTTAGAGTTTGTTTTAGGTTCGAAATCAAAACCTGATATAAACTATGCTAACCCTGTAGCTATGATGTATGATGAATTAAAAGATCCTACTTTACGCCAAGAGGTTGAAGCATTAAAAGGTAGAGTTACTAATGTTGAACAATCAATAGTTGATTTGAAAAAAGATACAGATGGAGACGGCGTAGCTGATCAGTTTGACAAAGATAACAACACACCAGCTGGTGCTGCGGTTGATGCTTCGGGTCGAGTATTGGATACAGATGCCGATGGAATACCTGACTACAAAGATACTTGCCCTACCGAAAAAGGAACAAGCGAATTAAATGGTTGCCCAAGTGCATCTTCAATAGATGGCAAAACGGCTGCATCAGATGATAAAATTCAATTTGAATTTAATTCATCTATACTAAAAACCGAATCTTACGCTGCTTTAGACAAACTTTCTGCATCTTTAAAATCATCTTCTGCTAAACTTACTTTAGGCGGACATGCCTCACAAGAAGGAACAACTGAGTATAATAAGCAATTATCACTTGATAGAGCAAACGCAGTTAAAACATATTTAGTAAATTCAGGTGTTGAAGCTAAAAAAATTATTACTATTGGCTATGGTGAAACTCGTCCAATTGCTTCAAACGATACCGAAGAAGGTAGAATGAAAAACCGTCGCGTTGAGTTTAAATAAGATTTAATGTAAAAATTTATAAAAAAGAGCCTCGAACAATCGAGGCTCTTTTTTTATTTATAAGAAAAAAAAATATGTATTTCTTCAGAAAAAAAAAACCGTTACGACCTACAAATTTTAATTTAAAAGTGATGCACTGGATAAACCGTACAGCTATATTGCTATTTTTGGGTGGAATTATTTGGAAACTTATTGATTGGTTTTTACTTAAAAGATAATAAAATGAACATCATTATTAAAACCAACCAAGCACCAAAGCCTATAGGGCCATATAGCCAAGCTGTTATTGCTGGTAATACTTTATATATTTCGGGGCAAATAGCCCTAGAACCCCTAAGTGGGAATTTGATTATCGATAATATTGCAAATGAAACTAAACAAGTGATGGAAAACTTAAAAGCAATATTGATACATGCCGAAATGAGTTTTAGTAATATGGTAAAAACCACTATTTTTTTAAGCAATATGGACGACTTTGCCACCGTAAACGAAATTTATGGTACTTATTTTACAGGAAATTATCCAGCCCGTGAAACAGTAGCGGTAAAAACTTTACCCAAAAATGTACATGTAGAAATATCTGCCATAGCGGTAAAGTAAAATGAAAAAACATACACATTTGTTGGCCATATTATCGGCTGGAACTTTATGGGCCTTTATGGTTTTCCCTTTGCGGGCCTTAAAATTATACAGTGCGTACCAAATATTAAATGCCCGTATTATGGTTGCCTTTTTGATGGTATGGCTAATTATATTATTGTTTAAAAGGCAAAAGGTAAAAAAAAATTTTTTAGACCTAGCTTCGCTAAAAAATACCCACAGAAACAAAATACTGTTTCTTATTGTGCTTTCTGGAGTATTAATTACCATTAACTGGCTCGTTTTTATCTATGTTATTAATCATGTTAATTTAAAATCGGGTGCGTTTGCTTATATTTTATGTCCACTTATTACTGCTTTTGGGGGTCGTGTTTTACTCGGCGAGTCCTTGAGTAAAATTAAGTATATTGCTCTAACGCTTGCATTATTGGGTGTATTAGGTTTAGCTACGGCTTCTATATACGAAATCATGTGGTCGTTTTTTATTGCTTTAACGTATGCTCTTTTTTTAATTATACAAAGCGTGATTAAACAAATAGACAAGTTGGTGATGCTGGGTTTACAGTTGTTTATTTCCTTGTTACTTTTGCTTCCATTTTACATTTTACAACAAGAGGTTGTACCATTCGAAGTAGCATTTTGGGCTAATGTATCCATTATAGCGTTTTTTTTTACCATTGTACCTCTGCTTTTAAGTTTATATGCTTTAGAAGGTTTGCCATCATCAACCATAGGTGTAAGTATTTATATAAATCCATTTATTTCAATTTTGATAGCTACTTTGTATTATCATGAAGAAATAAAAAGCGAACAAGTGGTATTTTATTGTTTGCTTTTTTTTGCAGTGCTATTGTTTAACCGCGATATAATATTAGGTATTTTTATAGCAAAAAAAAAAAATAATAATACCCCTAAACTTGCTTAATTGTGGACAAGCTTTTTCTAAAAACTCCTATCGAATTTTTAAAAGGTGTAGGTACACAGCGGGCTAATGTACTAAAAAAGGAATTAGGGATAGCCACTTACATCGATTTATTAAGACATTATCCCTTTAGATACATAGACCGTACAAAATATTATAAACTTAATGAAGTAGATACTGAACTACCACTTATACAAATAATAGTGCGCTTAAAAACAATTGAGTTGCTAGGCGAAAAAGCTACCAAACGATTAGTAGCAAAAGCCGTTGATGATACTGGAAACATTGAACTGGTATGGTTTAAAAGTTTAAAATGGATCGAAAAACAATTACAACCCAATAGCCTTTACGTTATATTTGGTAAAGTTTCTTTTTTTAATGGGAAGAAACAGATGACACACCCCGAGTTAGAACTGTACCAAAGCCCAAACTCTAATTTTGGAAATCTTAGCTTACAACCAGTGTATTCATCTACCGAAAAGCTAAAATTATTTGGGCTTGATAGCAAAGGTATTCAAAAAATAATAGCTAGCCTTGTAGTGCATTGTTTGCCCCATATTGAGGATAATATACCAGCGTATATATTAAACAAATACCAGCTTTTAAACTCGGCCACAGCTTTAAAAAACATACACTTTCCAAACAATGCAGCTATTTTGAAACATGCCATTAAAGCATTAAAATTCGAAGAATTGTTTTTTATACAACTAAAACTATTGCGTACTAAGCTATTGCGCACACAAAAATTTAAAGGTAATGTGTTTGATAACGTGGGTGATAAGTTTAACTTTTTTTATAAAAATTTACTCCCTTTTAAACTTACCGAAGCTCAAAAAAGAGTAATCAAAGAAATACGAACAGATACCAAACAAGGTATACAAATGAACCGCTTGGTACAGGGCGATGTAGGCTCGGGAAAAACTGTAGTAGCTTTATTGATAATGCTTTTGGCTGTCGATAACGGTTATCAAGCCTGCCTAATGGCTCCTACCGAAATACTTGCAAACCAACATTACCTTTCTTTAAAAGCATTGCTAAAAGATAATTTTTTAAATATTGCTTTACTTACAGGTTCGGTAAAACAAAAAAACAGAAAAATTATTCACGAGCATTTAGCAGCAGGCACACTAAACATTTTAATAGGCACCCATGCCCTTATTGAGGATAATGTATTATTTAAAAACCTTGGTTTGGCCGTTATTGACGAACAACACCGATTTGGGGTTGAGCAAAGAGCCAAATTATGGAAAAAAAACGCCATACCGCCCCACGTATTGGTAATGACGGCAACACCCATACCACGCACACTAGCCATGACGCTGTATGGAGACCTGGATGTTTCGGTTATTGATGAATTGCCCGCTGGACGCAAACCCATACACACCATGCACTTGTACGAAAGTAGTCGGCTGCGTATGTTTGGTCTAATGCGCCAAGAAATTGCAAAAGGAAGACAAGTATATGTGGTTTATCCTTTAATAAAAGAAAGTGCAACCCTAGATCTTAAAAATTTATTAGATGGTACTGAAGTAATTGCCGCCGAGTTTCCTTTGCCACAGTATAAAATAAGCATAGTGCATGGGCAGATGAAAACCTTTGAAAAAGAGTTCGAAATGCAACGATTTGTAAAAGGCGAAACTCAAATAATGGTAGCCACTACTGTAATTGAAGTGGGCGTAAACATACCAAATGCAACCGTAATGGTGATAGAAAACGCCGAACGTTTTGGCTTAGCACAATTACACCAGCTGCGGGGCAGGGTAGGTCGTGGAGCGGAAAAATCGTACTGCATACTTATGTCGGGCAATAAATTAAGCATAGATGGGCGCACCCGCTTGCAAACTATGGTAAGCACACAAGACGGTTTCAAGATTTCGGAAATAGATTTACAGCTACGTGGCCCAGGTAATATTAAAGGCAAAGAGCAAAGTGGCGTATTAGACCTAAAAATTGCCGACTTAGCCCTCGACCAGCAAATTTTATTAGAAGCCCGAAAAACAGTGATACAACTTTTTGACAACGACCCCGAACTAACAAAACCTGAGAACGAAACTCTTAAAAACTTTTTTGTTACCCCAAAAGTAGGCATTACTTTAGATAAGATATCCTAATTTTACAGTATGAAAAACTACCCATACATAGCCTTAAAATATCCCGAGTTTAGATTTTTTTTATCCATGCGTTTTTTTTTTACGCTAGGCTACCAAGTACAAGCCGTTATAGTTGGATGGTACATTTACTCTTTGACCAAAAATCCGTTATCGCTAGGTTTAATAGGGCTTGCCGAAGCCTTGCCCGCCATTGGTATTGCCCTGTACAGCGGCTACATAGCCGATAAAGTGGATAAGATAATACTACTGCGCTACGTACTATTTATAATGCTAATTGCTTCGGCAATTTTATACGCCATAACACTGCCTAGCATTGCAGGCCAGTTAGGTACTTCAAAACTAGTTTTACTAATATATGTAATAATTTTTGTTATTGGCCTAGCCCGAGGTTTTTATGCACCCTCGGCATTTTCGATAATGGGAATGATTATAAAGCGCCAACACTATGCCAACTCTTCTACCTGGAACAGTTCTGTATGGCAAGTTGCCTCAATTGTTGGGCCAGCTTTGGGCGGTTTAATGTACGGCTTTATAGGTATCAACCACTCTTTCGTTATGGTGTTTGTTTTTTTGGCCTTATCGCTTGCGAGCGTATTTTTTATTAAAAAGAAACCTACTACCTATACAGCTAAAGATGGTGTTTTACAAAGCCTATCGGCGGGCTTAAAATTTGTATTTAAAAACAAAATTATTATAGGTGCTTTAAGTTTAGATTTATTTTCGGTTTTTTTTGGTGGTGCTGTTGCTTTAATACCTGTAGTTGCGCAAGAGATTTTGGGCGTAGGGGCACAACAATTTGGCTTTATGCGGGCAGCACCAGCCTTTGGGGCAGTAATTACCATGCTTGCCATGACACGTTTTTCGCCCATGAATAAACCTTGGCGCAACCTGCTGTTGGCCATTACAGGCTTTGCGATATCTATCATTTGCTTTGGCCTATCCCGCAATTATTACCTTAGCCTTTTATTTTTATTTTTAGAGGGCGCTTTTGATAGCGTAAGCGTAATTATACGATCAACCTTGTTGCAAATTTTAACCCCCGATGATATGCGAGGCCGTGTTGCCGCTGTTAATTCAATGTTTATAGGCTCATCAAACGAAATTGGGCAGTTCGAATCAGGCTTAACCGCTCGCCTAATGGGAACCATACCGGCTATACTTTTTGGTGGCTGCGTTACGCTTGGTGTGGTGGGCATTACATGGCTTAAAACCAAGGCATTTGTACACAAAAATCTTGATGAATTTAGTAATAACTAACCATAAATTTATATTTTAAAAGCTATATTTTTACAAAATGTTGATACCCGAATTATACAATATATTTCTTAAACACCCTAAGGTTATAACTGATACCCGTAAAATTACCAAAGGAGCAATTTTTTTTGCCCTTAAGGGGGATAACTTTAACGGCAACAGTTTTGCATCGCAAGCATTATCCGAGGGGGCAAGTTTTGCTATTATTGATGAAGCCCAATATGCCCAAAACGATAATTATATTTTGGTAAACAATGTACTTAGTACGCTGCAACAGCTAGCATCTTACCACCGTCAGCAATTAAATTTCCCAGTAATAGGACTAACAGGCTCTAATGGTAAAACCACCACTAAAGAGTTGATTAACTCAGTTTTATCGCAAAAGTTTAAAACTTCGGCTACCCTTGGCAACTTAAATAACCATATAGGCATACCCCTAAGCTTACTATCCATACCCTGCGATACTCAAATTGCCATTATTGAAATGGGAGCCAATCATCAAAAAGAAATAGAAATGTTAAGTAATATTTGCCAACCCACTCATGGCTTAATTACCAATGTAGGCAAAGCGCACTTAGAGGGTTTTGGTGGTTTTGAGGGCGTAAAAAAAGGCAAAGGCGAACTATACAATTATTTAGAAAAAGCAGGTGCTACCGTATTTATTAATAACGATAACCCACATTTAATAGAAATGATGGGTAATAAAGTTTTTAAACAAACCATTACTTATGGCACACAAGCCAATAATTTTTTACAAGGCGAGCTCTTATCCAATAACCCTTTTTTAAAAGTAAAATGGCAAAGTGCATCCTTTACATCATCCGTACAATCGCACCTTACAGGCTCGTATAATTTTGATAATTTATTGGTAGCCATTGCTATGGGCGTATATTTTGGCTTAGCAGCCGATGAAATAAACGCAGGCATACAAAATTATATGCCCGAAAACAACCGCTCGCAAATATTAAAAACAAATAAAAATACCCTTATTAGCGATTACTACAATGCAAACCCAAGCAGTATGTTGGCAGCCATACAAAATTTAAAAGAATTAGCCGCCCCTAAAAAAATAGCCATCCTAGGCGATATGTTCGAGCTAGGCGATGCTACCGAAGCCGAACATCAACATATTATTGAGGCGGCAATGGCTTGTAATTTCGATGAGTGTATTTTTATAGGTGTCCAATTTGTAAATGCTTCGAAATCAGCGAAAGCAATATTTTTTAACACCACTAAACAAGCACAAAACTACTTACAAACAAACCCATTGCATGATGCCTTAATTTTGCTGAAAGGATCGCGTGGTATGCAACTTGAAACATTGGTAAATTATATGTAACATTTTATTACCATGTTAAGCCACAAACAATTTTTTTTACAAAACACGGCGCAAACGTCAAATTTTCCACGCCTATTAGAAATAATTAAAGCCAAAGGACTATATTTATACGATATTGATGGCAAAAAGTATATGGATTTAGTTTCGGGATTTGCCGTTAGCAATATTGGGCACCGCCACCCAGAAGTTATTAAAGCTATTAAAAAACAATTATATAAATACCTACACCTTACCGTTTATGGCGAATATGTGCAAGCTCCACAGGTTAAATTAGCGCAAAAAATTATTTCGGTTTTACCGCCATCACTTTCGTCGGTTTACTTTACTAACTCAGGTACCGAAGCCTGCGAGGGGGCATTAAAATTAGCAAAAAAATACACCAATCGTTCGCAAATTATTGCCTTTAAACAATCGTACCACGGCAGTACACATGGTGCTTTATCGGTAATGGGTAACGAATATTATAAGCAAGCTTACCGCCCATTGTTGCCCGATATTGAGTTTATAGAATTTAACAATAGTAGCCATTTAAATAACATTACCACCAAAACAGCTTGTGTAATTATAGAAACCATACAAGGTGAAGCTGGTGTGCAAGTACCCTACCCTAACTATATGCAGCAATTGCGTAATAAATGTAACGAAACAGGCACCCTACTAATTTTTGATGAGATACAAACCGGATTTGGTCGTACTGGAAAACTTTTTGCCTTTGAACATTATGGTATTATACCCGATATTATATTGCTAGCCAAAGCCATGGGCGGCGGTATGCCATTAGGGGCTTTTATAGCCTCAAAAAAATGTATGGATGCTTTAAAAGAAAACCCCATATTAGGGCATATTACTACTTTTGGTGGGCATCCTGTAAGTTGTGCCGCTGGATTAGCTTCGTTAAATGCTATAATTAATGAAAGTTTAATGGATGGTATTGAGGATAAAGAAAACCTATTTAGAACTTTATTGGTTCACTCAAAAATTAAAGAGATTAGAGGCAAAGGCCTAATGCTGGCCATACAATTAGATAGTTTTTTGGAGGTAGAAAATACGAGTAAACATTGCATAGCAAACGGACTTATTATTGATTGGTTTTTGCATTGTGATACAGCATTACGCCTTGCTCCACCGCTTACCATTACCAATGGTAAAATAAAAAAAGCCTGTAAAATTATTTTGAAAGCACTTGATAGTATTTAAAAAAATACGCTTTAGCATTTTATAAGTTAGAAACTAATTTATGGCATTTAAGTATTGTTAAAAAAAGGCTACATATTTAATAAACTTAAATAACTAATGATGTAAACAATAATACTAGTGCTTTAGAAAAAACTTTTTTTAATTAAAAATACCGTGTTTAGGGTATTTTGAAGCAAAATTATTTTTCACAAATTGCACCTTACAAACAATTATAAAATCATGAAAAAAACAATCCTAAAAATTTCAACGGTAGCTTGTATGCTACTAGCAAGTAGCGAACTTGCAAAAGCACAAGTGCCTATTATCGAAAAAGATTTTGATATATCCCGAAAATCAAAAAACGGATATTTAGGTGGTATTGATATTAATCACGATAAACAAACCTTAGATATGGTATTTGTTTTAAAATCATCAACCAAACGAAAAGTTAAAAAAGAGGTATATACTTTTGATAAAAACCTGAATTTATTAAACACCGTAAAAGAAGAAGAGGAAATTGAGAAAATGAAAAAAAAATACAAGTGGTTTAATTTTAAAGGCGATAGCTATGTATCAAATAGTTTAAATGCATCGGCTAACTTAACAGGTAAGTTAGTATTTAGAAAAAAACAAATTACTTGGAAATACCTTTGGTTAAATGGAAGTTATAACAAATCAGTTAAGCAATTAGAAAAAGTAAAACCAACCACTAGTAACTCTGAAAAATATTTTTTTAGAGGTGGAGCATATGAAGTAGAAAGCGATAGTACAGTTTTGGTTGTAGCGGGCAAACAAGCAAGTAAAGGCGATTTTGTTGGCTCGATGATGCATTACGATATTTTAAGTTGCGATAACCAAGTGAACGTTAAAACTGTATGTAGTATAGATTTTGCTTACCCTAATTCCCCTATCTACTCGGGGCCATTAGAGGATGATGTTAAAGAACTAAGCAACGATGATTTTCCAAGAGATTGGGTATTAATTTTTGCACCACAAGGTGGCCCAGGGTTAAATAAATTTGCCGACCCAAAACCTACCAATTACACGTATGTACGATTAACAGCGCAAGGTCAACTGGTAGAAAAATTTAACTTTAATTCGCCCTCAAACGGCTGGAGAGTATTAGGGGCTTATGAAAAAGATGGTTCGGTATTTACTTACGGTTCGGCTACTACCAAAGACCCCGATTCGAAATACATTAACCAAATATATAAAATGAATATGGTGGCTACCACATCGGCCGATGCAAGCGAAAAAAATGAATCTGCATCATCAGGATTTGGTGGCTTAGGCGCTGGCCTTTCTTTATTATCTGGTACTGCCGATATGGGTATGACGCAAGATGCCATTGATAACGTTTTAGATGAATTAAAATACACCAATTTTCAGATAGGTAAAATTAGCGGTGGAAAATCAGATTTTGTAAACTCGGCAAGCATCGAAGATTTTGAAAAAGTACAAGTAAAACCGACCGACCAAAAAAAGTTTGTAGAATTTGACGGTAAAAAGTTTGTTATTAACGGTATTTCGTTTTCAAGTGCAGGTGATATATTTATTAATGGACAAGATTTTAAAACAATAAAATCGGGTAAAAATACTGGTAAGCGTATTTATAAAGGAACGTACATGTTCCAATTCGACCAAGCTGGAAACTTAAAACATAACTATGGCGTGTTTTTAGACCAAAGTAAAACAGCAGGATTTTTTAACCGATCGCCATTAACCTCCGATATGGTACCAGCCACTAGCTACATACAAGAATCGGGAGATAAAAAAAATATTTACTGGCTAATGCGTATGGCAAAATCAATACACGAAGAAAGCCATACAACCTATGGTTACAATACCACCACCACCACCACCACAACCACCACCTGGGAGCCGCTTTACAATATGGAGTATGGTTCTATAAATATAGCCGATGGTACTTTATCAGATTTTAAAACCTTAGGCGAAAGCGAAAAAAGAAAGTTCTATTTGTTTAAAAACGCCAACACAGCCAAAATGGGTAACTACACCTTTATGTTTAGCGAAACCGAAAGAGGAGATAAAATTTTAATATCAAGATTAGATTTAGCAAAATAAATAACCCTAGCTAAGCCATATAAAACACATGGCTTGGCTATTTTTTTAATACACACAATGCAAAAACATATATTCATAATTTTATTTATTGCTGCATGTTTAAAAGTTTTTGGCCAAGCCGACTCTAATAACGCCATTAATTTAGGAAGTAGTGTAAACACAAAATTTGAAGAAGGCCACCCCATGCTTTCGGCCGATGGTAAAGAGCTTTATTTTTGGAGAGAACTGTTTAGAAAAGACGCAAATAAAAATGTGCAAAGTTTATGGTACTCGAAATTAAACGATAATGGCGTGTGGCAAACGGCAAAATACCTACCCGAACCTTTTAACATTAAAAACTATACAGGCTCCATTACTTATATATCGCCCGACAACAACACCTTGGTTATTAAAGGATATTTTAAGAATGGAGCTAGAACAGGGCCTGGTTTTTCATATCTTAACAGAGGGTTAGAGGGATTTAAAACCCCTATAGGTATTGATATAAAAAATTTAAACGAACTAGATAAAGGAAAATACAGCGGGGCTTGCTTTTTACCCAATAGTAAAGGTATGATACTTTATTTTAGCGAAACCGACGATAGCAAAAGCTCTGATTTATACTACGCCTCTAAAAACGAAGATGGTACCTTCGCCGAACCTCAATATATTAAAGAACTAAACACACAGTACGATGATTCAACCCCTTTTGTAGCTGCAGATAACCGAACTCTTTATTTTTCGAGCGATAGAAAAGGTACCATTGGCGACCAAGATATATGGAAAACAACAAGGCTAGATGATACTTGGCTAAAATGGAGCGAACCTGTAAATATGGGGCCCAGCATAAACACTAGCAAATGGGATGCTTATTTTACCTTAGATGCTAAAGCCGAATACGCTTATATGTCGGTTGGGGGCGATATTGTAAAAATTTTACTTAACGATAAATTAAAACCCCAACCTGTAGTATTAGTAAAAGGCAAAGTATTTGATAAATTAACCCAGCAACCCCTAAGCGCTAAAGTAAACTACGAAAACCTAAAAACAGGTAAAAACGAAGGTACTGCTATATCCGACCCTGCCACAGGAAGCTACCAAATAGCATTGCCCTACGGTGCCGATTATGGCTTTAATGCACTGGCTAAAAGTTATTTACCCATATCTGATAATATAAATTTAACAACCATTGCCGATTACAAAGAAATAACCCGCGATTTGTATTTAGTACCCGAGCTTGTAGGGCAAGTAGTGCGTATAAACAATGTTTTTTTTGAGTTCGGAAAATCAAACCTAAAAACCGAATCGTTTGCCGAGCTTAACCGCATAGCCACTTACCTAAAGCAACAGCCAAATGTTAAAATACAAATGGGGGGCCATACCGATAATATAGGTACCGATGTAGCCAACCTAAAACTATCAACCGATAGGGCAAAAGAAGTGCAATTATATTTGGTAAAACAAGGCATAAGCGAAAGCAGAATTACCTTTAAAGGATACGGCAAAACCTTACCAGTAGCTACCAACGATACCGATGAAGGTAGAAGTTTAAACCGTAGGGTAGAGTTTACCATTATTGAACTATAATTAAATATAAAACAGGTATTTACTATATCTGAGCAGTATAGTAATTGTTTGTGGTACGGTTGTAGAGAAATCTACAGCCGTTTTTTATGTTGTTGTAGGATGCTAAAATTGTGAAATTTGTATCCCAAAATATTAAAGTAACTTAAATTGCTGTAATATGTTTCGATAGGGTTAAATTTTTTATTAAAGTAGGCAATGTTTTCAATTTCAGATCCTTCAAAATCTAAATACTCATATTTTTGGGCATGGGTGCCGATAATATAATCGAGTAGATGATGGTTTAATTTATGTTTTTTATAATCGGGATGAGTACCTGCCAAAATACGATGCACTGTTTTATGATGATAAGCTCCTAGCTCGAAGGCTATTAATTGGTCTTCGGTATTTAGTATTCCAAAAATATATAGCTTATTTTGCAAGGCTAACTCTTTACATAATGTAGCAAGTTTATTATACATAGATAGCGAAATATTAGGATGCTTTTGTTGGTAAAATTGTATATAAAACTGTATAATGGTTTCTACACTAACACTAGTAGTAAAAGTAAACGGTAAAGGTTTTTTGAGGTACCTTGCCAAATCGGGCTTATAAGATTTGGCAATTGTTAGGTATGGCATATTTATCGGCAAAATATGGTTGATCCGCTTTTGATAGTTACCCTCAAGGTTACATTTTGTATTAAAAGAAATCGCAATTTTAAAAAACCAAAAAGGAATTTTTTCGATAAATAATTGGACAATATTATCATGATTACCTAAATAAAAAACCCCTAATTGTTGGCAAAAATAGGGTTGGTAAATGGTTTTAATACCCCATTTTTTTTTCCAAGGCAGTGGCATAATGGCTGTATAATCGTCTAGCACAAGCGCATCCCAATTATCGCATATACTATCTAAATACCACGAAAAACCATAAATCATCCCATTATCGGATAATGCTATACAATTATTCCATTTTTTTTTATCTACACTGCTATGTTTAAGGTATTTTATGGCCATTTATTTTTTAAATTAGGCAACATATTAAGCTAATTTTAACTTTTAATTTTAATTATACTGCTCTTATTTGTTTTTTTACACCAGCAAAATAAATAAGCAACAATAAAGCCGCTGTTGTGCAATAAGACAAACAGTTTGCTACTGCAGCCCCCTTAATACCATATTGAGGTATTAAGTAAATACCCGTTACCAATACCACGATTAAACCAGCAAAAGAAGTGTAAGTATTGTATTTTATTTTACCTATTCCGGAGAAGTAGTGCGATATAACTGCCCCAATAGCTAAGGCTACAATGCCTGGCGATAGTAAAAGTAGCAATGTTTTTACAGAAGCAAAATCAACACCAAAAACCTTGATATACATATTTACTGAGATAAGTAAAGCTACTCCTGTAACAACAAAAGTACCTAAACCACTCATCAACATAAATTTAGTATTATTTTTTGATGCTTCGTGTATATTGTTTTGCCTAGCTACATGGCTATGATGATTGCTTACTATACTATCTTTAAACATCCATATAGCTTCGGTTAAGGTTAAAGCCATCGAAAATACGCCTGTTGCACCTAAGCCAATATATTTACTAAGCATATACAAAGTTGCCCTATAATTACCTAATTGTATGATATTACTCAACTGATTTAAGCCTCCAAATTTAAAAAAATCAGTAAGGGTTTGTTGTAAATTATTAATAGGTGGCAATGTTTGTTTTTTTAAAACAAGCCAAGTACTTAGCAACAAAACCACGCTGTACGATAGGTACATTGCCCAAATATAGTGTTGCACTTGTGGTATTTTAAAGCAATAAAAAAAAACAACAAAAAACAATATATTAAAACCCGTTTGTAATACCCTAACCACATTATAGGTAAAAAATTGGTCTCGAGCCATTAAAATAGCATAATTATTTAACAATACTGAAGTTAAAAACGATAGTAAAATGGTACTAAATAATTGTGGTATAGCTAGCATATGCAAAGCCAATAAAATAAAAGGTATAACAACAGCACATATAAACGCCCAAACTGTAGATAATACCAAAATATTACTTAACCTATGCCTGCTGTATAAATACACCAACGAAGCACTACCTACTACCGAGCTTAGGATTTGAACAATCGAAAGATTGAGTAAAAATAAACTTATTTCGCCTCGGCCCACAGCACCTAAATAATGCACAGTTAGCCAAACTGTTGTAAAGCTTAAAACAGCTATAATTAAGCTAGCTTGGTAAGTAGAGATAATTTTTTTAAGCATTGCCTACCTTAGTTTATAGTATTGTAAACATGTACTATTTGTGCCGATACCGTTTGGTAATTGTATAGCTTGCTTGCCTCCTGCGCTATTTGGTAGCTATTATAAGCCGTTCGGTTATTGGCCATTTGTAGTATGGCTTGGCTTAGCTGTTCTTCGTTTTCGTTTTGCACTACCACACCATTGCTTGGGTTTATAACCTCGGCACAGCCACCAACATCGGTAGTTATTACAGGTAAGCCACAGCACAATGCTTCTAATATTACACAAGGTAAGTTTTCGTATCGGCTAAACATAAGGTAAGCATCGCCAGTAAGCATTATATCTTTTACTGTGGCATAAGGTACTTCGCCTAAGCAAGTAACTTTTTGTTTTAGCAATGCTGATGCATTTATTTTATCCTCAACAATTTGAGGTAAATCGCCTACAAGAAACAATTCTAAATTATTATTTTCTTTTACAGCGTTTTCAAATCCATTAAGTAGGCCAATACTGTTTTTTTGAATTTTCATGGTTGAGGCATGTACGAATGTAAATTTATGCTTTTCAGTTTTTTGGGTTTGTAAGTAAAAAATAGATGTGTCCACAACGTTGGGTATAACGGTAACCATAGCTTTAGGGCTCCATTCTAAAATCCTATTTTTTAATTTATCCGCAACGGCTATAAAATGACTAGCCGATTTAAGTATCATTTTAAAAATATACCGTATTAAAAAATTGTTTTTGTACAAGTCGGGGGGCGAGTTTCTGTAAAAGCCAGTCCAGTTTTCGGTAATAATGTAGGGTATGCTGTATATTTTTTTTAAGGTAAAGGCGGCTATACCCGCCATCCAAAACACATACACTTGGGTAATTTTAGGTAAGCCATTTTCTTTCAAAATTAATTTTAAAAACTTAGCTTGTGTAATAAAGTAATTTAATTTTGCATAAACTTTGCCTAAAAAAATTTTTTTAAGCGGGTAATAAACCAAATAGGTTTTAAGGGTGCCATCTACTGTTAGGGTAAAATAAGATTTTTCGATATTTGGCTTACCTACCACATACAACACTATCTGAGGTACTTTTAACGAAACCGCTTCAACAAAACGCTGATTAAAATCTCCATTAAACGGATTTACTTCGCTTGGGTACCAACTAGGCAACACCAATATATAATCACTTTTTAAACGTGGTGTATATTTAAAACTAAACAACCGTTTGCTATATATGTATCCAATTAAACTTATACGCTATGGTAGGGCTTTTCATACGTTCGGCAATGCGTAATAGCCTGTCGGGTAGGTTTATCAAATAATCGCGGGCTTTTTCGCCGGCATCGTCTAGGTCTTTTAGGCTTTCGATATTCCACTCTACTACCAGTTGCCTTAAAATATCTACATAATCTAAAGCTGTATAAACACCTAAGCGTTGTGCAGCATCGGTAAAGTGACCAAAAGTTTGCCCTATTTTACTGCCCATTTCTTGTAAAAAATGTGCTGGCATTACAATTTTTTTACGCATCATATCCTCAAAAGCTAGTATAACTTCATTGGCATCTACTTCAAAGGCTTTGCTAATAAACGATTTATAGGCTTTTGCGTGGCGGGCCTCGTCGGCAGCTATAAGGCCGCACATTTTAGACATTAGCTTATCGCCAGCCTGCTTGCCCAATGCCGCTACCCTACGGTGCGATATATTGGTAGCCATCTCTTGAAACGATGTGTAAATAAAGTTTCGGTAAGGGTCATGCCCTGTGCCAATATCAAAACCATCACGTATCAAATACTGGGTTGAGGCTTCCATCATACGCATATCAACCCTACCCGATAGGTATAAATATTTGTTTAATATATCACCATGGCGGTTTTCTTCGGCTGTCCAAGCCCGCACCCACTTCATCCAACCACCTTGCTCGCTTTTAGAAATATTATCTACCATGCACAACCACGATTCGTACGTAGGTAGCGCTTCTTCGGTAATGGTATCGCCTATTAAAACGGCTAATAAATCGTATGAAAGGGCTTTGGCTCCTTCCTGCAAATCTTTTATTTCTTCAAAAAAGTTTTCTTTGCGGGCATCGGGTAAAAAATCGGCAGGTTGCCACATTTGCTCCACTGGTTTAAGGTATTCGGCCATTTCGTTTAGCATAAACGGCTCTAAATAAGTCATTACTTCTTTTCTTGATCCTATAGATATACGTTGCATTATCTCAATTTTAAGCAAATATAATTAAATAAATAACATCCTTAATAAACTGTTTTGCTGGTTAAAAATTGTTTTTTATTTTTTTGCTTACTCGTTGGGGCGTTTTAATCCCAAATAAAAAAAATATCGCTAGCCCTTTGGCTTAGCTTTTTTTACTTGAATTTAAGCTATTTTAAATACCCGAACAAAAAATTTAACTATAAAACTTGCAATGCTAGGGTTAAAAACTTACGTTAAATAAGCCCTGCCATTTAAAGTTACAATTAAACAAAAACCGAGTATTATTACAATTAAAACTTTCATACAAATCAGCATTTTTATTATTGGTTGTGTGTAATGCGGTGCAATAAGCTCGAAGAATTAATAGCGTTATACAACATCGGCAATTTCTTGTAAATTTGTAGTATAAATAAAGCAATAATGGAAAACTCATATATAGCTTTTGATGAACTCAAAAAGCTTTACCCAAACGAGTGGGTACTTTTAGGTGACCCAGAAATGAAAAACACATCTGTTTTGGGAGGCATCGTTTTGTACCATAGTAAAGACAAAAAAGAAGTTTGCTATATCGGTAGAGACAAAACTGCGGACTACTCATCGGTAACCATTGCTTTTGCAGGAGATTTAAAACAACATCGTAAAATCGGAATACTGAAAAAAATATGAAAATTTTTTCCTTCGACCTTCCGACTGACGAAGATGTAATTATTGTAAACGCTTCGATTGAAAGAAAATTTAAATTTCGCCTTGCGCTTGATACAGCAGCTACACATACCACAATAGATAGCAACGTATTATATTTTTCGGGTTACGAACTCAAAAACAGTAAAGGCGAGCAAGAAATAGAAACATCAAATGGAATTATAGTTGTTGAAACTTATGATATCGAACATTTGGAATGTTTAGGAATTACTAAGACTAACTTTGAAGTACAGGTTTATGATTTTTTAGCACACGGAATTACTTCTGACTATGACGGCGTGATTGGACTAAACTTTCTAAAGGAACATAAATTTTGTATCGATATTTTAAAAGGAGAAGTTAGTATTAACATTTGAAGACCCTAATGACAATGCCTTACACACAACATATAGTTTGGTGCAAGTTGGGCAAACGAGATAGCAATGAACAGAGCTATATAATTTGCAACATAATAAATGTTTAACCATATTTTAATAAAAATACTACATCAATTTATTGCCATAACCCCGCTCGAATGGTTAGGCACTATTACTGGTTTAGCTTGCGTATATTTAGCTGTAAAACAACATATACTTACTTGGCCAATATCTATTATAAGTGTGCTTACTTACTTTTATATATTTTACGATGCTAAGCTATATGGCGATGCCATTTTACAATTATACTTTTTTGTCACGGCTTTGTATGGTTGGTATTATTGGAGTAACGGCAAAATATTAGCTCAAAAATCACCTAAGAAAATTGTTAAAATCACCTCGAAGCAATGGCTTTTTATATTTATTACATGGTTTTTTTTAAACGCATCGGCTGGTTTTTTGCTCTCAAAGTATACAGATACCGATGTACCTTATCTAGACGGCTTGTGTACCATTACAAGCTTTATTGCCCAATTTTTAATGACCCGCAAAAAGCTAGAAAATTGGCTAATTTGGATTATTGTTGATTTACTTTACATCCCTCTTTATATTCATAAAAATTTATTGGCAACAGCCATGCTATATTTAGTTTTTGTTTTTATAGCTTTAAAAGGATATTTAGATTGGAAAAAAGAAATGCAAAAATGGGTAATAAGCTAATAAAAATTGCGGTTGTAGGCCCCGAATCGACAGGAAAAAGCACTATTGCCAGCCTATTAGCGCAGCATTACCACACCGTGTGGGTGCCCGAATATGCCCGATATTACTGTGCCACATTGCAAAAACCCTGCACTTTACAAGATGAAGAAAATATGTTTTATGGCCAGCTGGCTTTAGAAGCAGCCCTAGAAACCCTTGCCCGTAACAACGTATTGATATGCGATACCACTTTTTTAACCGTAAAAGTATGGAGCGATTATCAATTAGGCATAACCCCGCAAGTTGTTTTAGATACCTTAAAAACTCATCCCTACGATTTTTATTTATTAATGGATACTGACTTGCCTTGGGAAGCCGACCCTTTGCGGGATTTTGAAAACCTTGGCGAATATTTTATGCAAGTATGGCATACCGAATTGCAAGCACTAGGGGCAAATTATACCTTAATAAACGGTAAACAAAACCGATTAAGCAATGCCATTGCCGCTATTGATATGTTTTTAAAACAGCTTTGATAACCATTTATTACCGTTAAATAGTGTTAAAAAACAAACTTTAACTTAAAGGCTTAAATATATTTGTTTTTATGAGTAAACACAGCGTTCGCTTTATTATTATATTAATGAGTTTTGCACTTTTAGGGGTGCTTGCCATGCAATATTACTTTATTAAAGAATCGTTTTCTTTTAAAGCCCAATTGTTCGACCGTACTGTAAACGAAGCACTTAAAAACGTATCATTAAAACTTGAAAAACAAGAAGCAGCCATTTTTTTATCGCAAAAAGCCATCGAAAAAAAACTTATACAGCAAAACAAAATTGCACAACAATACGCCCAAAAAAAACCTAAAATTACACCCAATGCAGGGCTAGCATTTGCCAAACTTATGCGCTACAAACAAGCCAAAGCCGATAGCTTATTTAAAGCACAAGATAGTTTAATTAGAAGCAACTACCCTAATGCGCTAGTATTTAACGATGCTGCATACGTAGAAGCCGTAAACTATAATTTTAGAATTGATATAGAACAGATAGAAGACGAATACGGCTTTAGCCACAATATTGTTCAAAAAGTTACTAAAGAAAAACCACAAAAAAATAAATTTGGAAGGTGGAAGTTTCCCCCCGTGGTAGATTCGGTAAGGCAATACCTAATTTTCGACCCGCAAGCTGGCCCGGTATTAAAAGTTTTACCACGCTCTAACTTTATAGCAAGCATTAAAACCAAAAACCTAGAACTACAAAACAACCACCGAAAACAACAAAATGAAGCCAAAAATGTAAAGCTTTTTTTAGATTCGGTAGAGAAAAAAAAGGGTAAAAAAAATGTTTTACAGGATATAGCCAACGAATACCAGCAAGTAAATATCCCCCTAAAAAAAAGGATAAACCCACACCTAACCGATTCGTTATTAAAAGCCGAATTACTAAATAGTGGCATATATTTAGCTTACAATTACAAAATTAGTAGCCATTTTAACGATTCGGTAATTTATGTAAAAACTGCTAGGCAAAAAAATAACTTTAAACCCGATAACACCTACAAAACTCCCCTATTTACCAACGATGTAGTGCGTGATGCGGGGTATTTAACCATTACTTTCCCACAAAAAAATACCGTTATTTTAAACAATATGCGTATGATACTGGCCTCATCAACCGCCCTATTGCTTATATTAATGGGCAGTTTTATTTACACTATTTTTTCGATTTTGAGGCAAAAAAAATTGGCCGATATGAAAACCGATTTTATCAACAACATGACCCACGAATTTAAAACTCCTGTGGCCACCATTATGATAGCCAGCGAAGCCCTAAGCGACCCCGAAATTAACAACGATACTAGCCGGGTAGGCCGCCTTGCAAACATAATTTATGATGAAAATAAACGACTAGGCGACCATATAGAACGTGTACTTAACATTGCTAAAACCGAAGACGAAAACGCCAATATCGAACTAAAAAATATTGAGGTAAACGATATTATTCAGGCTGTTGCCGATAGTATGCGCCTACAATTGCAAAAACACAATGCCGTTTTAACCTTGCAACTTAATGCTATACACCATACCATTACGGGCGATTACCTGCATTTATCCAATGTTATTTTTAATTTAATTGATAATGCCCTAAAGTACAGCAAAGATTACCCTCAAATAAATATCAATACCCAAAACAATACAAACGAACTAATTATAAAAATTACCGACAAGGGTATAGGTATGAACAAAGACCAGCTGAAAAAAATATTCGACCAATTTTATCGTATCCCCACAGGTAATGTACATAATGTAAAAGGATTTGGCTTAGGGCTAAGTTATGTACATACGATGGTTAAAAAAATGAACGGTAGTATCCTAGTTTACAGCGATAAGGATATTGGTTCGGAGTTTATTATAAAATTTAAACATAACTAAAAGCCAAAAAACCTATTACAATGCAACAAAATAAAATACTATTGGTAGAAGACGATCCTAACTTAGGCTTGCTTTTAGAAGATTATTTACAAATAAAAGGAAAATTTAAAGTAGTACTTGCCAAAGATGGCGATGCAGGATTGCGGGCTTTTACTGCCAACGATTTCGATATTTGTATATTAGATGTAATGATGCCTAAAAAAGATGGTTTTACTTTAGCCAAAGAAATACGTAAAATAAATGCCCATATACCCCTAATTTTTGCTACCGCAAAAGGCATGATGGATGATAAAACTACCGCTTATAATTTAGGTGGCGATGATTATATTACAAAGCCTTTTCGCATAGAAGAACTACTGTTACGTATCAATGCGCTTTTAAAACGAAGTAAAACTAACGACGTAAAAAACGAAAACCAAGCTACCGCATTTAGTATTGGTACTTACTATTTTGATTTTATTAACCAAGTAATAACCCGAAATGAACAGGTACAAAAACTTAGTACCAAAGAAGCCGAATTATTACGTTTGCTTTGCCTTAAATTAAACGATGTGCTTACCCGCGAAGAAGCACTGTTAAAAATTTGGCATGATGATAACTACTTTAATGGCCGCAGTATGGATGTTTTTTTAAGCAAATTACGTAAGTTTTTAAAAGATGATGAAAAGGTAGAAATTATAAATGTGCATGGCCGAGGTTATAAGTTATTGGTAAATGTATAATAATAAATAAAATTGATTTGCTTAAACTCTATAATGTAATTTAAATTGATTTTTAGCTAACATTAAATTTAAGTAACTGTAATAGATACATAATGGTGGCATAACGAAAGGTTAATATAGTTTGTGGTTTTTTGCACCAAACAAATATTACTTATCATGTTAAAAAAACCAACTTTATTAATTACTGCAACACTTATAATTAGCGTTGTCATTGTTTCTTGTAAAAAGAAAAAAGAAGAAGAAATCACACAGCCAGTAGAAACTATTGAATTTAAAAATCGCTCGGTTACGCCTTCGTTTATTAAAATGTTTCCCGAGTTTTCAAACGTTGGCGTATTTACGTTGGTAAGTAGCGAAGATACAATCCCAAATTCGGGAAAAATGATTTACGGTGGCGCACCAGATGGGCAAGGCTTTTTGGCAAACCCTGATGGTAGTGGTTATATTATGGTTACCAATCACGAAAATACCTGGGCTGTATCAAGATTGTATCTCGATAAAAAACTAAACCTTACCAAAGGTGAATACATCGTTAATACCGATGGTGGTATGTTTAGATTATGTTCTGGCACTTTAGTTACGCCACAAGAACATGGTTTCGGTCCTTTATTTTTAACGACTGGCGAATCTAACGTAAATGCTATGACACACGCTATAGACCCTTTTGGATATGCAAAACCATTTGATAATAGTAGAGTTAAACCTGCATTAGGTAAGTATAGTGGCGAAAACGCTGTGCCTTTAAATAAAGGTGCTTATCCAGGTAAAACTGTAATTATTTGTGGTGAAGATGCAAGCAACGGACAAGTTTACTTGTATGTATCTAATACTGTTGGTGATTTAGAAAATGGCAAATTGTATGCTTTGCGTAGAAAAGATTTAAATCAGATAGAAACAGCGATGACTTGGAACAATACCTACGATATTGAGTTTGCAGAAGTTGTAAATGCTAAAAACCTAACAGGGCCAGAAATTGAAAGCCTAAATAACACCATCAAAGCTATACAGTTTGGTCGTGTGGAAGATTTAGATTACCGTAAAGGTAGTGCAGCAAATAGCAGAGAAATTTACTTTGTTTCAACGGGCGTAAATGGCTCAACCGAAAAAACTTACATGGGACGCGTGTATCAGTTAAAAATGGATGCCAATGACCCACTTAAAGGAACATTAAAAATAGTTGCCGATGGCGATGTATCACCAACTGGGGCTAACGTAAAAGGAAAAGATATTATAAACCCCGACAACGTATGTGTAACCGAAAACTTTGTTTACATACAGGAAGATGGCGATTCGTTTTGGCCTGAGGCTACCCATAATTCATTAATTTGGCAATACAACATTGCTACTGGTACAAAAAAACAATTTATGGATATGACACACGGCGATGCCAGCATATTAAATACTAAATACAACCCAAAAGGTGGTAATCAGTTAAAATTTGGCGCATGGGAACATGGTGCCATGATTGATATTTCGGATATTGTTGGAGTGCCTGGTACATTTACCATCAACGTACACGCACATACTTGGGTTGAAGGTGATAAATACCTAAACCCTAGTAAAGCTACTTCGGTACAACCTTATAAATCTGGCGGACAAACACTTATTATTAACAACGTACCTAGATAAATTAAATTTTAAATTCTTAAAAACCTTTCGTAATGACAACGAAAGGTTTTTTATATTAAAATATCATGTTAAAAAAAATACTTTTTTTTTGTTTATTTATAATTGTTATTTCGTGTACCAAAAATGAGAATAAAAGTTTCGAATCTTTAATTCATACAGACATAGAAGAAAAAATAGATACCCTAAACTTAGCTTTAAACGAACTGGTAAAATTAAAAGACACTAAAAAAATTAAAATTTCGTTTTTTAACAGTAGAAATAAGTACAAAAAAATTGAACCCTTTGTAGAATACTATTTTCAAGGTTTAGCTCGAAGAATAAATGGGCCTGCATTACCCGAAATAAAAACCGATGATAATATTGTAAATGAAGCCAGTGGATACCAAGTAATTGAAGAAATTATATGTAACGACAGCATAGATTATATTAAATTAACAAAAGAAGTTAATATTTTAAAAACAGATTTAAACTTTATTAAACAAACCTTTAAAGATTTACCTGTTCAAAATCATCATTTTTACGAGCTAATTCAACATCAAATTATTCGTATAGCCACTTTAGGAATTACAGGTTTTGATTCGCCAGTAGCGTTTAATTCAATTAGCGAAGCACAGTATTCTATAATTGGAATAGTAGATTACTATACAATGTATGGTAACACTAACCAAAAAAAACACAATCAAAATTTTATTTATATTGCTAATAATGCCATAAAATATTTAATTCAAAACCCAAAATTTGATAGCTTTAATAGATTAGTTTTTATTAAAAATTATTTAATGCCCCTTAGTGTTGCTTTAGAAAATGATTTTAAATTAGTGATTTATAAAACGCCACACTTTACAGAAAACAAAGTATTTTATGGTCATCTAGCAGATTTGATGCAAGGTAAAAAAATTAACCCTGATGCTTTTTCGCCTTATGCTGAATCTAAATCAACCAAACAAAAAAAAACACTGGGTAAAGTTTTATTTAACAACAAAAGCTTATCACTTAATAATACACTTAGCTGTGCATCATGCCACCATGCCGATAATGCATTTACTGATGGAAATGTAACATCGGGTATAAATGTACACAGTAATTCAGTAATGCGAAATTCGCCTACTTTACTATATTCCTCGTTTCAAAAATCATATTTTTTCGATTTAAGGTCTCAAGACTTAGAAAATCAAATAGAGAGCGTGATGAAAAACCCCGATGAATTTAATTTATCACCTAAAGAAATTAATAATCGTTTATTAAAAAATAACGAAATAATGCAAATGTTTAAAAATGCCTATCCCAATAAAAAAGAAATTACACCATACGAAGTGAGAAATGCCATTGCCTCCTATGTAAGAAGTTTAATGCCATTTAGCTCAAAAATTGATAAGTATTTTCAAAACAAAGCAATTCTAACAGCCGCTGAAATTAATGGCTTCAATATTTTTACAGGTAAAGGAAAATGCGCTAGTTGCCATTTTATTCCTTTATATAATGGTACCGTACCACCTTGGTTTAACAATACAGAGTCGGAAGTAATAGGTGTGCCCAAAAGTGTAGCATGGAAAAATGCAGTCGTAGATACCGATGAAGGGAGGTATAATGTAAATCAAATAGAAGAATTAAAATTTTCGTTTAAAACCCCAACTGTACGTAACATTGAAAAAACTGCCCCCTACATGCACAACGGTATCTATACTACTTTAGTTGATGTTATTAAATTTTATGAACTTGGTGGCGGAAATGGTATTGGTATGAAATTAAAGCACCAAACGCTGCCATTTGATAATTTAAAACTATCGGTTAGCGAAAAAAGTAATATCATAAGTTTTTTAAAAACCTTAACTGACGAATAAATTAAAATTTCAAAAATTGCTTTTGGTTTTTGTAGCTTTTTATTGTAAAAATTACCCTTATAAAATCCATACCTCCCTAATACCCCAAATTCGGCCCCAGCCACCTCTCCGCCACTTCCACATCCATACCTTTTCTGTTGGCATAATCTACCACTTGGTCTTTATCTATTTTGCCTAGGCCAAAGTAGCGGGATTGCGGGTGTGCCATATAAAAGCCACTTACGGCTGCGGTAGGGTACATGGCAAAGCTTTCGGTGAGTTTTAAGCCTATTTCGGCTTCGGCGTTTAGTAGGTTAAAAAGGGTTTCTTTTTCGGTATGGTCGGGGCAGGCAGGGTAACCTGGTGCTGGGCGAATGCCTTGGTATTTTTCTTTAATAAGGTCGTCGGAATTTAAAATTTCGTTGGTGGCATAGCCCCAATAATCTTTACGTACTAGTTCGTGTAGTTTTTCGGCAAAGGCTTCGGCTAGTCTATCGGCTAAGGCTTTGGCCATTATGCTGTTATAATCGTCGTGGTCGGCTTCAAATTTGGCCACCATTTCGTCGCAACCTATACCTGTAGTTACCGCAAAGCCACCAAAATAATCTTGCAAGCCCGTACTTTTAGGCGCAATAAAATCCGCCAAAGCGAAATAAGGTTCGTCTTTAGGTTTTTCGGCCTGTTGGCGGAGGGTGTGTATGGTTACTTGTTGGTTGTTACCTAAATTTAAAACAATATCATCCCCCACACTATTGGCTGGCCAAAAACCAAAAACGGCTTTTGCGGTTAACAGTTTCTCATCTACAATTTTTTGTAGTAATATTTGTGCATCGGCAAAAAGTTTTTGTGCTTCTAGGCCTACATATTTATCTTCAAATATTTTGGGGTAAGTGCCTCTTAGCTCCCAAGTATGAAAAAACGGACTCCAATCTATGTAAGGCACCAAATCTTCCAAAGGGAAATTATTTAAAACCTTTGTACCTGTAAATTTAGGTGCTTTAGGCATCTCCCCGCTAAGGGAAATTTTAAAATTATGGTTACGGGCAACCGCAATGGGCATAAACTTTTTATCTACTTTTTTGGCATTGTAAGCTTCGCGGGTTTGGTGATAATCGTCTTTTATACCTTCAATGTATGATGTTTTTGTTTCGGTGTTTAGCAAATTGCTACACACACCTACACTACGTGAGGCATCTAAAACGTGTATTACCGATCCTTTATAATGCGGGTCTACCTTTACGGCGGTATGTATGCGTGAGGTAGTTGCGCCGCCAATAATTAACGGAATATCCATTTGTAAGCGTTCCATTTCTTTGGCAAAATGCACCATTTCATCCAGCGATGGGGTTATTAAACCACTTAGGCCAATAATATCTACCTTATGTTTTTTGGCTTCTTCTAAAATGCGGGCAGCAGGTACCATTACGCCAATATCTATCACTTCAAAATTATTGCAGGCCAATACTACGCCTACTATGTTTTTACCAATATCGTGAACATCGCCTTTTACGGTGGCCATTAAAATTTTTCCTGCGCTACTGTTGCTGCCCACTTCTTTACTGGCTTCAATGTAAGGCAATAATAGGGCTACGGCTTTTTTCATTACCCTTGCCGATTTTACCACTTGTGGTAAAAACATTTTTCCTTCGCCAAATAAATCGCCCACAATGTTCATACCAGCCATTAGCGGGCCTTCAATAACTTCAATAGGTTTGGCATATTGTAGGCGGGCTTCCTCCACATCAACATCCAAATAATCAATAATACCTTTAATAAGGGAGTGCGAAAGCCTATCCTGTACCGATGTTTTGCGCCATTCCTCGTCCTTAACAATTACCTTACCTTTGTTTTTTACAGTTTCGGCATAATCTACCAATATTTCGGTAGCATCGGGGCGGCGATTTAGCAATACATCTTCTACTTTATCGAGCAGTTCTTTGGGTATTTCTTCGTAAACCTCTAGCATACCAGCATTTACAATGCCCATATCTAGGCCTGCTTTTATGGCGTGGTATAAAAATGCCGAG
>RDYW01000073.1 GCA_004293485.1 Sphingobacteriales bacterium | reverse complement strand
TTTTTTAAAATTAAAGATTTAAACCAAACCCAATATTAGATGAATTTATGTATTTTCGTGCATGAAGGATGCGTTCACCCGAAGGGTGTCAGTTCAACAAACTTTTGACCAATGAACGAGCAGTGTGAAATTTCGGCAAAGCCGTGTTTGCTATCCTTCGAAAATTAAAAGAGAAGCAACGCCACCTACAAAACCAAACGCTAAGTTGCTTCACTTTTAATTTTACCCAACCGCATAAAGACCGTTTTTCATAGTTAGGTGGAGACTCAAAAAACTATCTTTGTAAATAATAATAATAATGCAAAGACCAATCAAAACAGAATGAATATTTTAGACAACTTCAGATTAAATAAAGAGAAGGAAGATTACCAAACCGTCATTGACAACATTGACAGAGGAGTTGTCTTTAAAGGAACTAACCTTTGGATTTTGGTTTTTGCAATTTTAATTGCATCGCTTGGACTGAATGTAAACTCCACAGCAGTAATTATTGGAGCAATGTTGGTTTCTCCTTTAATGGGACCCATCATGGGACTTGGATTGGGAATGGCAATAAACGATTTAGCACTACTCCGAAAATCTCTTTTCAATTATTTGTTTGCAGCAGGTGTTGGTTTGGCAACATCAACACTTTACTTTTTACTTTCTCCAATCAACGAAGCACACTCTGAAATACTTGCACGAACTTCTCCAAACATTTATGATGTTCTAATAGCTTTGTTTGGCGGACTTGCAGGAATTTTAGCAACATCAAGCAGACAAAAAGGAAATGTAATTCCTGGTGTTGCAATCGCTACCGCTTTGATGCCACCGCTTTGCACAGCAGGTTATGGTTTGGCTACACTGCAATTTCCATTTTTCTTCGGTGCATTTTATTTGTTCCTTATCAACACAGTATTTATTGCATTGGCAACACTCATCACTACACGATTTTTAAAATTTCCGTTCAAACATTTGCCAGAAGCTAAAGACGAATTAAAATCAAAACGAATTGTTTTGGGAGTTGTTATTACTACTCTTGTTCCGAGTATTTATTTTGGTTACGATATTGTTCAGCAAAATAAATTTCAAGAAAGAGCTAATAAGTTTGTTGAGAACGAAGCAATTTTTCCTAATGACTATTTACTTAAGAAAAACATTGACACAAAAAACAAATCCATTACACTCACTTATGGCGGACAATTTATTGATGTAAAGGCAATCACTTTATTGAAAAGCAAACTGCCAAAATATAATCTTGATACATCAGCTTTAACAGTCAGACAAGGGTTTGCTTATTTAAAAGACAGTAAAGAAAGTGAGCAGACAAACCAACTTACACTTGCACTTACAGAAAAGGAAAATCAAATTCAACTACTTCAAAATCAGTTGGACAGTCTAAACTCTCAAAACAAATTGACCAAACAAATTTTTAATGAACTTAAAACGCAATATCCTTCCGTTCAATCTTTTATTCTTCAACAGGTATTTAATAATACAAATAAAGAACAAAGCCTCGTTTGGATTTGCAACATAAAATCAAATGCAAAAATTGAAGGGAAAGAAAGAAAAAAAATTGAAGAATGGTTGAAAGTAAGAGTAAACTCAAATGAGATGATAATAAATTTTACTTAAGAACAAATCAGTAAAAAATAAGACATGGATTTCTTTCACCTCTTTTCAGTAATCATCGTTTTGTCGGCTGCATTTGCCTACATCAATTTTCGGATTTTAAAATTACCAAGTGCAATTGGATTGATGTTAATGTCATTAATTTTCTCATTTGGGATATTAGCCGTGGGATATTTCTTCCCTTCGCTTAAGGAATCTGTTTCACAACATCTTTCAGGAATAAATTTCAGCGAATTATTATTAGAAGGCATGTTGAGCTTTATGCTTTTCGCAGGTGCAATTCATGTAAAGTATAAAGATTTAAAAAGCGAAAGTTTAAGCATTATTCTTTTTTCAACCATTAGTGTTTTGTTAAGCACTTTCATTATTGGAACAGCGACATTTTATTTGCTCAACTTTTGCGGAATAGAAGTTCAGTTCATTCATTCACTTTTATTCGGAGCATTAATTTCGCCAACCGACCCAATAGCAGTTTTAAATATTCTAAAAACAGCAGGTGTTTCAAAATCATTGGAAACTAAAATTGCAGGCGAATCACTTTTTAATGATGGTGTTGCAGTAGTTGTATTCATCACCATTCTTCAATTAGCACAACCCAACACTGAAATACAATTCTCAAATGTGCTTTTACTTTTCGCACAGGAAGCAATCGGGGGTGTTTTATTGGGGTTAATAATTGGCTTGATTGGCTTCAAACTTATTGCAAGCATTGACAACTATCAAGTAGAGGTTTTAATCACTTTAGCAATTGTAATGGGTGGCTACACCTTAGCACATTACATTCATGTATCTGGACCTTTGGCAATGGTTGCAGCAGGCATTATTACAGGCAACCACGGAAAAAATTTCGGCATGAGTGACATCACAGCCGAATACGTAGACAAGTTTTGGGAACTGATTGATGAAATTCTAAACGCTACACTTTTTGTTTTAATCGGACTTGAACTTTTATTAATCAAGACAAGCCCAACCATAATTTTTGTTTCATTACTGCTAATTATTGTAAGCATTCTGACAAGATATTTTTCGGTATTCATTCCATCATTGGCCATACGACTAAAGGAAAAAATAACAAACCGAACATTGATGCTTCTTACTTGGGGTGGTTTAAGAGGAGGTATTTCAATTGCATTAGCACTCTCCATTGAGCCATCAATGAACAAAGACATTTGGGTAACGACAACTTATATCATAGTTTGTTTCTCCATCTTAGTTCAAGGTATGACAGTAGGTAAACTTGCAAAGCGACTAAAATGAAAGCTGAAACACAAACGACAACACAACTGATGCCAACGCATTTGCAAGCACATTTAATTTTTTCTCAACACACAACTCCAACGCTGAAAAAAATAAAAAGAGCTTGCAAGCCAACGCACCCGACAGTGCAATGGTTCGTGGGGTCTTCAACCGACAGAGCATTGAATGTAGCGTGCTTTGAACATCCTGCATCGAAACTTCCAACAGTTGTGCTTAGGACGGACAGCAGGGCAGCAGGTAACAGCACATTTGCAATAGGCGGGGTTTCGTGCTCCGCAGACAGTTTAGTGGTAGCCGAAAGTTTAGTGCTCCGCATCAACATTAGTGGTAAAAAGCCCGCCCATCGCAAATCTGCAAAACGTTACCAGCAAGCGTAGGACGACCGACAACTCGACTATAAACCGACAGAAACGGAGGACGAAAATGCCAACGCTTCACAATATTAAAAGAGGTGTTTTGCCAACGCACTTGCCGACACAAAAACACCACATTTAATTTTACCCAACCGCACCCAAAGCCCACCCACCACCCAACTGGCAGACACTTGACAATTTGACGACAACTTTTGACATTTTTTCTAAAAATAATTTTTACATTTGCCAATATTTTGTAAGCTTCCCATTTTTAGTACAAATCAAAAGTAGATTTTTTATTTAAAATATTATCATTATTGATGATGATATTTGTTGTGGGAATGTGGGCAG
>RDYW01000072.1 GCA_004293485.1 Sphingobacteriales bacterium | reverse complement strand
ATCAGGCGTATTTACTACCTCTGGGGGCGGAAGTATTACAATATCAGGAACAGGAACTTTTACATTTTCTCCAGCACAAAATCAAACAGGTCTATCTACAGTATCATATTCAGTCTGCGATCCATTTACTTGTACTTCTGCTAATTTAACTTTGTCAATATTGGGGGTAAATGATGCACCAGTTGCAAGTACAGTTACATCAGGTGTAATCTCTTCGGGTTCAAATTCAGTTATTACTTCTCCTACAGGTACTGATATAGATGGGACTGTAACAGGAATAATATTTTCTACTATTCCTAGTGGTGGAGTTTTATATGATGCTAATAATATTCCTATTACTTTAGCTGGAGTTACTATTTCAGGGTCTGCTGCAAATAGCTTTTCTTTCACTCCTAATTCTACTTCATCGGGTAATTATACATTTACTTACAAGGTAATAGATAATCAAAATGCTGTATCTTCAAATTCTGGAATTTATACAATTGTAGTTTTAAATAATACCTGTGCTTACACAACCATTTCATATCGAGATCAAAATGCAGGTAATATCGGAGTTGGAAATATAATTCAATTTAGGGTCAATGTAGCTGTTCCAAATAGTTCGACCTTATTTGGGGTTTCTCTAAATCAAGAGATTCCGACAGGGATGAGTTATGTCCCTAATTCGATAAGATTAATCAATCCTGATGGTACTACAATATCAGGATATACCGATGCTTCTGGAGATGATTTAGCTCAATTTGCAGCGGGAAAGGTTAGGATATATGTAGGGCAGGGTGCCACTTCAAGTGCAGGTGGTAATGTGATAGGAGGTACTACAACTCCTATTTTTGGCACAACCAGTTTTGTAACTTTAGCCTTAAATGTTTCTGTTACAGGTGCTTTAGGAGATATTATAAGTAGTACTGGGTACGCTATTTATAAATTATCGTCATCTGGAAGTAATATTACTTGTAGTGGTTCGTCTCCGCTAAAAATTCAAATTGCAAATTCTACAACACTATGTGCAGATCAAACTGGTGATAATGCATTCAGTAACGCCTTTTCAGGAACTTTTGGATCAGGAACAGGTCAAAATTTGGGGACTATTGCAGGGACTTCATATACATATGCACCTTTAGATTGTAGTCATCCTCAGGATGGAGAATATTCTGTTGCAAATTCAACAGATTGTAATGGGTCAGGTTCAAGTGGTGGTGGAGTTTTTGGAGATGGATGGTGGACTGTTTTTGGTGACCATACTGGAGCATCAAATCCTTTGACAGGAAATCCAGCACCTACTACTGGTTCAAATTCAGGCTACATGCTTATAGTAAATGCATCATATGCTCCTGATGTAGTAATAAGTGATAATATTACTAACCTTTGTCCTGATATGAATTATGAATATTCTGCATGGATACGTAATATTTGTCCTAGTTGTGGAGGTGCACAATATTCTAGTATTTCAGGTATTAATCCCAATATTGCATTTTCTGTCGATGATATCGAGCAATATTCATCTGGAGATATTTCATATACTGGACAATGGCAACAGGTAGGTTTTCAATATCTTACAAAAACAAATCAAACCTCTTTAACTGTTAAAATTAGAAATAATGCTTCAGGTGGAGGTGGAAATGATTGGGCATTAGATGATATATCTTTTAAATCTTGTATCCCAATTGTAAGTTTCAACACTGGATATTCTCCTACTGTTTGTGGTGCGAATACTCAAAATTTTGTAGCTACTGTAACATCAAAATATAATAATTTTACATCTTATAAATGGCAAAAAAGTACTGATAATGGAAATACTTGGAATGATCTTTCGTCTGTTATCACCACCACTTCTGCATTACAGGGTTCGAATTACGTCTATTATGCTACGCTTACTGGTGTTAATATTGCTTTAACCGACAATGGAGCCAAATATGCAATTGTTGTTGGAACCTCAGCCGCAAATGTGGCTTCATCAAGTTGTAGCTTTAGAAGCACCGTAGTAAATATGCGGGTTATTACTCTTCCAAATGTCAATATTAGTACTTACATAGGAAATATTACAACCACCGCCTGTAATTTACCAACTGGAATTATGCTGACATCCTCGGGTGGAAACACTTACCGATGGAGTACCAACGCCACCACCACAAGTATTAATGTGGCGGCCACCTCAGTTACAGGAATTTATACTGTAACAGCTACAGGAACTGCTCAATGTACGGCTTCAAAAACCGTTACAATTTTGGGAATGGGGCTAAATCCCTGTAATACAGCACCTACTGTTACAAATGTAGGAGTAAGCATCCCACGAAATGCTCCTTCAACTACAATAACTGGACTTAAAGCAAGCGATAATGATGGTGCAATTGCTTATTATACCATTACTTCCTTGCCAAATTCTGCATACGGAACTTTATATTATTGTACTCCTTCGTGTACATCAATATTAAGTACTGGAACTACCCTTACTGGCGTTGAAGCCGCCTCTCTTAGCTTTGACCCTTCAGGTAGCTATATAGGTAGTTTAAGTTTCGGTTTTACAGCAACAGATAATGGAGGAGCTACTTCAACTGCTACTGGTATTTATGTCATTACCTTAACAAGTGCTAATAATGTTCCTACCGTTAATAATTTAACAATTTCTGGATTTGAGGATTTTCAAATTTTAGGCTCTATTACAGGCTATAATGACATTGATGGAGATAATTTAACCATTACTTCATTTAATGGATCTATCTCAAATGGACTCCTTACTATCACTGGCACAGGTGCTATTCGATTTATTCCAAATGCTGATTTCAATGGATCTACTTTTTATGCATACTCAATTTGTGACCCATTTATTTGCACTACTGCTAATTTAGTATTTTCAATTTCGGGCATAAATGATGCTCCATTTGCTTCCACTATTCCTGTTACTATTTCTGGCACATCAGGCAGCATAACCACAAGAAGCATCACTGGATGGGGAGATATTGACAATCCTACTACTCAACTCACTTTAAGCGGTATTAATCCCATCAGTGTAATTTCCAATGGAACTATCAATACCATCACTAGTGGCTTTGTTACCATTACAGGACAAGGTTTGGCTACTTTCATCAGCTCAATTCCAGGAATTTACACCTTAAACTATCAAGTGTGCGACCCCGCAGTGACTTGCACGAGTGCTACATTAACAATTAGCGTAAGTGGAGTAAGCCCTGTTCCAGCCAATGACGCGTTCATCACCAACGAAAAAACAAGTTTATCGGGAGGGAATTTATTAGCAAATGACCTTAACCCAAATACCAATACCAGCTTAACGGGCTTGACATTGAACACAGTAACTACCTTACTAGGGGCGAATATTGGGGTATTAAGTGTTAATGGAAGTGGAGCATTTACTTTTGTCCCTACTTTGAATTTGCCACAAGGCGTGACCACGATTACCAGCTACAGGTACCAAGTTTGTAATGTGAGTGGTTGCAGCACAGCCCAAGCAGTATTTTCGGTGAGTGGAGTGAACGATGTACCTGTGGTAAATAACTATACTATAAACGGTACTTCAGGTATTGCCATTACGGGTATGTTGCTTCTTCATCAGCTGAACAACAA
>RDYW01000071.1 GCA_004293485.1 Sphingobacteriales bacterium | reverse complement strand
AAAAACTCATAGCCAGCTAATAGTCCGCTTTTAAAAACCAATTTAGCGTTTACCTCAGAAATTAAGTAGCCAGTCAAATCAAAATCCATTGAACTATCGACAAAGATTAAAGGAGATGTTACGCTTGTAATTGTGCCAGTACGTTGTGGGTAAACATCTTCAAACACTTTTGTACCCTCAATAATTCCGTATTTTTCGGTAAGTTTTTCGATGTACACCTCATCGCTTAACCTTAACCTTACCGCTCCGTTGCGGTATTGAGTTCCTAAATTTTTATCACTGCCATAAGCGTACAGGCGTGTAATTACGTTACTGCTGTCTTGGTTATTCCTAGTTAATGAATATAAACCCTCATTTTTGCCGTATTTTAGGGTAATGTTTGAGTTATCTTGTTTGCGGTAAAGGCTTATGGCATAGCCATCAACAATATACTCCGTTTCAAATTCTTGTGCCAGCCTTACCAAAGTTTCTAAGCAATTGTTGCTGTCAAATTCGAGTGTTTTTTCGTCCGTTTGCTCCACAAACCTAATGTACCAACCGCTTTGTGGTTCACGCCTTTTTAGGTTGTAAATTATCAATTGCAAAAACCCTAATGCGGTTGCTGTCATTGTAAATTTACCGTCTTTAAACTGATTTATGGTATTTAAAAAAAGGTATTGCGTTTTAGCTAAGTCGTACGATTTACTCTCGAAAACTAAACGGTATTGCAGGTTTCTCCTTGCGGTTTTTGTAACGCTTGGTATAGAATTTAAAAAATATTGTTCGCCAAAAAAAACGGCACTATCGCCAATGGCAAAAGGTATGGCCACGGCCACGCTTATACCAACGGTAACCACATCTTGCCCCATTAAGGAGCGTTCCATTTGGCTACCTTCGTCAGGGTGTATTACCGCCCTTACTGTACCGTCTTTTTTTATTACCGTTACCACTAATACGATATTTTATTTTTTTTAACCTCGCTAATTACTGCGTGATTTACACACGCTGTTGTAACTTTTGCCCCTTTGTAAATGTTTAGCAATACCTTTGCATCGCCGTAGGCTATTACGGAGGTTTCAGTATTATCAAAACAATCAATTACCAAATAGGCATTACCGCCTACGTTAATATTTGCTTTGCTGTTGTGTTTTACAAAAACCTCGCCTGTTTCAAACTCGTTGTAATTTAAGTTTGCGTTTGTTTTACCCAACAAAACGGCTTTTTGGGGGTTGGTTAAATCAATTTCTTTGTCAATGTGTATGCCAAAGTTTACTAACTCTTCCCCAGCATTTTTAATTAAAAAATCGTTTGATGGAAAGTTTTTTTCTAAGCAAAAATCAATTCCAGCAATGTACATTGCCAGTAACTCTCCCACGCTTTTTGCCTCGGCTAATTTACTTTCAAAAGGTTTGCAAATTTCGCATTTTACCGCCTCGGCAATCAATTCTTTTTTAAATTTTAATTCCATATTATGCTATTAAATACCTGTCTTGTTCGTCCACTAAATAAACCGCATCCATATTGTCGGAGGGGTTTGTTTCGCCAAACACTAAATCAAATGTTACTGCAATTTTACCGCTACTAAAAGATGTTAGCTTTTGAAAATTGCTTTGCTCTTTGTAATAAACATAAAATGTTTTTCCTAAATCTTCCACAAACAGCTGGTGCGTTCCTAAACCGCTTAACTCGGTAAATAGACCGTTATATTTGTTCCAATATTCTGTTTTTGCAGCTGTTGCGTTGCCCAAATTTACAACATTTAAGCAACAATTCAACTTAAATTCTCTTGATTCAAAAAAAGGCTCTTGCAAATCTATTTCTAGTCCGTTTAATTCTGCCCAGTTTTTGTTTAAACTCTCCTTTCTTTTTGGGAAAGCTAAAAAAGTGTTCGAGCCTGTGGTAACATCAATACCAAAAATACCTTTAAAATCTTTGTTGTTTAGTTTATATCCCATTATTTACCCTGACTTCTTAATGCTATGTTTAAATTACCTCCTATGCTATCGCTCATATTTTTCAAATACGGCAAATAGGCATCGGCGGTGTCCGCTGTGCGTTTGGTGTTTTGTTCAATTTTTATGGCAGTTTCTAAATTAGCTGTGGCCACCTCTAATTGTTTTGCGCCCATCATACCGATATTGCTTAGTAGGGTGTTAGCTTCAATTTGTGCCAAGCGCATACCGTTAAACTGCCCAGCTATTAGCGTTCCTGTTTCTTCGGTTAAATCACGTTTTATTGCCCCTGCCATACCTCCGCCTTGGGCTTTTGATTTATCGGTTTTAAAATATTCGGGCATTGTTCCTAATGCTTCTGTAAATTGTTTCCCAGCATCTTGTAACTTGCCTATTGCAGGTTTAAAATCAAAACCAGCAATACTATTGCCGTTATCTTTGCCATATTTTACTAAATCGTCCGTTACTTGTTTTACAATTGGTTCAAGCAAAGCCAATCGCAAGCTGTTTTTTATCGACTTTCCTATAAAATCTTCAAAGGCGTTGTTTAGCGACTTCACACCGTCCTCTCCAGCCATAAATGCACTTGTTAGAGCATCGGCTAAGGTGTTTGATAGGGCTTTATAGTCGGTTTGTAGTAAATTTTGGCTTACGGCTTTGGCTAACTCTTGCTGTTTTAACGCAGCATCTTCCAACTGCCTATCGTAATCATCGATTTTACTTTGGTCGGTTTTCTTTTTATCTTCTTCCGCTTTTCGCATTTCTGCGATGGCCGCCTTTTGTTTTTCAAGGTTTTGAATAAGTTTTTCGCTATCTTCATAGTAAGAGTTACCTACGGAGTTTTCTACTTGGTTCTGCAATGAACGGTAGGATTTTTCAAGGGACTTTAAAATATTTCTATACCCAGCTATTTTCTTTTCAAGGTTAATATCTTGGCGGTCGAATAGTTTTATTGCGGAAGTAACTAATTTTATACCGCCTTGTATCATTTTTGCAGGGTCGCCGCTTAATAATCCAGCTGCGCCCTCGGCCATACCTATTGCGTTTTCTATATCCTTATTGGTTTGGTCATCTAAACCACCTCCAATTAGGTTTGCGATTTCTTGTAACCCTTTTAAAACTTCAATATTTTTAGCTACTCTATTTTGTACAGAGTTTGCATACTCTTCCCAAGCTGCCTTAGCCGTTGCGCTATCTTTAGCGTTAGTTTTTAGTAACTCATTATACCGTTCTAATGCTTTGGCAGGTTTATTACCCATAGGGTCGTTTACCTTATACTCAAGGTTGGTTAAGTCGTTGCTTCTTGCTGTAAACTCTTCTGGCGAAAGTTTCTTTTCAGGGTCGTTTTGATTTGCGATTAATAAATCTCGCCTTGTTTGTATAGCTTTTAAAACGGCTTGTTTGCTCATTACATCGTAGTAATTAAACAGTTTTTGCCAGTCGCTTTTTATATCAAATTGGCTGGAGTTTAGGCTTTCTTTTAGGTTATCACGTTGCCTTGCTAGGTTGGCTTTTTGCTCGTCTGTGGCATCTGCTCCTAAAGCGGCTACTTGGGCGTAATAATCTTTATCAATTGCTAATAAAGCATCCGATTGGGTTTCAGCGTTACCTAAAGCCCTTGAAAGTAAAGCTATTTTATCGGCCGCTATTTTTTTGTCGTTTTC